>NZ_AP028138.1:1436125-1795157 GCF_030297595.1 Polynucleobacter sp. HIN7 | reverse complement strand
ATTTAAATCAAACGCCTAGGGTGTTTAGTGAAAATAATTAGGCAAAACCCGGATATAAAGTTGACGCTATCCTTGCAAATAGAGAAAATAGAGGGTTTTCTTAGGACAAATCATGAAAAGAACATATCAACCATCTGTAACGCGCCGTAAAAGAACTCACGGGTTTAGGGTGCGCATGAAAACTAAAGGCGGCAGAGCCGTACTCAATGCGCGTCGCTCTAAAGGTCGCAAAAGACTAGCAGTGTAATGAATTGAAGTCAGCACGCATCCAGGCGCTTTTGCGAACTAGTCCAGTAAGCAGTGGAGCCTGGGCCATATATGCGGAATCAAAGAAGGATGGCATCCCCGACCTTGGCCTTGCAATTGCAAAAAAATTTGCCAAACGGGCGGTAGATCGCAATCGTCTCAAAAGAGCCGCGCGAGAAATGACTCGCAACAAGACCCATGGTAATTTCGTAGAGCTTGTCATTCGATTAAAAAAACCCGTAGGCGGATCAACGCGCGGAAGACTTCGTAACGGAGAATACCAAGCGCTTAAGAGCCAACTACAAGGTTTGGTTTCATGAACCGATTGCTGGGCTATTTAGTAAGGGCATATCAATTGACATTTTCACCTTTTGTGGGTGGGCAGTGCCGTTTCGTGCCAAGTTGCTCGGACTATGCATGCGAATGCCTAAAGAAACACTCTACGTTAAAAAGCATCGGTAAAATCAGTTGGCGTATTTTGCGATGCAACCCCTGGTCGGCTGGTGGTTACGATCCAGTTGATCATGAGCAGAAGAAACAAAACTTAATTGAAACGAATCAATAACTATGGACATTAAGCGCACACTACTTTGGGCGGTATTAACGATTTCGGGCTTAATGCTCTATAACAATTGGCTTATCTACGATGGTCGCCAAGCGCTCTTTGGCCCAACACCACTAACGCCTTCGAGCCAAACACCAAGCCCATCTAAAGTACCCGAGAGCCTGCCCGCTGCCGCAAACGCAACTCAGCCCCCAGCCGTTGCTCCAGGGCGGGCACAAAAATCAGCCGACCTTCCCAAGACAGAGAGCCTACCCGCTCCTCAGCAATCCCCAGTGCTTAATGCGGCTAATTTAGCCGCCGGTGAAAAACACACCATTAAAAATGATGTCCTAGAGCTCGAAATTAATGCAACGGGCGCAAGCGTCGTCAGCGCAAAACTGTTGAAACAACTAATGCCCGACCAAAAACCGGTCGCTTTATTGCAAATTACTCCACAAAACCAATACTTTGTTCGATCGGGCCTCATCTCGGCGGGCAGCAACGAATTACCCAATCACACAGTTTCCTTTGTAGTGAGCAAAAGCGGACGCGTTGATAACAAATCGTTTGTAACGTTTGTGAATGAGCGTGGCGGAGTTCGTCTTGAAAAAACCTATTATCTGGTCGATGGAAGTTATGTTATTGAGGTCGAACATCGCATTACTCAGCTCAACCAGGCCAATCCAAGTGGCCTGGTTCTCTACAACGAAATCGTACGGGATAGTTCGGCCGTGAGTGACAGTGAGTTCTACAGCACCTTCACTGGCCCGGCGCTATATACCAACAAAGATAAATTTATCAAGATTAATTTTTCTGATATCGAAAAAAATAAGGCGGATATTCCAAAGCAAATACCTGCTGGAGAGCCTGGCTGGATTGCCATGGTGCAACATTATTTTGCAAGCGCCTGGATACCAAGCGATAAGTCAGCAAGAGACGTATACGTTGGAAAAGTTGAGCAAAACCTGTTTCGAATTGGTTTACAAATCCCGATTGCCGCAATTGCATCCGGATCCAGCCATGTTGAAAGCACGCGCTTGTTTATCGGCCCCCAGGAAGAAACGCTTTTAGAAAAAATTGCCCCCGGTTTTGACTTAATTAAAGATTACGGCTATCTCACGGTCATTGCCAAACCCATTTTTTGGCTTTTAGAGCAAATCCATTCCTACGTAGCCAACTGGGGTTGGTCAATTGTTATTTTGACCTTCATCATTAAATTAATTTTCTTCCCGCTATCTGCGGCTAGTTATAAATCGATGGCGCGTATGAAAGAGGTGCAACCAAGATTAATGAATCTCCGCGAGCAATTTAAGGGCGATCCTCAGAAGTTAAATCGCGCGATGATGGACCTGTATAAACAAGAAAAAATTAATCCTTTAGGCGGATGCTTGCCGGTGGTTGTGCAGATTCCTGTTTTTATTGCTCTCTATTGGGTTTTGCTTTCATCAGTTGAAATGCGAAATGCACCATGGATTCTTTGGATTAAGGATTTGTCGGTACCCGACCCCTATTTCATTTTGCCAATCATTATGGCCGTATCGATGTTTGTGCAAACGCGCTTAAATCCTACGCCACCCGACCCACTTCAAGCAAAAATCATGCTGTGGATGCCGATCATCTTTTCCGTCATGTTCTTTTTCTTCCCAGCAGGATTGGTGTTGTACTGGGTGGTTAACAATATTTTGTCAATTGCCCAGCAGTGGCAAATTAATCAAATGTTTATTAAGCGACCTGCCAATTAGGCCGCTAAGGATCGGGGTTGAATGCATAAAAATCCCATTGCTGCGATAGCAACCCCTCGGGGCGCTGGCGGCGTTGGGATTGTTCGCGTTTCTGGTCCCGATCTTATTGGGCTTGCCAAAACATTTCTCGGCTCTGAACCCAAGCCCCGCTTTGCGCATTACTTGGTTTTAAAAGATGCACACCAAGAGCAAATAGATCAAGTTTTATTGTTGTACTTTAAAGCGCCCGCATCATTCACCGGCGAGGATGTGCTTGAGCTTCACTGTCACGGTGGGGAACGCGTCACCCAATTGGTTCTCAATCGCGTCATGGAGCTTGGAGCCCCCGAAGGGATCATGCTCGCTGGGCCGGGCGAGTTTTCATTGAGGGCGTATTTAAATGGCAAGATTGATTTGGTGCAGGCCGAGGCGATCGCTGATCTTATTAATGCTCAAAGTGATGCTGCCATACGAGGAGCAAACCTTTCTTTGCAAGGGCGCTTTTCTGATCAGATTAATGAATTGATTGATCAAATTACACAGTTACGAATCTTGGTCGAGTCAACCCTTGATTTTCCTGAAGAAGAAATTGAGTTTATTGAGGCCGCCAACGCACAGCAACGCCTTGAAAAAATTATGAACGACCTGGAGCAAATTGTTCATATATCGCGCCAAGGAAAAATTTTGCGCGATGGTATTCGTCTAGCACTCGTTGGTTCTCCAAATGTAGGCAAGAGCTCTTTATTAAATGCATTGGTAGGGGAGGAGCGAGCAATCGTCACACCAATTGCGGGCACGACACGCGATCGAATCATTGAAAACATTTCAATTGATGGCATACCTGTGCATGTGATTGATACCGCTGGTATTCGCGAGTCTAATGATGTTGTAGAGCAAATCGGCGTAGCCCAAACTTGGGATGAAATTGCTAGAGCCGATATCGTTTTATTAATACACGACGCTACACAGGCGCCCGAAGCAAATTTTGTTGACATTGAGAAGGCGGTCAGGGAACGTGTACATCCAGGCGCTCATATTCTGGATGTGATGAATAAGCTGGATTTGCTAGAGGGCCAAAAAGAAGGTCACACAAAAATCGGGCTAGGCGTAAAACAAATTTTTATATCAGCAAAAACGGGTGAGGGCATTAGTCGGCTTCAAGAAACAATCTTACGTTTTGCAGGGTGGGAAGGAAACGCAGGCGGCGGAATTTACACTGCGCGCTCCCGCCATCTTCGCGCCATCGGGCTTGCAAAGGATCATTTACAAAAAGCCATGATGCATGGATTTGGCGGTAATCGTGCCCTGGAATTATTTGCTGAGGAGTTGCATTGCGCTCAAAATTGTCTCGGCGAAATTACTGGAAAACTGCTGCCTGACGACCTATTGGGCAAGATCTTCAGTGAGTTTTGCATTGGCAAATAATCAGTCAATTTAACGTTACACAAATGTTAAAATTGTTATAAATTTTGCGCAGGCATTAAATAATCTTCTTAAAAATTAAACGGTTACGTTTGAGGGTCCCATGAATAAACCAGCCAATCCCGCCACAGTAAATTTGAATGTTCCACCATATGTAAAGAACACAAAATTGATTCAATGGGTTGAAGAAGTTGCTTCCCTAACCCAGCCCGATCAGATCCATTGGTGCGATGGATCTCGGTCCGAATACGATGCGTTGTGTGAGCTGTTGGTTAAGGCTGGTAGCCTCAAGAAGCTAAATCCGCAAAAACGCAAGAATTCGTATTTAGCGATTTCGGATCCAATGGATGTGGCGCGCGTTGAGGATCGAACTTTTATTTGTTCAACCCATCAAGAGGATGCAGGGCCAACCAATCATTGGGTAGATCCCAACGAGATGCGCGCAACTCTAACCCCGTTATTTGAGGGTTGCATGCGGGGTCGCACGATGTATGTCGTTCCTTTTTCAATGGGACCTCTCGGATCCCCAATCGCACATATTGGCGTTGAACTATCCGATAGCCCATACGTCGCAATTAATATGCGCATCATGACGCGCATGGGCAAATCGGTTCTTGAGTTATTGGGGGCCGATGGCGAGTTTGTTCACTGCGTTCATTCAGTCGGTAAGCCATTGGCTCCCGGTGAAAAAGACGTGGTTTGGCCTAATAACCCAACTAAATATATTGTTCACTACCCCGAAACGCGAGAGATTTGGTCGTTTGGTTCGGGCTATGGTGGCAACGCCCTTTTAGGAAAAAAATGTTTTGCTTTGCGTATCGCCTCAACCATGGGGCGCGAACAAGGATGGTTGGCAGAGCACATGCTGATTTTAGGAGTCACCTCTCCTGAAGGAAAAAAATACCACGTGGCAGCAGCCTTTCCGTCAGCCTGCGGCAAAACCAACTTCTCAATGATGATCCCTCCCAAGGGTTTTGAAGGATGGAAGGTAACCACGGTTGGCGATGACATTGCTTGGATTAAGCCTCGCAAAGATCCAAAAACTGGCCAGGTACGTCTTTACGCAATTAATCCTGAGTCGGGCTATTTTGGTGTGGCCCCTGGCACCAATCGCGAGACCAATGCCAATTGCCTTGACTCATTAAATGAAGATGTCATTTTTACCAATGTGGCGCTCACGGATGACGGCGATGTTTGGTGGGAGGGCTTAACGGAGACCCCACCAAGTCACTTAATTGATTGGCAGGGTAAGGACTGGACGCCTGAAGATGGCAAAGCCGGTCGCTTAGCCGCGCATCCTAATGCACGCTTTACGACGGCAGCAACCAACAACCCCGCGGTTGATCCAAATTGGGATAACCCGGAAGGGGTTCCATTAGACGCGTTTATTTTTGGGGGTCGCCGCTCAAATACAGTTCCCTTGGTTAGCGAGGCTCGAAACTGGACCGAGGGCGTTTATATGGCCGCAACAATGGGCTCAGAGACCACGGCTGCGATTACCGGTAAGGTTGGTGTCGTGCGGCGCGATCCGTTTGCGATGATTGCGTTTGCGGGCTACAACATGAGCGATTATTTTCAGCATTGGCTCAATATGGGCAAGAAGCTTGAGGCAGAAGGCGCCACCTTGCCAAAAATTTATTTAGTGAATTGGTTTCGCAAAGATGAAAATGGCAAGTTTATTTGGCCGGGCTTTGGTGAGAATATGCGCGTCTTGGCGTGGATCTTGGGCCGAACCGAAAACAAAGCGGGCGCAACTGAAACACCACTTGGCCTATCGCCAAGTCATGTAGATTTCAATTGGAATGGCTTAGCCTTGTCGCCCGAGCAATTTAATCAATCTATTGCAGTTCGTGCTGATGATTGGAAAGTCGAACTCGATTTACATCAAGAGCTTTTTGATAAATTGGCTAAGCGCTTACCAAAAGAGCTACTCGAAATTAAAACCAAGATTGCCAGTCGCTTTCAAGCATAAGCAACTTGCTTTCCAAGCCGGTTGATGTTTTAGTGATCGGTGCCGGCATTGCTGGCGCCTCGATTGCTAATCAATATCACCGCCTTGGCATCTCAGTGTGTATTGTCGATGGTGCATCTGGACCTGGTCAAGCGACATCGGCTCATGATGGCGCAATCACACATCCAGCTCTTGGTCGCACAGCTAGCAGATTACATCGTTTAGCCTTGGCCGCCTATCGGATGGTCGAGCTTGACTGTGCTGGCGCATGGGGCCAGCGCGGTGTTTTTGCCCTTGCTAAGATCGAGGCCTCTTTTGATGAAGAGGCATTGCAAAACAAATTAACTCAATTGGGCATTACGGCTGACATTGGGGAATACATTTCGGCTGAGAATGCTCAAAAGCGTTTTGGGATTGGGCGTGCAGGCGTTTGGTTTCCTGGCGCCGGCTCTATCAATCTTGCGAAGTTATGTAAAGAACGAATTCTGTTTTGCAAGGGATTGCAGACCATTTGGTCTAAGACCATTGAATCCCTTGAGCGGAAAGGCGACCTCTGGTGCGCTTTGGATAAAAATGGCAGCTGTATAGCGACAGCACAAACAGTTGTCCTTGCAAATGCCTTTGGTGCCCAAGATCTTTTGACCCCATTTGGTCAAAAGCTTTATCTGAAGCCCGTGCGGGGCCAGCTTAGCATTTTTAGAATTGACCGACAGTCCGATTTGTTAGAGTACATCCCCAAAATAAACTTATCCGGTGATGGCTATTGCACTCCTCCGGTTTGGAATCGAGAGACCCAATCATATCGTTGGTTAGTTGGCTCGACTTATGATGAGAATCAGAATTGCACACAACCAAGCGCCGCGAGCGATGAACACAATCGTCGGCTGGCACTGGGACTATTGAGACCACACATAATTGATCCTACCAAGCTAACCGTGACTGATCAATTTGTTGGCGTGCGTTGCGTAAGCAAAGATCGACTCCCGATCATAGGTGCTGTATCGGGTTTACCAAACCTATATGTTGCTAGCGCCCTTGGCTCGCGCGGATTACTTTGGTCAACGCTTGCATCGGCCCTTATTCCGGCGCTTACTCATTCGTCGGATTTTGCTTTGGAGCGACTTGCGCGTTTTGGTTTGGACTCCGAAACACTTTCGCTCTTATCGCCCGCGCGTTTTTTGGTAGGCGCTTTAGCCTCAAACTCAAAACCAATTTTCCCCTTGGGATCTAAGGCCAGGTAAGCCTTAAAGCCACGCCCGGTTCGATTGGATTTAAAGTTAGTTAAGAGGTCAGTTTTACCTTCTTTTAAGAGCTTCTTAATTTGATCAGAGCCCACTTCTTGCTGTAAGACGACTTTGCCAGTTTTAAAGTCACAGGTTTTAGCAGGACCCGTATTATGTTCGCAAACATAGCGCATGCCATCCTCGTATACCGCACCAGAACATTTTGGACAGACTCCAAGCGCTTCTTTGCCGGTGAAGTCAACGGCTTCCTCATCCTCTCCTCCTGAGTTGCCAAAATCAAACTCGAGCTTGAAGCCTGCGTTGGGATAATCCGCATCATCAAGTGGTATTTCTGTAAGACGAATAATTGCCGCAAAGGGCCTACCCATTTTGCTACGAAAGCCTTGTAACGGTCCGATGGTTTTTTCTTTAAGCAAAGATTCAACCTCTTCGTACTCAAATGCTCGACCGCCCGGGGTTTTACTAATCGTAAAACCGCAGGATTCGCAGGCAAAGCGTCGATAGTTTTCTTTCACGGCCTTGCCGCAATGCGGGCAGGGGGTTTTTAGAGTGGCATAGTCGCCCGGAATGGTGTCGCTATTAAATTCTTTTGCACGCTTGACAATTTTTTGTGTCATCTGTGCAATTTCTTGCATGAAGGTGTTGCGATCAAGCTTACCTTCTTCAATCAGCGCTAACTTATGTTCCCAGGTTCCTGTAAGGTCGGGTTGGGTGAGCTCAGCAACGTCTAGGCCCCGCAAAAGGGTCATCAATTGAAATGCTTTTGCAGTTGGTATTAACTCGCGGGCTTCACGAACGATGTACTTTTCTGCCAACAAACCTTCAATGATCGCAGCGCGCGTCGCGGGCGTCCCAAGACCTTTTTCGGCCATTGCTTCACGCATTTCGTCATCATCGACCCATTTCCCTGCGCTTTCCATGGCCGACAATAAAGTTGCTTCACTGTAGCGCGCTGGTGGCTTGGTTTTTAAAGGGACCAGTTCAACGGTTTCGTTTTGAACAGACTCATTTTTTTGGACGGGCACTAGTTCATCATCTGCCTGAGACGATTTTCCATAAACAGCCAACCAGCCCGGCTCAACAAGGACGCGGCCCTCAGTTTTAAATTGATGGCCAGACACTTCGGTGATGCGAGTGGTGACTCGATATTCGGCGGCAGGATAAAACACTGCCAAGAATCGACGAACCACTAGGTCATACAGCTTTTGTTCAGGCTCGCTTAGACTTTTAGGCGCTTCGAGCGTGGGGATGATGGCAAAGTGATCCGATATTTTGCTGTTATCAAAAATCCGCTTATTGGGTTTGACCCATGATTTTTTACCATCACCTTTGAGGATTGCGTTCGCAAAAGAACGGTATTCTTGAGTGTGCTCTCCCAGCTGCTCAATAGTTTTTTGAACGGTATCCAAATAGTCTTCAGGGAGCGCACGCGCATCTGTTCTGGGATAGGTTAGGACCTTATGGCGTTCATACAAGGCTTGTGCAAGCCCCAGGGTATTTTTGGCAGAGAAACCAAAGCGCGCGTTCGCTTCACGCTGCAAACTCGTGAGGTCAAAAAGTTGGGGCGCCAGTTGCGTTGCGGGCTTTGATTCTTCAGAGACGCTTCCCTTTTTTCCTCGGCAGGCGGCCACAATGCTCTTGGCGGCAGCTTCGCTCCATAGGCGATTTTCTCGCGCGTCAGGATCTGTGGGATCCTTTTTAAAATCAGGATTGATCCAGCGACCCTCATAAACCCCGGCCGCGGCAATGAACTCAGCGCGGACCTCCCAGTAGTCTTTGGATACAAACTTCCGAATTTGTTCTTCGCGCTGGACAACAATCGATAGGGTTGGTGTTTGAACGCGCCCAACCGTCGTTAGAAAAAATCCACCACTCTTACTATTAAATGCGGTCATGGCTCGGGTGCCATTAATCCCCACTAACCAGTCTGCCTCGGATCTGCAGCGTGCCGCATCCGCAAGGGGAATTAACTCATCGTCCGAGCGCAACTTACTAAAGCCCTCCCGAATCGCAGTGGGTGTCATCGACTGAAGCCATAGGCGCTCAATTTTTTGCGGAGCTTTGGCGTGTTGGGTAATCAAGCGAAAAATTAGCTCGCCTTCACGGCCCGCATCGCAGGCATTAATAATCCGATTTACATCTTTGCGTTTAATGAGCTTTTGTAAGACCTTAAGGCGGGATTCCGTTTTTGCAATCGGTCTCAGATCAAAATGCGGGGGAATCACCGGCAAATTAGCAAAGGACCACTTGCCCCGTTTGACTTCATATTCGTCAGGGGCGGCAATTTCAAGGAGATGGCCTACAGCTGAAGAGATCAAAAAGGCATCACTCTCAAAATACTCGTCATGCTTGGTAAAGCCGCCCAGGGCCTTAGCAATGTCGTTTGCTACCGATGGTTTTTCAGCAATGATGAGCGCTTTTGGGTGCTCAGCGACTAAATTTTTTTTGCTGCTCGACTTTGTACTGGTTGCCACACTATGCCTAATCAAGATAAGTTTTTTGCACCCCTATTAGGGCTAAAAGGAAGACTAATTTAAACGGTTTTTTAAAAGAGCTCGTCTTCACCCCTTTTTTATTATTAGCCTAGGTCTTTGTAAAAAGTCAAACAAATCCCGGCATCCATAAGCACAAGATAGGATAAAACTGTTTAAATTCAATAACTTAATCGATTTACTCTCAATGGGGGCGGACATTGGGCAATTCTTCAAGCACATCCTGAACACTCCTAACTAATTTCGCCCCCTCCTGAATCAGTTGGTGAGACCCTACAAAAAGGGGTGATGTAATCGGTCCAGGCAAAACGAAAACCTCTCTTCCGAGGGAGCTTGCCTGATAGGCTGTAATTAGGGATCCAGATTTCTGGGCCGCCTCAATCACCACAACACCTAAAGATAGAGCGGCGATGAGTCGATTACGCCTTGGAAAATGAAAGCCTTTTGGGCCGGTTCCCGGAAGATATTCTGAGAGCAGTAGGCCGTTGGTGGCAATACGCCTGGCCAATTCGCGATGTTCGGGTGGATAGGTTCGATCGAGCCCGCTCCCGCAAACCGCAATGGTTTTACAGCTTGCCCCGATGTCCAAGATGCCTCGGTGTGCGGCGCCATCAATCCCGTAAGCCATCCCAGAAATGATGTGATATCCGGCAAGACCTAGTGCACTGGAAAAGTACTGCGCTAATAAGAGCCCAGAGGGCGAGGCTTTACGCGCCCCCACCACCGCCAACATCGGCTGTGTCAGTAACCCAATGTCCCCAATATAAAAAAGCCTTTTTGGTGGGTCGCTCAGATCCAATAAGCGTTTTGGATAAAGCGAGGAGCCTTGCGCAATCGATTGAATTTGAAAATCGGCGTTTGCTTGGAGTTGCTTGTGCATCCCTCATTGTTACGATAGTAAAAAGGCCTCACTAGAGGGCCAAACGGATTTGTTTGTAAGATAATTGGAATATGGCTGTCTTACCCATCCTTCATTACCCTGACCCACGCTTGCATAAGGTTGCCAAGCCGGTAGCTGCCGTAGATGAGCGCATCCAAACCATTGTCGCGAACATGGCACAAACCATGTATGAGGCGCCAGGGATCGGGCTTGCGGCCACTCAGGTCGATATTCATGAGCGCATTATTGTGATCGATACCTCTGAGGAGCGGGATCAGTTAATGGTATTCATTAATCCAGAGGTGGTGTGGGCAAGCCCTGAAAAGAAATCATGGCGCGAAGGATGTTTATCCGTTCCTGAATTTTTTGATGAGGTAGAGCGCCCTGAGCGAATTCGAGTGAAGGCTTTAAACCAAGATGGTAAGGCATTTGAGCTTGAGGCCGATGGTTTATTGGCAGTTTGTCTGCAACACGAAATGGATCACTTGCAGGGCAAAGTATTTGTTGAGTATTTGTCACCCTTAAAACAGAGTCGGATTTCAGCAAAACTCAAAAAGCGGGCAAAAGAAATGGTTGGTCTTCGCTAAGCGAGACATCATGAAAATTATTTTTGCCGGCACCCCAGACTTTGCCGCTACCGCATTGGCTGCGATACTTTCAGCGGGTCACGAAGTGGTGGCTGTTCTAACTCAGCCCGATCGTCCTGCGGGACGCGGTTTGCAATTACAAGAGAGCCCGGTCAAACGTCTTGCGAAGGCCAACCATATTCCGGTACTGCAACCACAAAGCCTGCATTTGCAGAATAAGGATGAAAAGCTGTCAGAGGAGGCCAAGCAGACACTAGCCGCAATAGACCGGATGGATTTCGAGGTAATCGTTGTGGTTGCCTACGGCCTCATTTTGCCTGCAGCATTCTTGGATATGGCAAAGCGTTCGGGTCGCAGGGGCTGTTTTAATATTCATGCTTCGCTACTGCCACGTTGGCGCGGGGCGGCCCCCATTCAGCGAGCGATTGAGGCGGGTGATACCAAGACCGGAGTAGCTATTATGGAAATGGAGCCAGGTTTAGATACTGGCCCTGTCTTAATCGACGAAGCATTGTTGATCACAAATGACGATACTGCTCAAACTCTCCACGACCGTTTGGCCCAACTGGGGGGTGAGTTAATTGTTAAGGCCTTGAAATTAATTGCTGATACTACCGACTTAATATTGCATCCTCAGGATCTAAATAGGGTGACCTATGCGCATAAGATTCTGAAGAGTGAGGCAAAACTGGATTGGTCGAGCGCAGCCGAGCTGATTGATCGCAAGGTGCGCGCGCTCAATCCAGCGCCTGGCGCAAGCACAGAGCTTGAGGGTGAGCTTGTAAAAGTCTGGCTTACTCGTGTACCGAAGACCTCAAAAGACGCAGTTGATACAAGACCCGGCACGATTTTGGGAGAGGGTGAGCAAGGGGTTCTGGTCCAATGCGGGGATCGCGCGATTGAGCTGCTTGAGGTACAAAATGCTGGGGGTAAAAAGATCACAGGTCGGCAGTGGTTTTTAGGAAGGCCCAAAGAGAAGACGCAATGTTTTTCCTGAGAAGTCTTGAGCGGATTTCAGGTTGGCCTGTTTGAAAATAATGGAAATAAAGTCATGTTTAATTTAGTCAGCACAGCGATCCTGACGAAGATGGCGCAAACGGGAAGCTATCCTGTCTAAGATCAATAATCATGATGGGGTCGCTAAACGCAGCGCCCCTCTCGCCCAGCTAATGCTGGAGACTAAAAAAATCGTGATGCAAGTTGTGCACGAGGGGCGCTCATTAAGTACGCTGCTTGATAAATTGAATGAAACAGAGCGACCCGCAATCCAAAGCCTAGCCTATGCAACCTTGCGCAATTGGAATCGCTCCCAAGCGCTCACTTCAAAGTATGTGAGCAAAAAGCCAAGCAAGGAACTTGATGTTCTCCTGACGGTTGCAGCAATGCTGATCATGAATCAAGGGCGCGCTCAAAACCAATACGCGGTTCCAACGATTGTGAATGAGGCAGTGAAGGCGGCAGGGATGTCGCCTAAGACAAGGCATGCCCAAGGGCTAATCAATGCTGTATTGCGCAAAGTCGCCACTGCAGTGCAAAACAATGGCGCTCCGAACATTCAGTTCGGACTTCCTTACCCAGATTGGTGGTTAAGGCGGATTCGGAAAGCATACCCAGAACAGTGGGAGAGCATTTGTAGCCATCAACAATCGCTACCCCCGCTCACCTTGCGGGTCAATCAAATGGTCAATACGCGTGCTGATTATGGTTTGAAGTTAGAGGGTTCGGGCATTGCTTATCAAACCATTGCTGGGCTCGCTGATGTCCCGTTGGAGAGCGCTGTGATCATTGATGTCCCGCTACCGGTTTCCCAGTTGCCCGAGTTTATGAAGGGGGCTGTATCCGTTCAGGATGCCGGGGCTCAGCTTGCTCCAGTTCTACTTAGCCCACAGAAAGGCGAACGGCTCCTAGATGCATGTGCTGCTCCCGGAGGAAAGACCGCACATCTTTTAGAGACAATTGACGCCAAGCCCGCAGAATTGATTGCGCTGGAGATTGATGCAGACCGTGCAAAGAAAATAGTGCATACGCTTACTCGACTTCGGCTTCTTAATGATCAAGTGCGCGTAATAACAGGCGATGCCGGTCAACAGGATTGGTGGGACGGCAATTTATTTGACAAGATTCTTTTGGACGTTCCTTGTTCCGCATCTGGAATTGTGCGCCGTCATCCTGACATTGTCTTTTTACGCAGATCCGAGGACCTTGCGCGCTTGGTCAAGACTCAACGAGCCATTCTTGAGAATGCCTGGGCGATGTTAAAGAACGGCGGCACATTGCTTTATCTAACCTGCTCTATTTTTCCTGAAGAGGGCGAAGAGCAGATCGCCCGGTTTGTGAAAGACCACCCAAATGCTTTACGATTAGAAGCACCAGGCCAGTTGCTGCCAAGCGAGTATCACGATGGATTTTTTTATGGCTTATTAAAAAAGCATCAACCATGACCACCTTCTTACGACATTCTTTGTGGGGACTGGCTTGCCTGATCGCGGTGTGCGTGACTGGCCCTGCCCAAGCACAAGTCATCAAGGTGAAGCAGGCAGAGTTGGAAAAGGTTGAAAGCGCTTGGTTATTAAACGCCAATTTTGGAATTGAATTGCCACCCGGCCTAGAAAATGCCTTAAAAAAGGGAGTAACGCTCCATTTTCTGGTTCAGTTTGAATTAACCCGCAGCCGTTGGTATTGGTTTGATGAAAAAGCGGTCAATGTTCAGCGTCAAGTTCGCTTATCGCATCAACCGCTGATTAATCAATACCGTATCAATGCTGGAGGGTTGGCATTAAATGCGAGCTCATTAGTGGAGGCATTGCGCATCGCTGGCACGATTGGTGGCTGGAGCGTGATTGAGGCTGCAGCGATTGATGTCGATAAGCAATACGAGGCAGCACTACGAATGACTTTAGATCTTGGAAAGCTACCAAAACCTTTTCAGGTGGACGCGCTCAACAGTCGAGACTGGTCTTTAAGTGGGGAGTGGTTGCGCTTTCCGTTTAACACATCGATGACCTCTGTAACAGGGCGCAAATAATGAGCCCTGTATTTACCCTCAGCAATAAAGACTTTATTAAGCGCAGAGCCTTGCCGCTGGTTACTTTATTAAGCGGTCTGATTGCCTTGATTTTGCTGCTTCTCTTATCAACCGCTACATCCAATACTGAGTTCTTTGATCAATACTTCATTTGGTTGTATGCCGCCAATATTGTGGTGGGGATCTTGCTCTTACTCACCATCATTATTTTGGTAGTGGTTATTAGCATTCGTTGGCGTAAGGGTCGATTTGGTACGCGTTTAATTGCGAAGCTCGCCATGATTTTTGCCTTGGTTGGGGTAGTGCCAGGCCTTATTTTGTATAGCGTATCGTGGCAATTCGTTTCAAAAAGTATTGAGACCTGGTTTGACGTCAAGGTGGAGTCTGCTCTGAACTCCGGCTTGGAATTAGGACGCGTAACCTTGCGCATTGCCCAAGAAGAAATTCTGGCGGAGGGAAAGTTTATTGCGGAGCAGGTAGTTCAGGTTCCGTCGGGCACGAGCTCCGAACAGGTGGGAAGCATGATTGCCAAGATACGCAATCAGTTTGGGATACAGGAGGTGAGCTTATTTAATATGCAGCGCACCTTGATTCTCAGCACTGAATCCAGACCGAAACAATTTTTCCCAGCGCCCAGTGCTGAGGTCGTAGCTGAGGCCTTTCAGAAAAACGGCATCACCTTCCTCGATGAAATTGAGCTTACCAAGGGGCAGCCTGGATACCGCGTGCGCGCAATCGTCCCCATTGTTCGCCAAAAAGCCATCCCAACCAAGACCGGTGCCTCACGATACGTTGACGATAAGTACTTCTTACAACTGGTTCGATTCATTCCGGAGCCATTAGCCAAAAATATTTATGCGGTTGAGTCTGCCTATAGCGAATACCAAGAGAAAGCACTGGGGCGTATTGGGCTACGCAAGATGTATATCGGCACGCTCACTCTCACACTATTTTTTGCTTTATTTGTTGCAGTAACTTTGGCGCTTCTCTTGGGTCGTCAGTTGGCGCAACCGCTGTTAATGCTTTTACGTGGAACCCAGGCGGTGGCACAGGGCGATCTAAGCCCCAAGCCTGAACTTGATACCGGCGATGAGCTGGGTATGCTGACCCGTCAATTTAATGTCATGACCAAGCAGCTCTCGGATGCGCGCGATTCGCTCCAGGAATCAAAGTCGTTTTTGGAGACCGTACTGGGCAACTTAACAGCCGGCGTTTGTATCTTTGATAACAACTTTAATTTGGCATCTAGCAATCCCGGGGCGGCTAAGATTTTGGGGCAAGACCTGTTGTCCATTACTGGTAAGCCCCTTAACTCGGTTGCCGAGCTGGCTGAGTTTGATGGCGCAGTCCGTGAGGGCTTTGCTACCCAAAATTTAATTACCTCTGCCAAAACAGGGGAAGCTAACAAAGCCGAGTTAGTTTGGCAAAAGCAAATTCAGGTACACCCTGTTAATGAGTACGAGAACGATCTTGGCTCAACCCTATTTGTACGTGGAACCCAACTTTCCCCTAGCCTAAGGATGATTGTGTTTGATGATATTAGTGACGTGATTGCGGCACAACGTTCGATCGCATGGAGTGAAGTCGCCAGGCGCTTGGCGCATGAGATTAA
Source organism: Polynucleobacter sp. HIN7 (assembly GCF_030297595.1). Classification (NCBI taxonomy): domain Bacteria; kingdom Pseudomonadati; phylum Pseudomonadota; class Betaproteobacteria; order Burkholderiales; family Burkholderiaceae; genus Polynucleobacter; species Polynucleobacter sp. HIN7. The sequence continues at coordinate 1,779,433 of NZ_AP028138.1, read as the reverse complement.
GAACCCACTCACGCCAATTCAGTTATCGGCAGAGCGCCTGCAGCAAAAGCTCGTTGGCAAATTAAGCCCCGACCAAGACGAGATGATCGAGCGCAGCACTAATACTATTATTGGTCAAGTACAAGCCATGAAGCAGATGGTTAATGAGTTCAGGGATTTTGCTAAGACCCCTAGCCCAACCTTGGGAAGCCTTGATTTAAATAGTTTGATTCAAGAGGTGATGGGTTTGTATGAGGGCAGCAACATCGGGGTTCGTTTGGATTCTAGGTGCCCGCGGGTCATGGGCGACCCAACGCAATTGCGGCAAGTAATTCATAATCTCTTACAAAACGCTCAAGATGCTAGTCTAGAAACCAATCGTCCTCAACAGCTTATCGAGATCACAACGGAGCTTGTGCAAATTCAAGATGCCGATCAAAATAGATCTGCAGTGCGCATGACGATTACTGATAGTGGGCCTGGTTTTCAGGCTAAGATATTAGCAAGAGCATTTGAGCCCTATATAACAACCAAGGCTAAGGGAACTGGATTGGGATTGGCGGTCGTGAAAAAAATTATTGATGATCATGGTGCAAAAATTGAGATCCGTAATCGCAAACAAGGAGACGATGTATTGGGCGCCCAAGTATCTATTTTGTTTGTAAAGCTTGCTAAAGAGGCGACCTAACGATGGCGAGCATTTTGGTAGTTGATGATGAGATGGGCATCCGTGAGTTATTACACGAGATATTGACCGAAGAGGGTCATACGGTATATCCCGCTGAGAGTGCCAATCAGGCAAGAGCAGTGCGAGAGCAAATGGAGCCCGATTTGGTACTCCTCGATATTTGGATGCCAGACACTGACGGCATCACTTTATTAAAGGAGTGGGCTCGAGATAATTTGCTAACGATGCCAGTGGTCATGATGTCTGGTCATGCAACTATTGATACGGCTGTTGAAGCAACACGTATTGGCGCCCTTAATTTTCTGGAAAAGCCCATCGCGCTCCAGAAGCTTTTAAAGACAGTCAGCAAAGCTCTTGAGCGAGCCCCCCTGAAAAAACCAGACGAACTAGAACCTCAAGCCCAGCCCAAATCAATTGATTTACCTAAAACTACGAATCAGGATGAATACATTAGCGGAATTGCAAAAAGCTACTACTCCCTGCCACTTCGTGAGTCGCGCGATCTCTTTGAGAAGGCCTATTTTGAATACCAAATGGTGGTCACGGGGGGTAGCATGACCCGTATCTCAGAGTTCACTGGCCTTGAGCGAACCCATCTCTATCGCAAGCTAAAAGCACTTGGTATTGATGTCACCAAAAAGCAAGAGTAATTGATCCTATATAATCTCAACTCTTGGCCTGGTAGCTCAGTCGGTAGAGCAGAGGACTGAAAATCCTTGTGTCGGTGGTTCGATTCCGCCCCGGGCCACCAAGAAACACTAAAACCACCTTCGGGTGGTTTTTCTTTTTACACAGCAAACAAGAGTTTCATCATTATTTAATGGTGTAATAAGCGACAAGAATTACATATTGGAGAGCTCGTAATGAGAGAAATTTCAATTGATGATTTATCTTCCTTTGGTTTGTTGATCGGATTTATCGTAGTCTTTTTCATACTAATCGTGTATCACGGACTATGTTTGTGGGGTGCTCAATCTATATATCACCGGCACGCTAAAACACTGATTGCCAAAAATCAATACTTCAGAATGGAAATTTTTTTCTTCATGGGCCTATCCGCCCTTGCCTTAATTCATTTAAGTGAAATTGGAATACTTTCTATATTGGGACTAAAGCATGGAGTAGCAACCAGTATTGATCATGCAATTTTTGTGATCGGTAGTATTTACACGACTATTGGGGCAGAGGGGGCCGTTTCAAATTTACCAAGCCGATATCGCATTCTTGCTGTGGTTCTCTCTATGAGCAGTCTTTTTTGTTTTGCTTGGAGCACGGCCGTAATGATGGATATGATGCGAACTTATCGCAATATAAGAGCGGTTAACCAAAGCCCTGAATCTAGTTCTAATTAGTTCAGAGAAGTCATAGGATTTTTAATACCGACCTATCAAAATATTAACCATATGCCACTCTTCTAGATCTTTTGGGGTTACGTTAACGTCTTTAGCTTATCTAGGATCTCAATATGCTACTAGTAACCTCCACCATTGCTGCTGTTCTGACCATTATCTTTATCAAGCTGTCTTTCAATGTCATTAGTTTGCGAAGAAAGAATAAGGTCGGCTTGGGTAGTGGAGGCCACGAGGACTTGGAGAGGGCAATTCGTGCGCAGGGCAATTTTGCTGAGTATGTCCCTTTCGGAATTATTCTGATTGCCTGTTTGGAATTAAACGAAGCACCGTGGTGGTTAGTTCTTGCGCCAGGAATTTTTCTGATTATTGGACGTTTAATTCATGCCAAGGGTATCAATACTCCGCCTCCAGATTTCAGTTTGCATGTGCTCGGCATGAAATTTACATTCAATACATTAATTGCCCTGGTGGTCTTGAATTTATGTTGGACCCTCTATCAATTGATGATTTAGGCGCTCTGTTTTAAATAAGCACTATTGACTGGCTCAACCTAAAAACTAGAGGGTTATTGTCTCCGGGTAGATGGCTTCCCCATACAATGCTCAAAAATAACCTTTGGGACATTTATGCGCCTTTTAGCCATCATCATATCCACCATTTCACTGTCAACCGGTTGTGCATTACATAACTATGGAGATGACCAATTTCAATTGAGAATGGCCGCCCATGGAAAAGACATTATGTGGGTACCCACGAGGGTCGATACAGCAACGCAGATGCTCGCACTAGCGCAAGTAAAGCCTGGTGATATAGTCTATGACCTTGGCTCGGGTGATGGCGTCATTCCAATACAAGCAGCCAAGCGCTATAGTGTTCGTGCCGTTGGAATTGAATACAACCCCGATTTGGTTGCGCTATCAAAGCGCAATGCGATTCGTGAGAATGTACAAAACTTGGTGACCTTTAAACAGGGCGATATTTTTGTAGAAGACTTTTCATCAGCAACAGTTCTAACTTTATTTTTGGGTGAAAGCCTAAATTTAAGACTGATGCCAACGATTTTGAAGATGAAACCTGGGACTCGAGTGGTTTCCAATACATTTCGGATGGAATCTTGGATTCCTGATCAAGAGGTGTCGGTCAGATCGAGCGAGACCACGATTGGCACATTAAATGAAACCATTTATTTATGGATTGTGCCCGCAAATATTGATGGCACATGGGAGTTTGCGGGTTTGCCTGGCTTAGATAAAACCGCAATTCGGTTTATCCAGAAAAAGCAGTTCTTTGATGGCAGTATTACCTCACAAGGTAAGCGCTCGATTGCATTTGAGGATGGCCGAATTCGGGGGGATGGGATTCGGTTTGATTTTGAGAGCAATGGAAAAAAATATTCGTTTAATGGACAAGTGAATGGATCTCAAATGCGGGGCACTCTCAATGGAGACCCCAAATTAGTCGTTGTTGGCAAGCGACTTTAGCTGGCTGTATTCATGGTGGATTGATAGAGTATGTTTTCATTCGCCAATCTTTCTATCCCTGTGATTCAGGCCCCAATGGCTGGGGGCATTACCACCCCAGCCTTGGTTTCGGGGGTTTCTAATGCAGGCGGTTTGGGTAGTTTTGGGTTTGCATATAGCTCCCCACAAATGATTCATCAAGATCTAAATTGTGTGAAGACCCTGACCCAGGGGCCAATTAACGCTAATTTCTTCATCTTTCAAAATGTTGTACTACCAGATCTAAAAACAGTAAAGATGGCGATAGAGCCTCTTCAAGAATTGGCGCCAGACATTGATTTCAGTATTCCAGCACAACCCTTTTTCCCCGATCTTGAAACGCAATTAGAGCCCGTTTGGCAGCTGCAGCCAGCGGTTCTTAGTTTTCATTTTGGTATCCCGCCTGAATGGGTTATGCAGCGGGCCAGGGCGCTTAGTATCGCCATCGGAATTACAGCAACCAGTCTTGAGGAGGCGCTAAAGATTGAGCAAGCGGGTGCCAGCTTTATTGTTGCTCAAGGCATTGAGGCGGGCGGCCATCGCGGAACATTTGAGATCGATAGTCCTGATGAGCGTTTATCAACATTTGATCTTTTGCATCAATTGGTCAAGCGCTGCACTATCCCGGTGGTTGCAGCCGGCGGCATGATGAATGGCCGTGATATTCGAAAGGCCTTGGATCTTGGAGCAAGTGCTGTGCAAATGGGGTCCGCATTTTTGTGTTGCCCTGAATCGGGAGCCTCTTCTGAATATAAGGCCCTTCTCTTAGACGAGAATCCGCGACCAAGTATTTTTACAAAAGGCTTCTCGGGGCGCTGGGCTCGAGGGATTGAGAATATGTTTACTCGCCACATGGATGCTAAGTCGACATTACCGTTCCCAATCCAAAATACACTCACTGGCCAATTACGCCAAGCAGCAGCCCGCTCACATAATGCAGAGCATCAGAGTCTATGGGCTGGCAGCGCTTTTTATAAAGCCCGAACTCTTACAGTTGGTGAGCTCATGAAAGCGTTGCAAATTGAGTTTGTGAGCTAGAAAGCATTAAGCATCAGCCCATTTTTAGCAGGATCACCCCAAGCAAAATTAGCGCAACACCAATCCAGCGAATCGGAATATTAGGGTCACCAAAAACTAAGACTCCGAGAGTAAACGTACCCACAGCTCCAATCGATGTCCAAACTGCATAGGCGGTTCCAATCGGAATTTCCTTTAGTGAGTACCAAAGCAGCACCCCACTAAGGGCCATGCTGATTACAGCAATACCAATGCCCCAAATTTTCATATTGGGAAGATCGGCGAGTTTCAAACCTAAGGGCCAGCCTATTTCACAAGCGCCAGCGAGAAGTAGTGAGATCCAGTAAATACTCAAGAGTAATTAATCATCCATGTATGTGAATTACGCTAGCATAGCAAAGATGAAAATATTGATCACTGGCGCCACGGGATTTATTGGGCGGCATTTAGTAAGTCGCCTATTAGAGGAGGGTTACTCGATCAGTGGCACCGCCAGATCTGAGGCGGATGCGAAATCTTTAAATCAGCGTGGGGTCAATACGACCCAGATCGATCTTCTGTCGACGAATGATTTGCAATCTTTGGTTCGTGGTCACGATTGCGTGATTCATTGTGCGGCCCACGTTGGGCTATGGGGTCCCAAATCGCTCTATCGGAGGCTGAATATTCAGTTGACGAAACGACTGCTTGAGGCTGCGACTCAAGTGGGCGTTGGTAAATTTATTTACATGAGCTGTGCAAATGTGGCGCTCAATGACTCGGTGCCGATCGAAAATGCTACAGAAGACGTGCCAATTTGCCATCAAGATTCATTGCATTATGCTCACTCAAAAGCACAAGCTGAACAATTGGTGCTATCGAGCGCATCAGAGCGTTTTACCGCAATCGCATTGCGACCCGCCTTGGTTTGGGGTAATGGAGACATCATCGATCGCCAAATCGGACCCGCGGCAGATCGTGGACAGTTTGGTTGGTTTGGTCACGGTCGCTATCCCTATTCCACCTGTTATATCGGCAATTTATGCCAAGCAGTCTTGCAAGTTCTTATAGCAAATGTTCCTAGCGGAGCATTTTTTATTCGGGATGAGGAGCAAATGACCCTGCGCGAATTTCTGAGTGCACGACTTGAGGCCAGCGGCTATGCAGTACCAACCCTATCGATCCCACTATCGATTGCTTGGCCTTTGGCACGATTTACAGAAAATGGATGGAATTATTTGCCACTCAAAGGAGATCCACCACTTGTACGTGAAGCAGTGCGTACTATGGGCTATCCATTTTCCGTCTCCATGAATAAGGCAAAAGTTGCATTTGACTACCGCGCTCTATATTCGGTGGCTGAGGGGATGGCGGTAATTGAGAAGGGCGCCAATAAATCGCTGAATATTTCGTAATACGAAATGGTGTGCTGAAAAATGAAACAGGCCTTACAAAAAACCCATCCGTAAGTAATGCTAATAACATAAGCTACTGATCTATATAGATTTATTTTGTAATTTCCTATGCTACATTGATCTCATCTAATTATTTTTTTACTTTTGGAGGATCTATGAATAGCAAGCTGGTTGATGAAGCGCCGTATCACCCTGGTTATGAGGATGCGTCTTTTGAGCAGGTTGAGAACCCATTAATGGCTGAATTAGCTCAATACCGCAAAATGAATGAGCGCTATATTGAAACTGCCAAGAAAATTGTTGAATTTTTAGGGGCTGGTAATAAGGCCGCGGCTTAAGCACTCTTTTTTTAAACAAAAACCACCTTCGGGTGGTTTTTTGTTATCCACTGAATAAAGAGAAATTGCTCAAAATCGCAAAGAAACCTTTCCATAGATGGACCAATCATAGGACTTAAAGGTTTGAACTACTTGCTTACTGGCCCCAACGGCAAATAAAAGATGTTTGCTGATGGAGTGTGTCACCATCGCATCAAGTGGTACAAACCAACCACCACCTGCGGTGTTATACAGAATCCCGTTTTCATCCCAAAAGCGGATTTGAGTTCTTGGAGTTAATTGCAGGCCTACGGTTGGAAAAAGTTGAAGCGATCGCAATAACGGTGGTTGCGATGGATTAACTGCAAATGAATTATTTTTGCTATCAAATCCATACATATAGCGAACAAGCGGAGAAAAATCAGATAGTAGAGATTGACTGGGCGATTGCGGTACAAATGATGCGCTCACTTGTGGGCCAACCGCCCACTGGCCATTATTACCAAACGGAAAAATAATTCGACCGCCCAGGTTTAGATTCCATTTGGGGAAAAAATCAGGTGGCATACCCCAGATGGTGAGCATCGTATTACCTGCACTAAATTGACCACTACTTTGACCCGGGGCTGCTGGCCCCCAAGTGGAGTTGTAGGCAGTGTCAATCCGCATCATGCCCTTCCATTGATTAATCGATAGTGGTTGATAGAATCGAAGTCGATAAATATCGCTCAGATTGCCATCACCATATCCATTTTGATAAACCCATAACTCTAAAATCGAATCCTTGCTGTAATTAAACGAATCAGTTTTTAGTCTTAAGAGATTATCTGGTTCTCCCGCAGTATCTTCATCTTGAGCAAAGCTGCACTGAGTAAACAAAAAAGAAAATACACAGAATAGAGTTCTACAAATTCTCATAACTTCATTGACATATATATGAGGGAATAACAAGATCTTGTATATTAGACTTCATTGCCACCAAAGGTATAAAAATGGGTAATCACAATTCAAAGCCCGATCTTGAGCGATTGTTTGAGCAAAATCGCCAGTGGATCGAATCGGTGACAAAAGCAGATCCAGATTATTTTTCACGATTGGTTGATCAGCAAAATCCTGAGTATTTATGGATTGGATGCTCGGATTCGCGGGTTCCCGCCAATCAAATCGTCGGACTTAAGCCTGGTGAGGTATTTGTTCATCGCAACATCGCGAACATTATCGTTCATACCGATTTCAATGCGCTGTCGGTCATTCAATTCGCAATTGATCGCCTAAAAGTTAAGCATATTATTGTGGTTGGCCATTACGGTTGTTCAGGAATTGCTGCTGCCATGAATAACACCCGCATTGGAATCGCCGATAACTGGATTCGACACATTAAAGATGTGCACGATAAGCATCATCATGAGCTTTGTGCCATTGAGGAGGAGAATGCTCGGTTAGATCGTCTTTGTGAGCTTAATGTATTAGAGCAAGTAATCAATATTGGACAAACTAATATTGTGCAAGATGCTTGGGCAAAAGGACAGACTATTTCAATTCATGGATGTATTTATCGATTGCATGACGGCTTACTTAAAGACCTTCATACTAGTATCTCTGGTCCCCAAGAGCTGCATGATCGATATCATGCACAGTTAATTAGTTAAGGACGGTCATGAGCGTTCATGTCATCGGAATATTTAAAATACAGAGCCCTAAAGACTTTGATGATTATCGAGCCCAGGTTAGTGCAACGGTCGAGCTGTATGGCGGCAAGATTTTACGCAGAGGAGTTTGCGAGAAACCGTTTTGGAACGAGTTAAACGCCGCAGCTTTTGATACGTTTGTTGAGCTTAGTTTTTCAAGTCTAGAGGATGCAAACCGCTGGGCCGGCAGCCCTGAATACGCAGCATTGCTTCCAGTGCGTGAGCGAGCAATGCAATTGACACTTTTCCCCCTGGTGGTCTAAAAGCGCTCTTCTTTGCCTAAGATGCGCCACTGCCCGCTTGGCAGTGATCCGAGACTTATTTGGCCAATGCGGATTCGTTTTAGACCAACAACAGTGAGCCCAACGAGCTCACACATGCGACGAATTTGTCGTTTACGACCTTCCCGTAATACAAAACGAAGTTGATCTTCATTTTGCCAACTTACTTTGGCTGGTTTTAGTGCCTTACCATCAAGCGATAGCCCATGCTGCAAAGAGCGCAAACCCGCATCCGACAATTTGCCGCAGACGCGAACCAGATACTCTTTTTCAATCGGGCTATCCTCGCCGATTAATAGCTTGGCAATCCGCCCATCTTGGGTAAGTACTAATAAACCTGAGGAATCAATATCAAGCCGTCCAGCAGGGGCGAGACTTTTAAAGATGGTGCGCTCGGTTCGTTGAGGTGCGTTCGCATATTGATTTTCAGGGACGATGAGGGACGCTGCTGGCTTATATTGCTCTTCATCATCTAAGTGCGAAATATAGCCTACTGGCTTATTAAGCAAAATCGTGAGGCGTTGCTCTTGTTGGCGTTTAGCGCCAGAGCGTAACTCAATCGTTTGATGCCGAAAGGCTCGCGTACCTAATTCTTGAACAACCTCTCCGTCAACGGTTACCAGTCCCTGTTCAATATAAGCATCTGCTTCCCGCCTTGAACACAAACCACGTTCGGATAGTAGTTTGGAAACCCGAATTTTTTCCATTACCAAAAAATCAACCAAATAAGGCCAATAATTAACACCCACTTAGCAATGTAATAGATCCCTCGGTGTGAGGCCTTCAGCTTTTTGGTCTGCATCCGCAGCCGATAAAAATAGGTAAAGAGAACATTCACAAAACCGAGTGACTCGCCCTCAACATTTTGTGAGGCTGCCGCACTCATCACTTGTAAACCAAACCAGCGATTAAAGCTTCGCATGATTTTGGTATGCAATGGCCTTTCAATATCGCAAAACAAGACAATCCGTTGATGTTCAGTATTGTTGGCCGCAAAGTGGATGTAGGTTTCGTCAAATACAACCGCTTCGCCATCTTTCCAATAATAGGGTTCACCATCGACATCAATAAAACACTTTGGGCTGTTTGGGGTTACAAGCCCTAAGTGGTAGCGCAATGATCCGGCATAGGGGTCCCGATGGCGAACCAATTTTGCTCCAGGCGGCAATGAAGCAAACATAGCCGCTTTGATGCTTGGGATCGATTTAAGGAGCGCTACTGTTTGGGGGCAGGACTCTTCGGCCGACGGGAGATCTTTGCCGTACCAATATAAATAAAAACGCTTCCAGCCAGTACGAAAAAACGAATTAAAGCCAATATCGTTATAGCCAGTTGCTTGACGAATTTGCCCGCTATCTTGAAGCGCCAAGGCTTCATCCCGGATGATTTGCCAGCGATCTTTTAGGGACTGTAATTCTGGGAATTGATTAACGGGTAGGTAGGCGCTACGTCCTACTTTTGAAAACAAATAAATCAATGTGTTGATGGGCGCCAATAACACCACATAATCAGTGAGGGAGCGCAATAGACCAAAGCGTACCTTACCCCGAAAATAAATAAATAGTGCCGACCCCAAAAAGACCAGAAAAATACTATGCCGAATCTCCATGCCGATTCCTATTTACGAAGCTGTGCCTGTCGACGTTGGATTTCCGCATCGATTTTTTTCAACATGGCATCATCTGGATTATTCCAGTTTGCACCCGCCTGATTGGCCATATAGACAACCGATGCCGCAAAATCACTGGCGCTCAAATCCGGCTTTCCCCCTTTGGCGGGCATGCCACGAACCCCAACGTAGCCATGGGCCGTAATCTGAACCTGACCTTCTTTAATTAGCTTTGCCCATTTTGCTTTGTCGCCCAGCCTCGGAGCCCCCGCCACTCCGGGAGTATGACAGCTGGCGCAAACTTGCTGATAAGTCGACTCACCCGTGTTGGCCAATGAGACACCTGGAAATATAAGCAAGGTGCTGACGCTAAATAAATACGAAGCTGTAATGGGGCGCATCATGAACTCATCCTCTTTGGTCAATTTAATCCAGTAAGATAGCTTTTTAATTCAGTAACTTATATGGCACGTTTCTTTCGATCACTCCTTATTTTAATTCTGATTGGCGGCGTTTTAACTGCCGGCTATACCTATTTAATGCTTCATTGGAGCTATGCGGAGGGCGAACGAGCCGGCTATGTGCAAAAGTTCTCTAAACGGGGCTGGCTCTGTAAGACCTGGGAAGGCGAGTTAGCGATGGTCTCGATGCCAGGAACCATGTCTGAAAAGTTCTTCTTTTCGGTGCGTGATGATGCCGTTGCCAATAAGATTAACGCCAATATGGGGCGTAAAGTTGCGTTGCAGTATGAGCAGCGTGTTGGTTTACCGACGAATTGTTTTGCAGAAACCCAGTATTTTGTCGTTGACTTGGTCGTTTTGGATTAGTCATATCCTAAAAGGCTCCGCGGCCAATTTTTTTCAAAAGATTATTTATTTTTATAACATTTTGTGTTTACAATTGCGTCAGCGCATGTGCGCGACACAATGAACAATCAACAAGGAGCTTCACTTGAATAAAGCAGACTTAATCGCAGCAATTGCTGACGATGCCGAGATTTCTAAAGCAAAAGCAGAGTACGCATTGAATTCTGCTATTGAGCACATCATCAAAGCAGTAACCAAAGGTGACTCGGTGCAATTAATTGGTTTTGGAACATTTGCTTCTGGCAAACGTGCTGCTCGCATGGGCCGCAATCCAAAAACTGGTGAGCCTCTCAAAATTGCCGCTTCCAAGACTGTGAAGTTTTCTGCTGGCAAGGCATTTAAAGACGCTGTGAATAAGCGTAAAAAGTAATCGAGAGCAATCTCTTATCAACCCAGCTTCGGCTGGGTTTTTTATTGCCGTTTTTTGTTACTACTTAGCTTTGTACGAGTCGTCGATGGCGATGAATGCTCATCAAGATACCAGCCCCAAACCCAAGCGTGACAAGGGCTGTGCCGCCATAGCTAAGGAGCGGGAGGGGGACGCCTACTACGGGTAGGAGTCCAGTGACCATGCCGATATTGACAAAGGCATAGGTGAAAAAGATCATGCTGATAGCGCCTCCCAAGAGGCGCGTAAACAAAGTAGGTGCATTGACTGAGATCGCCAAGCCACGCTTAATCAGTGCAAAAAAGAGTAGGATCAAAAGAACATTGCCAAGAAATCCAAACTCTTCAGCAAAAACGGCAAACACAAAGTCAGTATGTTTTTCAGGAATAAACTCCAAATGAGATTGAGTTCCTTCGCGCCAGCCTTTGCCAAAAAACCCACCAGCACCAACCGCAATGACGGCCTGAATGGTATGAAAGCCCTTTCCAAGGGGATCGCTTGATGGGTCTAGCAATGTACAAACCCTATTTTTTTGATACTCCCGAATCAATGGCCAATTGACGTCAGGAGCACAAATGCTGCCACTAAATACAACTAATAAAAGAATCGCAATTGTGCCAATCGCCACCACAGGAATGATCCAACGCCAAGGAAGGCCCGCCAAAATAATCACATAAAGGCCAGAGGCAAGCACCAACAAAGAGGTTCCTAAATCAGGTTGACGGGCAATCAAAAATACTGGTAAGGCCAACAATAGCGCTGCCACTAAATAATCAAACCCCGAACGAATGCCCTCGCGTTTCTGGAAATACCAGGCGAGCATCAGCGGTACCGCGATCTTCATGATCTCGGATGGCTGAATCACAATACCAACATTAATCCAGCGCCTTGCCCCCTTTTTAACCAATCCAAAAAGAGCAACAGCAATTAGCAGAGCAATGCCAATGCCGTATACCCAAATCGCAGCTATCTCTAGCCATTTGGGCGGAATCTGTGAAACCAGCCACATAATCACAAAGGCAATTAGCAGGTTGCGGACCTGATCGATAAGCGCTACGGGCGTTCCCTGGCCTGCCGATAAAAAGACAAAGAAACTAATTAGGGCAAGGGCTAAGAAAATGAGGCCCAGACGAGGATCAAAACCACTAAAGGCTTGCGAGAGTAATAATTTGAGTCGGACTAAGGCACTCTTTTCCATTCCGGAATCTCCTTAGGCCATTTACCATCGATGTAGTAATCAAGTGCTTTGCGAGCAATCGGCGCGGCTTGCGTAGAGCCAAAGCCCGCATTTTCAACGATCATTGCAATGGCAATTTTGGGTTTGTCGTTAGGCGCGTATGCCACGAATAAAGCATGGTCGCGCAGAAACTCAGGGGTTGAGGCATGGTTATACTTTTTTGAGTTCAAACTGAAGACTTGGGCCGTTCCCGTTTTGCCACCGGAGGTGTAGGCCGCGCCACGGAATGATGATGCTGATGTACCCGTTTTATTGGTTTCCGCCATTGCCTTTTTGATGATTTCAACATTTTCGGGTTTGAGGGTAATGCGATAACTTTCTTTGGGTGTTGTGAGTTCTTTTTGGCGTGTAAATGGATCTTCAATCGCCTTTGCAATGTGAGGCTTCATCACGACACCGTAGTTGAGCATATTGGCGAGTCCGTGCGCTAATTGCAAAATCGTAAACGCGTTATATCCCTGCCCAATTCCGAGTGAGATGGTTTCGCCTTCGAACCACTTTTGTTGTTCAGGCTTCTTAAAAGCAGTTTTTTTCCATTCCGTCGACGGTAATACGCCTTTTGCTTCTCCTTCTAAGTCAATTCCTGTCAGCTGACCAAAGCCAAATGGCTTCATAAAATCATGCATCATGTTGACGCCCATGTCGCGCGCTAACAGGTAGTAGTAGGTATCGCAAGACTCCACTAGAGATTTCTCCATATTCACCATCCCATGACCACCCACCTTAATATCACGAAAGGTATTATTGCCAAATGTAAAAAACCCTGGATCGGCAATCGCATCTTCAGGCTTGCGCTTATTGAGCTCAAGGGCCGCGAGTGCCATAAAGGGCTTATAGGTTGATGCGGGAGGATAAATTCCTTTCAAAGGTCGGTTATAGAGCGGCTTTTCCTTGGATTCATTCAATTCCTTCCAAGTCACAGGATCAATGCCTTCGACAAAATCATTGGGATTGAAATTCGGTTTTGAAACGAAGGCGAGAATATCGCCCGTTTCAGGTTCAATGGCGACAAATGCCCCACGATAGTTGCCGTAAAGCTGCTCAACCAAGGCTTGCAATTTAATGTCAATCGAGAGAATGACGTTTTTGCCAGGGATGGATGGCCTACTTGATAGAGTGCGCACAGGCTTGCCGCCAGCGGTGATTTCAACCTCGTCGTAGCCTGGAACGCCGCGTAAGACCCTTTCATACGTTTGTTCAATGCCAATCTTCCCAACATATTGAATGCCAGGCAAGAACGCGCCTTGAAGTGCATAAGGGTCTTGACTGCCTTTCGTAGCCTCAAGCTCATTTTGCATCCGCTCCTTATCTTTTTGTGAGACTCGCCCGATGTATCCAATCAGATGGGAGGCTAATTCGTTGTATGGGTATTCACGAAAATTACGTGCACTGACATCGACACCCGGAAAGCGATAGCGATTTGCTAGAAATCGAGCCATCTCAGCTTCAGTCAACATGGAGCGTAATGGAAAAGTACCCATGTTTCGAGAATCTTCCAAGGCGCGCTTAAAGTTGCGACGATCTCTGGGGCTAATCTGAATAATCTCAGATAGTTGATTAATTAAATCATCAACATTACCTTTAATTTGGGAGGCATCTACTTCTAGCGTTAGCGCTGAATAATTACGTCCAATCACAATGCCATTGCGATCAATCAGTAAGCCACGATTAGCGGGAACTGGGACAATCGCAATCCGATTACTCTCAGCAAGCGTTGAATATTGCTGGTGACTAACAATTTGTAACCAAAATAAGCGGACGACGAGCAAGCCAAAACAGACGCCAACGAAGATGATTGCGATCCGCGCTCGCTCCTGAAACGAATAGAGATCGGGTTTTTTAATTGAGGACATGAAGCTTATAGAGGTCGATGTGGGTCGACATCAATCGGTCGTCGTTGCGGCAAGAGCAAAAGATAGCTGGCTAGGGGCCAAAGCAAGGCTTCAATGGCCGCTTGGATAAGGCTTGTAAGCCCCCACCAATAGATTTGCTCATTTAGAGCCCAAAGCACAAGGACTGGAAAAACAGACACTAAAGCAAAGATAGGAAATACATTCAGGATTTGAGTGGTCACAGGCAAAGCAGTAATGCGGTGATGCCAGGCAATTGCAATGTATGCCACCAGAGAGTAACTAAAGGCATGAACCCCGAGCAAGGTCCCGCTATGAATATCCATCACCAATCCAAATACAAATGCGGTAATCACGCCAACAAAGCGATGCTGATGAATATTCCAAAATACAATGCAAATAATGAGCCAGTCTGGAACCCACGCATGATTGCCCCACGGTAAAAAATTTAGCAACAGCGCAATGAGTAGGCTAAAGTAAATGAAGGGTGGCTTGACTGGGCGAAGAATATAGCCGCTCTGATAATCAATCATAGCTGCCCCTTTGGTCGCGTTTGTCGTCGACCGGTCGATGACGGTGCATTACTGTTAGACGCTGGCTTGGCGTCTAACTGCGGATCGTAGATTAAGGCAAGTGCTTGGAGGTGACGATTAACCTCAGCAATCGGACTACAGAAGACATTTGCTGAGTTTTGATCAAGATTGCGCTCGATCTTGGTAATTACTGCTACCGCAAACCCTGGGGGATATACCCCATCAACCCCTGACGTTAAAAGAATGTCGCCCACTTCCAGATCGCTGGCTACGGGTAAGTAACGGAGTTGCAATAATTGACCACGTCCGCTTCCAACCACCGCAGCGCGAAGCCCATTGCGAGCGACAAGAACGGGGACTGCAAAATCACGATCTTCCAATAAAGATACTTCGGCCGAATTGTCATACAGACGAACCACTTGACCGAGAATGCCCATGTCATTGGCAATGGGTGAGCCTAATCGAAGGCCTTGGTTTTTACCCCGATTGATCACGACGCGTTGTGAGACGGGGTTGGGTGGATTAAATAAAATTTCCACAGGGACAGTTTTGAACGCCACCTTCTTTTGTAAATCTAAGAGGCTGCGAAGATTTTGATTTTCAATCGCCAGAAGTGCGGATTGATTGGCTAGCAGGGAGAGTTCTGCTTGTCGTAACTTGAGAGCCTCATTTTCTTTTTCAAGCGTGCTGCGACTTGTTAAATAGTCACTACCTCCTGAAATCATCGAGCCAGGCAGGAGCATTAGCTGCTCCAATGGACGTAGAACAACGCTGACTTGATTGCGAATAAAGTCCAGCGATTTGATCTGAAAATCAATAATCATCAGTGCCAGGCTAATTACAAGGCACGCAATTAATTTGGCAAGCGCTGGAATGCCTTGCTTGAAAAGTGGTGGGGCGCTATATTGCACAGCCCGCTCCGGCGCTTAGCCGCCTATTCTTGTGAGAACACTCCACCTAATTTATCCATGCGCTCTAATGCAATGCCGCAACCACGAGCAACACAGGTCAAAGGATCTTCTGCGACATGGATTGGCAAGCCTGTTTCTTCCATCAAAAGGCGATCGAGGTCACGTAGCAAGGCACCACCGCCAGTGAGCATAATGCCGCGTTCAGCAATATCGGCAGCTAGCTCAGGCGGAGTTTGCTCAAGAGCTGCTTTTACCGCTGTCACAATTTGATTGAGTGGATCAGTTAATGCTTCTAGGATCTCATTGCTGGTCACAGTAAAGCTACGGGGAATACCTTCTGAGATATTGCGACCTTTGATTTCTAGCTCTTTAACTTCTGCACCTGGGAAGGCTGAACCGATTGCTTTTTTAACTGCTTCAGCCGTTTGTTCGCCAATCAGCATCCCATAGTTGCGTCGGATGTAATTCGTAATTGCTTCATCGAACTTGTCTCCACCAACCCGAACTGAACCTTTGTAAACGACGCCACCTAAGGACATCACACCCACTTCGGTGGTTCCGCCACCGATGTCAACCACCATGGATCCCGCAGCTTCAGAAACTGGCAGCCCTGCACCAATGGCAGCTGCCATTGGCTCTTCAATCAGAAATACTTGAGAGGCTCCTGCACCCAAAGCTGACTCACGAATCGCACGACGCTCCACTTGTGTTGAACCACAAGGCACGCAAATAATGATTCGAGGGCTGGGTTTTAATAGCTTGCTCTCGTGAACCATTTTGATAAATTGCTTGAGCATTTGCTCGGTAATGGTGAAATCTGCAATCACACCATCTTTCATAGGGCGAATTGCTTCGATGTTTCCAGGCACTCGACCCAACATGCTTTTTGCTTCACGACCCACCGCCAAAATAGTTTTTTTGGCATTTGGGCCACCCTCTTGGCGGATCGCAACCACCGAGGGCTCATCAAGCACAATGCCCTTATCACGCATGTAAATTAAGGTGTTTGCGGTACCTAGATCAATGGCTAGGTCATTGGAAAAATAGCTACGAAAGAGACCAAACATAATGTAAGTGGGAAAATAGAAATATTAATTAGCTCAAAGATGAAATGATACTCTAGCACCCCATGGATATAAATGAAGTTCACCGTATAGCGAAGCTCTCGCGCCTGGAGTTAAGCGCCTCAGAAGCCGAGGTAGTGCTGCCACAATTAGAGGCCGTTTTTGCTCTCGTCGAACAAATGCAAGCGGTCAATACTGAGCAGATTGAGCCTTTGCCCCACCCCATTTTGTTTATAGAAGATTTGGCTCAGCCTTTGAGGGCCGACGCATGCACCGAGGCAAATACGCGGGAACAGAATATGGCGAACGCACCCGCCCAAGCCGAGGGTTACTTTTTGGTCCCGAGGGTGATCGAATGAATTGGCAGCACCAAACCCTAAAAAGCTTATCTAAGTCATTGATTAGTAAGGAAATATCCAGCCTAGAGTTATGTGAATTTTTTCTGGGGCGGATGACAAAATATCAGCATCTAAATGCCTACCTTGATGTTTTGCCAGATCAGACGCGAGCGCAGGCCAGACGTGCTGATCAGTTGATATCACAAGGGGTTGCTGGCCCCTTAACCGGAATCCCGATTGCCCACAAAGATGTTTTTGTTACCAAAGAATGGGCCACCACAGCCGCCTCAAAAATGTTGGCAGGCTATAAAAGCCCTTTTGATGCAGCCGTGGTGGCAAGTTTGGGCTTGCCAGACGCAGATAATCCAAAGGCTGCAGGAATGGTGTGCCTAGGCAAAGCCAATATGGATGAATTTGCAATGGGCTCCTCCAATGAGAACTCAGCATTTGGGCCGGCACTTAATCCTTGGAATACACAACGGGTTGCTGGTGGTTCTTCAGGCGGCTCAGCGGTCGCGGTTGCCGCAGGTTTGGCGCCAATTGCGACGGGAACCGATACCGGTGGATCGATCCGCCAGCCCGCTGCTTTTTGTGGCCTGACCGGCATCAAGCCAACCTATGGACGTGTTTCACGATACGGCATGATTGCTTACGCCTCCTCATTGGATCAGGCGGGCCCAATTGGAAAAACTGCCGAGGATTGCGCCCTATTACTAAGCGCGATGTCGACGCACGATCCGCGCGATTCAACATCCCTTGCTGATAGCGGCGAAGACTATGGGCGTTTTCTCAATCAAGCTTGGTCGGGCGAAGATGCTAAAAATCCCTTAACTGGTCTAAGAATTGGTTTGCCAAAAGAATTCTTTGCCGAAGGCCTTTCGCACGATGTAGCGCAAGCGGTTCTAGCTGCTAAAGAGGTGCTTCAGTCTTTGGGCGCTGCTGTTTGCGAAGTGAGTTTGCCTAAAACTAAGCTATCAATCCCGGTGTATTACGTTTTAGCTCCCGCTGAAGCGTCGAGTAACTTGAGTCGTTACGACGGGGTGCGTTATGGTCATCGCGCGAGCGAGTACTCTGATTTATTAGAGATGTATCAACGTTCCCGTAGTGAGGGTTTTGGTTCGGAAGTGAAGCGACGGATCTTAATTGGTAGTTATGTCTTATCGCACGGTTATTACGACGCTTACTATCTGCAAGCCCAGAAGATTCGTCGCATCATCGCAGCAGATTTTGCACAGGCCTTTACTCAGTGTGATGTGATTTTGGGGCCAGTAGCCCCAGATGTTGCTTGGGGTCTGGGTGAAAAGACCAAAGATCCCTTACAGATGTACTTAGAAGATATTTATACCTTGTCAGCGAATTTGGCGGGCTTGCCGGCGATGAGTGCGCCCTGCGGATTCTCAAGCGCTGGATTGCCAATTGGTATGCAATTGATCGGAAATTATTTCTCTGAGGCTCGACTATTGCAAGTTGCGCACCAGTATCAGCAAGCAAGCGATTGGCATTTGCGCAGACCCGAAGGGATTGCATGATGAAGTGGGAAATTGTCATCGGACTTGAAACGCATACGCAACTGTTAACCCATTCCAAGATATTTAGTGGGGCGAGTACGCAATTTGGGGCTCAGCCAAATACGCAAGCATGTGCAGTTGATTTAGCGTTACCGGGAGTATTACCCGTTCTTAATCGTCAAGCAGTTGAGCACGCGATTCGCTTTGGCTTGGCGATTGGTGCCCAGATTTCTCCGCGCAGTATTTTTGCTCGTAAAAATTATTTTTACCCCGATCTGCCTAAGGGCTATCAAATTAGTCAATATGAGATACCAGTAGTCGTCGGTGGACAAATTGAAATCGTTGTCGATGGCCAGACAAAGGTGGTTGAGTTAACGCGAGCCCACTTAGAGGAAGATGCTGGCAAATCCGTTCACGAGAACTTTGCTGGCCCTCATGGCGAACCAGCTAGCGGGATTGATTTAAATAGAGCCGGCACTCCTCTTTTAGAAATTGTCACTGAGCCCGTAATGCGCAGTGCTGCTGAGGCGGTTGCTTATGCCAAAGCCCTTCATGCCTTAGTGGTGTGGTTAGGGGTATGCGATGGCAATATGCAAGAAGGCTCGTTTCGATGCGATGCCAATGTATCGGTGCGGCCCATGGGACAGAGTGAATTCGGGACGCGTTGCGAGATTAAGAATTTAAATTCTTTCCGATTCTTAGAGGAGGCCATTCAGTATGAAGTGCGTCGCCAAATTGAATTGATTGAAGATGGCGGTACGGTCATTCAGGAGACACGTTTATATGACCCTGATCTTCAGGAAACGCGCAGCATGCGCAGTAAAGAAGATGCACAAGATTATCGGTATTTCCCAGACCCTGATTTATTACCGCTCGTCATTCATTCGGATTGGATTGAAGAAATTCGTGCTGGTATGCCAGCATTACCAGCCACGCTACGCGCGCAATGGCAATCTGAATATGGACTAAGCCCTTACGATAGTCAAATCCTCAGCCAGGATCGCGCCACAGCCGATTTATTTATTGAGCTAGTCCGTCGTTTAGGCGCAAAACATGCAAAGACCATTGCGAACTTCATTGCAGGTGATTTGGCCTCGGCGTTAAATCGTTCGAATTTATCTGTTCATGAATTACCAATTGATATTGCTCAGATCGAGGCGCTACTTAATCGTTCTTTAGACGGAACGATTTCCAACAAGATTGCAAAAGAGATATTCATCTTCATTTGGGAAGATGCGCTTGCCAATAAACCGGCCATCTCAATTGATGAAATCATTGAGCAACGGGGATTAAAGCAAATTACCGATATTGGCGCCCTTGAGGCGCTTATTGATGGGGTATTGCAGGCCAATGCAAAATCCGT
Source organism: Polynucleobacter sp. HIN7 (assembly GCF_030297595.1). NCBI lineage: Bacteria > Pseudomonadati > Pseudomonadota > Betaproteobacteria > Burkholderiales > Burkholderiaceae > Polynucleobacter > Polynucleobacter sp. HIN7. Next base: position 1,759,551 of record NZ_AP028138.1, on the reverse strand, counting down.
TGAGGAGTTTAAGTCTGGCAAAGAGAAAGCCTTTAACGCTTTAATTGGGCAGGTGATGAAAGCCTCACAAGGTAAAGCAAACCCTCAGCAACTCAATGAGTTACTGCGTAAGAAATTACAAAATGGATAGGAAATGTGATGAGTGCTCCGGAGCTTAGTCAGGATGAACAAGAAGCCTTAGTGGCCCAATGGCTAAAAGCTTGCCCAGGTTTTTTTGAGCGTCATGCTGAAGTGTTGCAAGAGGTTCGCCTAAAAGATCCCAATAGCGATCGAGCCATCTCCTTGCAAGAGCGGCAAATGCATTTGTTACGTTCACAAAATCAAGAACTCAACTCCCGCTTAAACGAAATGCTGCGTTTTGGCAGTCGCAATGATAAGACCCAAGTAGCAATGGTTGCTTGGTTACAAAAGCTGATTGAAGCGCAAGATAGCCAGCAAGTAAGTAGCGCAATTGAGAGTGGCCTTTCCTCTGTCTTTGAGGTCGAGGTTTGTAAAGTATTGCCAATCGATTCTGCGTTTGAGGCATTGCTAGAACGCCCCATTTGCCAGTCCTTCGCGAAATGCCCAGATGTATTTAAAGAAAAGCTAGCCCATTTACAGGCCGATGATGATTGGCAGAGCGTTGCGATATTAGCAATACCATTGGAGCAAAATCGCTTTGCTGGCTTAGCCCTTCTTAGTAAAGACGGTGAACGTTTTACAGAGGATATGGGCGTGTTTTATTTAAGACAAATTGCTGGTTTGGCTGCAGCAGCGTTGCGGCGGGTTGCCGGTTAAGCTCAAGATAAGTAAACGATTGTGGACGCTCTCTCGGCAAAGATCGAGGCTTACCTAAATAACTTGCATGTTGTGCGGCAATTATCAGTTCATACGATTAAAGCGTATCGCGCCGATTTAAAAATTCTCTGCGAGAATGCGCAAGCCGAGAAGTGTGCGATCGATCAAATAAATCATGCGCTCATTCGTCGTTGGACTGCAACACTTCATGCGAAGGGATTGTCTGCGCGATCGATTGCTCGGGTTTTATCAGCATGGCGCGGTTTTTATGACTGGCTCCTGTTGGAATGTAAAGGTCAGCTCGAACTAGGATCAAATCCGGTTGCTGATATCAAGGCTCCCAAACGCAGTAAGTTACTGCCAAAGGCATTATCGGTAGAACAAGCACTAGCCCTCATTGAGTTTGCTGCCAAGGAGGCGGCTGAAAACGACAATTGGGAACTGAGTCGTGATCATGCTTTGATCGAACTTTTGTACTCATCAGGCTTGCGCCTCTCAGAGCTCCTAGGCTTAGATAGTGAGCCCAGTCGAGATTCTTTGGGTTGGATTGATTGGACTGCAAGTGAGGTTTCGGTTCTTGGTAAGGGCAATAAGCGCAGAACCATTCCAGTTGGAAAGCCTGCCATGGCAGCGTTACAGCGTTGGAAATCGCAACGCGCTTTATTAACGTTGCAGGATCAGCAGGCTTTATTTGTATCTATTGTGGGTAAGCGGCTTGCGCCACGAACCGTTCAGGCCCGTTTGCGATCAATGGCTATTCGTGCCGGTTTGCCTACTCATGTGCACCCACATATGATGCGCCACAGCTTTGCCAGCCATGTTCTGCAATCGTCCCATGACTTGCGAGCCGTACAAGAAATGCTGGGTCACGCGAGTATTGCCAGTACGCAAATTTATACTGCGCTGGATTTTCAGCATCTAGCAAAAGCCTACGACAATGCTCACCCCCGTGCCAAAGTGAAGAGTAATAAAGCGTGAACTACAGCATCATCCTTGAGGCCGGAAAAGAGCGGCCCATTGTGCGCAGGCACCCTTGGGTCTATGCCACTGCAATCAAGCGGGTTGATGGAAAGCCAAAAGCGGGTGCAACAGTTCAGATCCTTAGTCAAGATGGTCGTTGGATTGCTAAGGGAGCCTACAGTCCGCTCTCGAAGATCCGTGTGCGCGTTTGGTCATGGAATGAAACCGAAGCCATCGATCATGCCTTCTTCAAGCGCAAAATTAGTACCGCAATACAGCATCGGCAGCAATGGATAAAGGGCACAAATGCAATTCGATTAATTGCTGGCGAGGCCGATGGATTGCCCGGTCTGATTGTTGACCAATATGACCGCGTAATTGTTTGTCAATTTCTAAGTGCAGGTGTGGAATATTGGCGAGATGCCATCATCAGCGCCTTACAAGAGCAAACCCAGTGCTCTTTGATGGTCGAGCGATCGGATGCTGCAGTGCGAGCCCGAGAGGGATTAGCTGAGCAGAGTGGTATTTTGTCTGGCGAGCATGATGGAGAGCTCATTTTGGTCAATGAGCATGGGGTTCAGTATGGAATCGATGTGCTAGAAGGTCATAAGACCGGTTTTTATATTGATCAGCGCGATAACCGCAAGCTGGTGTCTGAGCTCGCAAGCAATCGCCGGGTGCTCAATATGTTTTGCTACACCGGCGGCTTCTCTTTGGCGGCTTTGCAAGGAGGGGCGAAGAGCGTTATGTCGGTTGATTCATCGGGGGATGCCCTAGCGTTGGCACAGCGTCAGATGGCAATGAATGGCTATTCTCCGGAATTGGCCACTTGGCATGATGCCGATGCCTTTTCTACCCTTCGCGAATTACGAAGCGCCCAAGAAAAATTTGACTTAATCGTCTTGGATCCCCCAAAGTTTGCCCCATCGGCTCAGCATCTCGAGCGTGCCCTAAAAGCTTATAAAGAGATTAATCGTGCCGCCTTGCAATTGCTCAACCCGGGCGGTCTGCTATTCACATTTTCCTGCTCGGGCGCTGTTAGCCCCCAGCATTTTGAGCAAATGATCACCTCATCCGTGAATGAGGCCATGGCACATATGCAAGATCATGGAACAAGCTACCGGGTCATGCGGCGTTTGGCGGCGGGATTGGATCACCCGGTTCTGGCTAGTTTTCCGGAAGGGGAGTATCTCAAGGGATTGCTGCTCCAGCGTACCCAATAATCGGTAAGATAGCTCTTTATCCATTCTTTTTAGAAATGACATCACGATGGCATTAATACCAGTAACGATTCTCACGGGATTTTTAGGCAGCGGCAAGACCACTTTGTTAAAGCATATTTTGACCGGTGAGCATGGCAAGAAAATTGCGGTGATTGAAAACGAGTTTGGTGAAGAGAATATCGATAACGATATTTTGGTTCAAGATACGCAAGAGCAAATTGTGCAAATGAGCAATGGCTGTGTCTGTTGTTCAATCCGCGGCGATTTGGTTGAAGCATTAAATCAGCTATGGGAGCAGCGCAAGAGTAAAAAAATTCAGTTTGACCAGGTTGTCATTGAAACGACTGGTGTGGCAAATCCTGGTCCGGTTGCGCAAACGTTTTTTATTGATGATGACATTGCGAATCATTACGTGTTAGATGCCGTTGTTACGCTAGTCGATGCTAAGCACGGACAGAAACAGCTCAACGAGCACGAGGAGGTGCAGCGCCAAGTTGGCTTTGCCGATCGCATCTTCATTACTAAAACAGACCTTGCAGGCCCAGAAGAAATTGCGGCTCTAAAAAATCGGTTGATGCATATGAACCCGAGAGCACCTATCCAAACAATTACAAAGGGTGTTGTGCCGCTCGATTCCGTCTTGGATTTGCGGGGATTTAATTTAAACGCGAAGCTTGATATTGACCCCCATTTTTTGGAAGAGGATGATCACGACCATAGCGAGTGCGGTCATGATCACCACCACGATCATGAGCATCACCATGACCATGGCCACAATCATCACAATCACCATGGTCATACCGATCGGATTCAATCATTTGTTTTTAAGAGCGACAAACCCTTTGATCACCGCAAGTTAGAGGACTTCTTAGGAGGGGTCTTGTCCGTGTTTGGGGAGAAGATGTTGCGCTACAAAGGCGTCTTGTATGTGAAGGGCTCGGCCCGCAAAGTGGTTCTTCAGGGCGTTCATGAAATGATGGGTAGTGATTTGGCTGGCCCATGGGGGGCGGAGCCCAAACAAACTCGGATGGTATTTATTGGGATTGATCTACCAAAAGATACTTTGCTGGCCGGATTAGAAGGCTGCTTGGCTAACTAATTGAATTAATTGAATTACTGTACAATGCGCCGCCACGGTTGCATTTAAAAAGCCATTGAAACTTTTATAGAAAGCGTAATAATGCACCCTTGAAAGTGCAATTAAGTAACTTTTAGTAGTAACCCTGATTGGCGATTTTGCTCTAGGGTTTAAGGTGTTGATTATTTGGAACGAAGGAAAAACGATGACGACAAAAGAAGCGAGTACCAAAGCGAAGTCTGCTGAGTCCAGCAAGAAAGCTTCTGGATCGTCCGCTAAGGGCGCCCCCCTAACTGAGGCTGATTTACTAAAGATGTCTGAAAAGGACTATATGAATGCCGCTCAGTTGGAGTTCTTTCGCACCAAATTGCAGACGCTCAAAGAAGATATCTTGAAGCACGCGAGCGAAACAACCGAGCACTTACGTGAAAACATACTGGTCCCCGATCCTGCTGATCGGGCGACGATTGAAGAGGAGCATGCGTTAGAGCTTCGAACCCGAGATCGCGAGCGTAAGCTCTTAAAGAAGGTTGAGCAAGCGTTGGCAAGGATTGAGTCGGGTGACTATGGATGGTGCGAAGAAACTGGTGAAGCGATTGGCTTATCGCGCCTAATTGCCCGTCCAACCGCTAATCTCTCACTCGAGGCTCAAGAGCGTCGTGAGCTGCGCCAAAAGTTATTTGGTGAATAGGATTTCTATTCATCATGACTAAAGCAGTACCAACACTCGCTGACATCCCCCCATTATTGAAGGCCGAGATTCTGGCCGAGGCCTTGCCTTATATTCGGCAATACCATGGCAAAACCATTGTGATTAAGTACGGCGGCAACGCCATGGTTGAAGAGCGTCTCAAAGAGAGTTTTGCGCGCGATGTGATTTTGCTAAAACTAGTTGGCATGAACCCTGTTGTCGTTCATGGTGGCGGCCCTCAAATTGATGAGGCCCTCAAGAAAATTGGTAAGACTGGCACCTTTATTCAGGGAATGCGGGTTACGGATGAGGAGACCATGGAAGTGGTTGAGTGGGTGTTGGGCGGCGAAGTGCAGCAGGACATCGTGATGTTAATTAATCATTTTGGCGGTCAAGCGGTTGGTCTAACTGGCAAAGATGGCGGTTTGATTCATGCCAAGAAAATGATGGTGCCTAATGAGCAAACCCCCTCTGGTGCCCCAATCGATCTCGGCTTTGTCGGTGAAATCGAATCGATTAATCCGGCCGTGGTGAAAGCCTTACAAGATGACGCCTTTATTCCCGTGATTTCACCGATTGGCTTTAGTGAAGAGGGTCAGGCCTACAACATCAACGCGGACCTAGTTGCGGGCAAAATGGCTGAAATCCTCAAAGCTGAGAAATTGGTGATGATGACCAACATACCGGGCGTCATGGATAAATCGGGTAAGCTCTTGACCGATTTAAGTGCGCGCGAGATCGATGCGCTTTTTGCAGACGGTACGATTTCAGGGGGCATGCTACCCAAAATTTCATCTGCGTTAGATGCCGCCAAGAGCGGCGTCAACTCGGTTCATATTATTGATGGGCGTATTGAGCACTCTCTACTCTTAGAAATTCTGACCGAACAAGCTTTTGGTACCATGATACGTTCTAGATAAAAAATAAATCATGAACAGTAGCGGTAGCCCCCTTCATCAAGAATCAGCTTCTGAGGTTAGCGGGGGCGATACCAAGACGCGTAAGCGCCCACGCCCGGGCGAGCGTCGTTTACAAATTCTGCAAATTTTGGCCGAGATGTTGCAAAACCCAAGTGGGGATCGCGTCACCACAGCCGCTTTGGCTGCCAAGATTGGTGTTTCAGAGGCTGCTCTCTATCGACATTTTGCTAGTAAGGCGCAAATGTTTGAGGGATTAATAGCATTTATCGAGCAAACCATTTTTGGACTGATTAATCAGATCAATCAAAAAGAGGAATTGGGCATTGCACAAGTGAAGGGGATGGTGCAAATGCTCTTGGTTTTTGCTGAGAAAAATCCTGGTATGGTGCGCGTTTTATTGGGCGACGCATTGCTGCAGGAAGACGAGCGGCTACAAGAGCGTATCAATCAAGTTTTGGATCGCGTCGAAACATCCTTAAAGCAATCATTGCGGATTGCACAGAGTCAACATCAGGATGGAGCTGTTACCGATACGGCTGGCTTGCAGTCTGCGCTTCTGATGAGTTATGTGGTTGGTCGCTGGCATCGCTTTGCTCGAAGTGGTTTTAAGAAGTTACCCAGCGAAGGAATTGAGCCAAGCCTACGAATTCTGCTGACTGCATGAGTGAGTTGTATCTTTCAAAGAAAACCTATCATTTTGATGCACCGCTGAGGTTGCAAAGCGGCGCTAGCATTGATCAATACGATTTAGTCGTTGAGACTTATGGACGGCTGAATGCAAATGCAAGCAATGCGGTTCTAATTTGCCATGCGCTGAATGCATCGCATCACGTTGCAGGCATTGATCCAGACAGTTCCAATGAGTTGGGTTGGTGGGACAACATGGTTGGACCTGGCAAGCCAGTCGATACCAATCACTTTTTTGTGATTGGGGTAAATAATCTAGGCTCATGTTTTGGCTCAACGGGCCCGATGAGCATTAACCCACAAACCAATGAACCCTATGGGGCGCGCTTTCCAGTGCTCACCGTTGAGGATTGGGTTAACGCACAAGCACGTTTAGCCGATCAGATGGGGATTGAGAAGTTTGCGGCGGTTATGGGGGGCAGTTTAGGTGGTATGCAGGCCATGTCATGGGCGATCCAATATCCAGAGCGTGTTGCCCATTGTGTGGTTATTGCCTCGACGCCAAAGCTTAGTGCACAAAATATCGCATTTAATGAGGTTGCGCGCAATGCAATTTTGTCAGACCCTGATTTTTATGGCGGCGATTATTACAAACATGGCGTCGTTCCCAAGCGAGGCTTGCGCTTAGCGCGGATGGTTGGACATATTACTTATCTATCAGACGATGATATGGCTGAAAAGTTTGGGCGTGATTTGCAGCGCTTAGCTGGCGCGCCAGACGAATATCGTTTTAGTTTTGATGTGGAGTTTGCCGTTGAGAGTTATTTGCGGCATCAGGGCGATAAGTTCTCGGGATATTTTGATGCCAATACGTATTTGCTAATTACGCGTGCGCTAGACTATTTTGACCCAGCAAAACGTCATCAGGGGGACTTGAGTCAAGCCCTAGCGCATGCTCAAGCTAAATTTTTAGTCATCAGTTTTTCAACGGACTGGCGCTTTTCACCCGATCGTAGTCGCGAAATCGTGCAAGCTCTACTCAATAACAAAGCAGATGTGAGCTATGCTGAAATTGATGCACCGCATGGACATGATGCATTCTTACTTAATGATGAGCGCTACCATCGCCTAGTGCGAGCCTATTTTGCGACGATGGCGGAGGCGCAATGCAATTAAGATCTGATTTTGATGCGATCGCTAATTGGGTTGAAACGAACAGCTCTTTACTAGACTTGGGTTGTGGTGATGGATCGTTCCTCGAGTTCATTCGTGCAAAGCGTCAAGCGATTACTTATGGTGTTGAAATTAAAGATAGCGCGGTATTGGCGTGTGTGGAAAAGGGCTTAAACGTAATCCAGCAGGATTTGGAAGGTGGTTTAGCGCTTTTCAAGGATCAAAGCTTTGATACTGTTGTGCTGTCTCAAACTCTACAGACGATCCATCAAACCGAGCGAATCTTGCGTGAGGTGGTGCGGGTTGGAAAGCAATGCGTTGTATCTTTCCCAAACTTTGGACACTGGTCGCACCGCTATGCAGTTGCGCTTGGCCGCATGCCTGTTTCGAAATCCTTGCCCTATGAGTGGTTCAATACCCCCAATGTACGAGTTCTGACCATTGCTGATTTTGAAGCCTTGGCACACAAATTAGGAATTGAGATTTTGGGGCGGGTTGTTTTGCATCATGGCAAGACAGTCCACTGGTTACCTAATTTATTTGGTAGCTTAGCAATCTACCGCGTGCGTGGAGCCAAATAGCATTCGCTCGTGGTTCAGTGATTTACGGGTCTATTTTGAGTGGCCTAGTATTCGTATTTTCTTTTTAGGATTCTCGGCCGGCCTTCCACTTCTCTTAGTATTGGGCACCTTAAGTTTTCGTTTAAGGGAGCTTGGCATTGATCGCAGCACCATTGGCTATTTATCGTGGGTGGGTCTGTTCTATGCTGGTAAATGGCTCTGGGCCCCCTTAGTGGACCGGGTACCAATTCCTGGGGTTACAAAATACTTAGGGCGTCGGCGCAGTTGGTTGCTATTCGCTCAAGCGCTCATCATGATTGGTCTAGTTGGTATGGCCATGAACGATCCTAAACAAGATTTACAGATCATTATTTGGTTTGCATTGTTGGTTGCCTTTGCTTCAGCCACACAAGATATTGCACTTGATGCCTTTCGGATCGAGTCGGCTAAGCCAGAGTACCAGGCTGCTTTAGCAGCCAGTTATCAAACGGGCTATCGCTTAGCCATGATTTGGGCGGGAGCTGGAGCATTGTGGTTGGCGGCCCGTGCTGAAGAAAGCACCAGCCTCTACTTTGCCAACGCTTGGCAATTTGCGTATTTGGTAATGGCATTGTCGATGGGTGTTGGTGTGATCACCACTTTACTAAGCCCTGAGCCCCAAATGGTTCAGCTACCCAAAGCGCGTACCGCAGGCGAGTGGTTGCACCAAACCCTGATTCAGCCATTTGCAGATTTTATTGGCCGCTACCGCTGGCATGCTCTTTTGATTCTGGCACTGATTGCGGTCTACCGCATCAGTGATGTTGTGATGGGGATTATGGCGAACCCGTTTTATGTGGATATGGGCTATACCAAGGATGAGGTGGCGGCAGTCACCAAAGTATTTGGGGTCATCATGACCCTATTGGGAGCATTTATTGGTGGGGTTCTGGCGCTGCGTTTTGGAGTGATGCGCATTCTATTTTTAGGAGCTATTCTCTCGGCGGCCAGCAATCTTCTTTTTGCGTGGCTCAGTACGCGAGGCCATGATCTGACCGGTTTAATTTGGGTGATCTCAGCCGATAATCTGAGTTCCGGCATTGCGTCAGCTGCGTTTATCGCCTACCTTTCTTCATTAACCAATGTTCAATATTCAGCAACGCAATACGCATTATTTAGTTCGATGATGCTGTTGCTGCCAAAATGGCTGGCAGGATTTTCTGGGGTGTATGTCGATCGCTTTGGCTATGAGAGCTTTTTTATTTCAACCGCATTGATTGGCATCCCAGTACTCATCTTGATTGGGATCGCGATTCGGATACAGGTTAAAGGGCCCAATCATATTCAATCATAAGCGGCGCATGGTCTGAGAAGCGCTGTTTTTTATAAACACTCGCCTTCTTAGCGGATTTGCCAAACTCTGGTGTGGCGATTTGATAATCAATACGCCATCCAACATTATTGGTATACGCTTGGCCGCGCTGACTCCACCAGGTATAACAAGTGTCACTCGCATGAGGCTCGAGATGTCGATAGACGTCCATATAGCCTTCTTCGGTAAACAGTCTGGTTAGCCAAGCGCGCTCTTCCGGTAAGAACCCAGAATTTTTTAAATTACCTTTCCAGTTTTTAAGATCAATCTCTTGATGCGCAATGTTGACATCCCCGCACAAAACAATTTGCCGCCCTTTGTTTCGAAGTTTGATGAGGTGGGGTAAAAACGCATCTAGAAAACGAAATTTAGCCTCTTGTCGTTCAGGAGAACTTGAGCCAGAAGGCATGTAGACCGAGACCACTGACAGGGAGCCTATCGAGATCTCGACATAGCGCCCTTCGGCATCAAATTCAGGGTTACCAAAACCAATTTGTAAGTCATCGATGGGATGAGGGGTGAAGATCCCGGCGCCACTATACCCTTTTTTCTCGGCGTAATGGAAATAGGTATTTAGTCCATCGGGTGAGAGGATTGTGCTTTCTAGGTCAGCTTCTTGAGCCTTGAGTTCTTGGACACAGATAAAATCAGCACGCTGATCCTGCATCCACTCCATAAAGCCTTTTTTGGCTGCTGAGCGAATACCATTGAGATTGGCAGAAATGATGCGTAACATACAGACCTATGAGTGTAAATTCAGAACAAATTCAATCGGACTTTATTCAATTCGCGCTTGAGGCAAAAGTACTGTCCTTTGGGGAGTTTAAAACGAAGGCTGGGCGACTGTCCCCCTATTTTTTTAATGCCGGACTCTTTAATGATGGTGCACATCTGGGAAGGCTGGGTGAGTTTTATGCCCAAGCACTACTGGAATCCAAAATTGATTTTGATATGCTCTTTGGGCCCGCATACAAGGGCATTACTTTGGCGGCAAGTACAGCAATTGCACTAGCGCATGCCGGTCGTAATACCCCGTTTGCCTATAACCGCAAAGAGGCTAAAGATCACGGTGAAGGCGGAACCCTGATTGGTGCTCCAGTTTGTGGTCGGGTTGTCATTATTGATGATGTGATTTCAGCGGGCACCTCGGTGCGTGAGTCGGTTGATTTAATTGAGCGGGTCGGTGCCAAGCCCTGCGCGGTATTAATTGCACTCGATCGCATGGAAAAATCAGGAGACGCAGTCAACATTGGCCAATATTCTGCGGTACAAAGTGTCGGGCAAGAATTTGGTTTACCAGTAATTGCGATCGCTAATTTGGATAGCTTAATGCGTTATTTACAGCAATCAAATGATCAGCAATTACAAACGCATCTACCCGCAGTTCAAAATTACCGCGCTCGATACGGAATTTAAAGCGTATTTAAATCAATTTCGCCCTGATACACGGTTTGAGTGGGTCCGCGCATCAAAACGGGGGCATGGGGATTCTGAAAGCCATCCCACAAAATTTCGAGCTCCCCGCCACGGGTGCTTACCTTCACGGGGGAATCTAGCAGTCCGCGTCGAATGCCCGATACCGCTGCAGCACACGCTCCGGTGCCGCACGATAGGGTCTCGCCTGCCCCACGTTCATAAACTCGTAATCGAATTGAATGGCGATCCATCACCTGCATGAAGCCAGCGTTGACTCGATTTGGAAAAGCAGGGTGTGACTCAATGAGAGCACCATCCGTTAATACTGGTGCGCTATCAATATCTTCGACCACTTGAACGGCATGAGGGTTACCCATTGATACAGCAGCAATCCAATCGGCATGTGCACCGCTATTGCGGCTAAGTGGAAGCGCATAAAGAGTTTCGTGTAATTCTTGTTTGCTTGTAAGGCCCGAGGGATCAAATGGAATATCGTGAGGGGCAAAGACGGGGCTGCCCATATCAACTTCTACATACCCGTTCGTTAAGCGTTTAAGCGTTAGAAGACCATTGCGCACCTCAACCCGGATTTGGTCTTTAGTACTGAGGCCTTCTTCATGAACAAAGCGAACAAAGCATCTTGAACCATTGCCGCATTGCTCCACTTCACCGCCGTCTGCATTCAAGATGCGGTATTTAAAATCAATATCCGGCAGGTTACTTTGCTCCACGAGCAAGATTTGATCGGCCCCGATACCAAGTTGGCGATGTGCTAGCTTGCGCCAAATGCTTGGGGTAATCGATCGAATGTCTTGGCGAGTCGCGTCAATCACAATAAAGTCATTGCCGGCGCCATGCATTTTGGTAAAGCGTAATCGGGTCATAACACGTGTTTAGTATCTGTGAGACTAATCATACAAGCTTGCTTCGCCTGGAGGGCGATATTTAAAGCGTTTATGAACCCAATAGTATTCAGCGGGGCGTTTACGAATTTCTTCTTCAAAGTATTGATTTAGCCGAGCAGTGTCAGACACCGGATCATCGCTTGGAAAATTGGGCAGCGCTTTATGGATTTTGCAAATGTATTTACTCTTATCCGCATTCAGTGTTGTGATCATCAAACATACTTCCGCATCACATGCTTTTGCTAGACGCGATATTGCAGTGATTGTATTGGTTGGTATGCCAAAAAAGGGTACAAAAACCGAGTCTTTAGGACCAAGATCAATATCGGGAGCAATGACGACAAAATTGCCTTTACGAATTTCTCGAATTAAGTCAAAAAGTCTATTTTGTCGATTGATAGACTTCGCGCCGAAGCGATTACGCCATTCAATAATTTTTTGATTGAAAAATGGGTTCTTCATATTTTGATAAAAGCCAGCACCACGCTGCCAGCCATTTTTTTCCCCAAGGGCGGAGAGCGCCATGAATCCACATTCAAAGCCGACAAAGTGGGGGATCACCAAAATCCGAGGTTTGTTATCTCCTAAAGGAATTTCGGTCTCAATGTCGACCATCGAGAAAATTTGCTCTGCACTGCCAAGCCAAACACGGCTGCGCTCAATCACTGCACGCCCCAATAGGCGCCAGTGCTCATTAGCTAAGGTTTGTAGTTGATCGGTAGTGAGATTTGGAAAACACAGTTCTAAATTACGAAGAACAACATATTTACGTTGGTGAGGCAGTCGCCCAAATAGTGATCCGAGGCCGTACCCAATTTGAACGGTCCATGCGTAGGGCAGGAAAGCAAAAAGCTTAAGAATGCTCAGGCCAATGTAATTGAGGAGGGTATGTAGCCAGCTCATCGAGTGATTAGTCTTGGGGCGGAAGCTCGGCGCCCTCGGGGTGTTTATAACGGTTGTACGACCAAATAAATTGCTCTGGAGCCTCAAGAATAACTGCTTCAATCGCCTCGTTCATTTGAGTGGCCGCCTGATAGGGATCCTCTGAAAATGCCTTTAGGCGTTGCGCTTTAATGATCCAGCCTTGGCCAAGCGATTTGCGAATGGCTGAAAACAAGATGACAGGGGTTTGATTGCGATTCGCTAAGCGAGCGGGCAGTGGGGTCGTGTAAGCATAGCGATTAAAAAACTTTACCCACACCCCATCACCGCCACTGGGCACCTGATCTGGAAGAATGCCAATCGCCTCACTCTCTTGAAGGGCTTTGACCATTTTTCGTACTCCTTGCAGATTGGTGGGTACAAAGTGCATATTGGGATAGGCGCGTTGCTCTTCGATCAGATGATTTAACCATTCTTGACGGGCCGGCCGATACAAGATGGTGGCCGGGAAATGATTGGCCAATATGCGGGGAATGATTTCAAAGCCGCCAAGATGGGGTGTGAGCATCACCAAGCCCTTGCCCTCTTGAACTGCTTGATCGACTGGGCTCCAGTCTTGAATGTGAGCGCGTGAAAGTGCTTTTTGGGGGTTATGCCAGATCCAAAGGCTGTCGATAAAAAGCATGCCAGAGGCTGCAGCCGCTTTCCATGGATGAGTTGTCTTGCCATGAAGTTGCATCGCATGGCGATAGTTTTCTTGAAATAAGCCACGAAAATGAGAGGAAAAGGTATAGGCCATCATTCCGCCCAAGCCACCCAGAATCTGAGCCAAACTCAAGGGGAGACTGGCGATACCTTTTAGAATGAAATTCAAAGCCCACTGTGACATTTGCTAATGATATTCAATTCACTATGCGATTTGGCGGCCAGTCCATAGATGCGATAGAATTTGGTTATTCGCCGAGTTAAAGACAACTTGCGGGGCGAATTAAAAAAATCTGCTAAAGCGTCGCCGTTGTATTCCCCGGCACGTGGTGTTGTCAGTGCTTAATTAAATGGAGAATAGAATGGCTAATGATTATTTCTTTACCTCAGAATCGGTTTCTGAGGGACATCCCGATAAAGTTGCAGACCAAATCTCAGATTCAATCTTAGATGCGATCTTGGCACAAGATCCAAAGGCGCGTGTTGCCGCTGAGACACTTTGTAATACTGGCTTAGTAGTTCTCGCTGGTGAAATTACCACCAATGCTAATGTTGATTACATTCAAGTCGCACGCAATACCCTGCGCGAGATTGGCTATGACAACACTGAATACGGCATCGATTACAAAGGCTGCGCAGTTTTGGTGGCTTATGACAAACAAAGTCCAGACATTGCGCAAGGTGTTGATAAAGCGCACGATGATGGCTTAGATCAAGGTGCAGGCGATCAGGGATTAATGTTTGGTTATGCCTGCGATGAGACCCCTGAGTTAATGCCCCTTCCAATTTATTTGTCGCACCGTCTAGTCGAGCGCCAATCTCAATTGCGTCGCGATGGGCGTCTAAATTGGCTACGCCCCGATGCAAAATCCCAAGTGACCTTGCGCTATGTCGATGGAAAGCCTGACTCGATTGATACGGTAGTGCTATCGACACAGCATGCTGCGGATATTCCTTTGGAGAAATTACGTGAAGCGGTGATTGAAGAAATTATCAAACCCGTTTTACCTAAGCATTTAATCAAGGGCGATATTAAATATTTAGTAAACCCAACCGGTCGTTTTGTGATTGGCGGCCCCCAAGGCGATTGCGGTCTCACCGGACGCAAAATTATTGTGGATACTTACGGTGGCGCAGCTCCTCACGGTGGCGGTGCATTTTCTGGGAAAGATCCGTCTAAGGTGGATCGATCGGCTGCCTACGCTGGCCGCTATGTAGCTAAGAATGTAGTCGCTGCAGGTCTGGCAAGTAAATGCCTCATTCAGATCTCGTATGCGATTGGTGTGGCTCGTCCTACATCGGTGATGGTTAGCACCTTTGGTACTGGCAAGATTGCGGATGAGCAGATTGCAAAACTTGTATCTGAGCATTTTGATCTGCGTCCGAAGGGTATTGTGAAAATGCTTGATCTCTTGCGGCCTATTTATAAAAAGACCGCTGCATATGGCCATTTTGGCCGCGAGGAGCCTGAATTCACATGGGAGCGCAAGGACAAGGCGGCTGCTTTGAAGGCTGGCGCAGGCCTCTAGCCCAAAATTGATTACAATTTAGGCAATTCCTTCAAGGAGCGTTGCAAGGGGCGCATCGTCGCCCCCCAGGCTTGAAGGGGAGTTACTTAGTAACTTCATTGCAACTGCGCTCGCTAACCCGAATGCTGGCGGTTAGCGAGTCACTATTGGCTCCGCTGGCGTTCTTTAGCTGGAGCTATTCATGAATACCGTTGCTGATTTAAAGTTAAATGGCGATTTTGCAATTGCCGATATTGGCTTAGCCGACTTTGGCCGTAAAGAAATCAAAATTGCAGAAACCGAGATGCCTGGTTTGATGGCGATTCGTGAAGAGTTTGCCGCCAAGCAGCCATTGCGCGGCGCGCGCATCACCGGATCGCTACACATGACCATTCAAACTGCGGTTCTGATTGAAACGCTTGAGGCCTTGGGTGCCGAAGTGCGCTGGGCATCATGTAATATTTTTTCAACACAAGACCATGCTGCTGCCGCGATCGCTGCGAATGGCACCCCAGTATTTGCGATTAAAGGTGAGACCCTCGAGCAGTATTGGGATTTCACTCATAAGATCTTTGAGTGGGCCGATGGTGGATACAGCAATATGATCTTGGATGACGGTGGTGACGCAACCCTGTTGCTACACCTAGGCAGTAAGGCTGAAAAAGACCAAGCCGTTCTGAACCATCCAACGAGCGAAGAGGAACGTATTCTCTTTGCGGCGATTAAGAGTAAATTGGCGATCGATCCAACATGGTACTCAACTCGGTTAGCGAAGATTAACGGCGTTACCGAAGAAACCACAACGGGTGTGCATCGTCTTTATCAAATGCACGCCAAAGGCGAATTGCATTTCCCAGCCATTAACGTCAATGACTCAGTTACTAAGAGCAAATTTGATAATTTGTACGGCTGCCGCGAATCCTTAGTCGATGCAATTAAGCGCGCAACTGACGTGATGATTGCCGGCAAGATTGCCGTTGTGGCTGGTTATGGTGATGTGGGTAAAGGCTCTGCACAAGCATTGCGAGCCCTCTCAGCTCAAGTATGGGTTACAGAGGTTGATCCAATCTGTGCGCTTCAGGCCGCGATGGAAGGATATCGCGTAGTCACGATGGAGTATGCCGCCGACAAAGCCGATATTTTTGTGACTGCCACTGGTAACTATCACGTTATTACGCACGATCATATGAAGAAGATGAAAGACCAGGCGATTGTGTGCAATATCGGCCACTTTGATAACGAAATTGATATTGCTAGTATTGAAAAATACCAATGGGAAGAAATTAAGCCACAGGTTGACCACGTGATCTTCCCAGCGGCCAACGGTCTTCCAGAAAAGCGCCTGATTATTTTGGCCAAGGGCCGTTTAGTGAACTTAGGCTGCGGTACTGGACACCCTTCGTATGTCATGAGCTCTTCGTTTGCCAATCAAGTGATTGCACAGATCGAGCTCTGGGGTGCGGCAGGGACGAATAAATATCCTGTTGGGGTCTATACCTTGCCTAAGCATTTAGATGAAAAAGTTGCTCGTTTGCAACTGAAGAAATTGAACGCACAGTTAACGGAGCTTTCGGATCAACAAGCGGCTTACATTGGCGTTAAGAAAGAAGGCCCATTTAAGCCCGAAACTTATCGTTATTAAAAAGCTAAAGGGTTTGCTATGGAATTAAGCGTCGAGTTCTTCCCCCCCAAAACCCCGGAGGGGGAGGCACGCTTGTTGCAAACGCGAGAGCGAATCACAGCGGCACTGCAGCCCGCCTTTTATTCGGTGACCTTTGGTGCGGGCGGTTCGACTCAATCGGGAACCTTGCAGACCGTTGAGGCAATTCATCGGGCGGGAGAGGTAGTAGCTCCTCATTTATCGTGTGTGGGTAGCTCTAAGGAATTAATTGGGAAACTTCTTGCACAATACAAGGCCTTGGGTATCAAACGAATTGTGGCCTTACGTGGTGATTTACCTTCTGGCATGGGGCAATACGGTGAGCTGCAGCATGCCAATCAGTTAGTGGAATTTATTCGCCAAGAGACCGGTGACTGGTTTCATATTGAGGTAGCCGCTTATCCCGAGACCCATCCGCAGGCGCAGTCGCCCAGCAAGGATGTCGCCTACTTTGCCCAAAAAATTAAGGCGGGCGCTAACTCAGCAATTACCCAATACTTTTTTAACAGCGATGCGTATTTTCGGTTTGTAGATGATGCTTATCAATTAGGTGTTGATGTGCCTGTGGTTGCCGGCATTATGCCGATTACCAGTAGTACCCAATTGCTACGTTTTTCAGATGCATGCGGCGCAGAAATACCGCGCTGGATTCGTCTGCGTCTTTTGGCATACGGCGATGACAGCGCTTCGATTAAAGCCTTTGGCGAGGATGTGGTGAGCGCATTGTGCGAGCAACTTATCGTTGCTGGAGTGCCTGGACTACATTTTTACTCGCTAAACCAAGCAGAGCCCGTGATTCGTATTGCTCAGAATCTACAATTGGACCAAGCATCTAAGACTTAATCGAGCTTCGATAGATACCAAAGTTTGTGACCACCAAATCAAGCGCCTGATCATGAACCTCGGGGGTCCAGCGATCAAGATCTAGTGCCTGCCAGTCAAATGCGATGCCAATCGTTGTGAATCGATGCCCCGTCTGCTTCAAGGAAGCAATGGTACGATCAAAATAACCTCCTCCATAGCCAAGCCGCCAGTATTGGTTCTGATAATTGAGCCACCCAACACAGGGAATCAGGATGCAGTCGGGGGTCTTGCTTTGCACACCGCTTGCAGTCGGATCGGGTTCCGCAATCCCATAGGTATTGAGAATCAGGGGGTCAGAGTCCGACCAGGTATAAAAGCTTAATTGCCGATCGGGTCTAACTTTGGGTAATAGGAGGTATCGATTCGGGTTTGAGGATCGCCATTCACGCAGGGGCTCGCGTAGATCAAGTTCGTCACGATAAGGCCAGCAAAATGCAATGGATTGATATGCCCCTGCTTCTTGAAGTAGAAATTGACTGAAATACGATAAAAAATGGGCATATGCAGGATCAAATTCGGGGGATTGAGCAAATGACGTGCGCCGCCTCAAAAGATCCTGTCGAATTTGATGAATAGGGGTATGCATGGCACTTATTATCGGGTGAAAATAACAAAATGACCCAAAATTTTGCTTTTATGCCAAAACCTCCGATCAAGCATTTTCTTCTTTTTGCAATCCTAGTACTTTGCTTGGGAGCCTGGGAAAGTGGCTTTGCTAAAAAGCCAAATCTCAACAAATCCTCCCAAGGTCAGCCAACTCCTTTTGAGATCACAGAAGCTGATAAATTATTTATTGAGCTACGCGATGCTGCACGGCGTAATGATGTACCAAAAACCCAACAGCTCTCAGCGCAATTAAGTAACTATCCGGATACGGATTATGTGAGGTATTTTCGAATCAAACCCCAAATGTTTGATAGGGGAAATGAGGCGCGGGCAGATTCCTCGGTCGACGAAGAGGTTGGGGCTTTTCTAAAAACCTATGAGGGGACTGCGATTGGTGATCGCATGCGTAACGATTGGCTGCTAGTTCTTGGCAAGCGAAAAGATTGGACCCAATTTGATCGAGAGTATCCAAAGTTTGTTTTGGATGACGATACGAATGTGAAGTGTTATGCGCTTCATTCACGGCTGATAAAGCAAGAGGACGCAAAGCGTGTTGGTCAAGATACACTCAAAATCATGGTTGATCCTCGCCAGTTTGGGTCTGCTTGCCAAGAGTTGGTGCCTGCATTAGTCCAGGCAAATGGTCTATCCAACTCTCAGGCAAGAGCGCTTGGTCGCGCTGCTGCTGAAATGAATTTTGAAACCGCAGGGCGACGCATCGGCGGAGAGGATCCGATTGCTAGCATAGTGCGTAGCGCAAGAGCAGACTCAACTAAAACGTATCGTGACTTCTTGCAAACTAGCTTGCGCTATAGCAAAGAAGATCAAGCGATGGCATGGGGTGTGATTGGGCAATTTTTAGCAAAACGCTTAGATCGCAACGCATACGATGCCTATCGGCGTCAACAGCAATTGGGCTTTAATTCCTTACTATCCGCAGAAACTCAGGAATGGAAAGTTCGTACGGCTTTACGGGCTCACGATTGGCAGCTGGTGCGCGAGTCGATTGAATCCATGAATCCGGTCGTTCGCGAACGCGATCCAGCGTGGACTTATTGGTACGGCAGATCATTAAAAGAGTTGGGCGATCCAGAGAAAGCCAATGTGCAGTTTCAGTTGCTGGAAGACCAATTTAATTTTTATGGACAGTTAGCCCGCGAGGAGTTGGGTAAGCCTATTGTGATTCCGCCCAAAGTGAAAGTTAGCGACGGGGAAATTAAGGAGATGGGTAAGCGCCCTGGGTTTACTCGGGCTGAGCGTTTTTATGCCATGAACCTTCGCTTTGAAGGAAATCGTGAATGGAACTGGGAGTTACGTGGCATGAGCGATCGCCAGTTATTAGCCGCTGCAGAATATGCCAAACGCATCCATTTATATGATCGTACGGTCAATACGGCCGATCGTACCAAAGGCGAGCATGATTTTGCCCTGCGTTATCCAACGCCCTTTAAAGATCAACTCAGTCCAATTGCTAAAAACATCGACTTGAACTTAGCCTGGGCTTATGGTTTGATCCGTCAAGAGTCTCGGTTCATTACCAACGCCTCATCATCAGTGGGCGCTTCGGGTTTGATGCAGGTGATGCCCAATACCGCCAAGTATGTTGCTAAGAAAATCGGTATGAATTCCTATACCAATGAACGTCTCAAAGAAACGCAAACAAATTTGACCTTGGGAAGCCATTACTTAAATATGGTTTTAAAAGACCTTGATGACTCTTGGGTATTGGCGTCTGCCGCCTACAATGCCGGCCCATCACGGCCAAAATCGTGGCGAGAGAGATTAAACCAATCCACTGAAGGAGCAATTTTTGTGGAATCGATTCCCTTTAATGAGACACGTACTTATGTGAAGAATGTACTCGCCAATGCGAGCTACTATTCACTTTTAATGGATGGACAAACCACTCCCATGAAACAACGCCTGGGAGTGATTGCCCCTAAAACTGCCGTATTGAGTGAACTACCATGAAACATGACATTTTATTAATTGGCGGGAGCGGCTTTGTTGGCAAGGCGATTAGCCAGAAGCTGCAAAGTAAAGGCTACTCCGTATTGATTCCATCGCGGCGTTATAGCGCTATGCGAGACCTACGACTATTACCTAGTGTGACCTTAGTTGAAGCAGATGTAAATCAGCCTGGAGTTATTGAACGCTTGTGCGGACACGTAAAGCCACACGGAGCGGTTATCAACCTAGTTGGTATCTTGCAAGATCAAGTAGCAAAACCATATGGCCCTGGTTTTAAAAGAGTTCATGTGGATTTACCTCAGATGATCATTGAGGCCATGAAAGCCAAACAGCTCAGACGCTATTTGCACATGAGCGCTTTGGGTGCCGACTCGAATGGCCCTTCCATGTATCAACGCAGTAAGGGCGACGGTGAAAATCGGGTGCTAGCCAGCGGTTTAGATTGGACCATTTTTAGACCATCGGTCATTTTTGGAGAGCATGATCAGTTCATTAATACATTTGCTAATCTAGCGAAGGTATTCCCAGTGATTCCATTGGCATATTCACATGCCAAGTTTCAGCCGGTAAGCGTAAACGATGTTGCCAGTGCATTTGTCATGGCATTAACTCACCTTAGTACCATTCATCAGACCTATGATTTGGTCGGTCCTGAAGTGTTCACGATGAAACAATTGGTTGAATTTGCGGCTCGCAAAGCGGGTAAGGATCGTCTCATTGTTTCATTGCCAAATTGGGTTGGATACCTTCAGGCATTGGCATTTGAGTTTGGCCCAGGCCCCACTTTAATGTCCCGTGACAATATTGCCTCCATGAGTATCCCCAATATATTGCCTGCGGGTGGAAAAGACGCTTTGGTTGATGAGTTTAGGATTGCCAAACAGCGTATTGAGAGTTTGCTGACTTGAAGATTTATCAAGTCGGCGGGGCAGTACGGGACCGTTTGCTTGGAAGAGCGGTTCATGATGTCGATTACGTAGTGGTTGGCGGAACTGCCGATGAAATGATGCAAAAAGGATTTCGGCCGGTGGGGAGTCATTTCCCAGTATTTTTGCATCCCATCACCAATGCAGAATACGCACTAGCTAGGACGGAGCGCAAGACAGCGCCGGGTCACCAGGGCTTTACTTTTCATGCAGATCCAAGCGTGACCCTAGAGGAGGATCTGCAACGGCGCGACTTGACCATCAATGCCATGGCCGAAGCAGTCAATGATGTCGGTGAGCCGGTCGGAGAGATCGTTGATCCCTATGGCGGTCAGGTTGATCTGAGGGCGGGCATATTGCGACATGTCTCAAATGCCTTTTTAGAGGACCCTTTAAGGGTATTACGCGTTGCCCGATTTGCAGCACGTTTTCCAGATTTTCATATCGCGCCCGAGACACTCGTTCTCATGGGGCGAATGGTTCGCACGCGTGAGTTAGAAACCTTATCAAAGGAGCGCATCTGGCAAGAGCTAGCGCGTGCCATGGAAGAAACAGATCCACTCCGCTTTATCGAAACACTTAATCAGTGCAATGCCCTATCGGATGTGTTGCCAGCTAGCTTTGAGAAACAGTGGCATCAGGAAGCTGCTCAAAAGAGCATTCGGCATTCAATGCATTTAGTTGTCGCGGCGCGCCCCGAGCTAAATCAGCGTATCGCCTGTTTATCAAGAACCATTCCTCCAGCCGAAATCCAGGAGTGGGCTCGTGGGTCGAAGGTGCCAAATGAGATTGCCGAATATTGCCAGATTGCGGCGGATTTTGAGTCAGTGCACTCCAAATTAATTCCAAACGATATTCTGGCATTTTTTAATCGGGCTGACTTATGGAGAAAGCCTCACCGTATCATGGAACTACTTAGTCTTTTTGAGGTGCTAGGGATTGATATAGCAGTTTGGCAAAAGCTGGTTAGCAAATTGATAGGTATTGATGCCGGACAAATTGCGAAGTCTGTAAGCCAACGCTCAGATGTCAATGAGTTAGGTAAAGCAATTCATACGGAGCTTGAGAGGGTGCGCCTCTTCACCATTCAAGAAGCGCTGTCTTAATAAACTCGGTTACGGCCCCCAAAGCCGGGGAGTGCATAGAGATCCAAATCAAGAGCTTTTAGGTGTTTACCGAAAGCCAATACTTTGAAGAGCTCTCCCATTTCAGCTTCTGAAATTAATTTCTGTATTCCATTCGATATGGCGATCATCTGCTGAGGGTCGCTTGGATCAGATTGCTGCAATACTAAATCGGTAATGCCAGCATCCAACAAGTACGATGCTTGGCTAGAAAAAAATGACTGTACATTTTCTTTGTTCTCTATTGAATGCAAAAGCTTCGAGAAATTGATGTGGCAGGTGATATCCGAGATACCGGGTAAGGCTAGCACATTGCTTAGCGCTTGATGATGAAAGTGCGCCATGAGTGTGCCGGTATTTCGTTGGGGGTGGTAATACTCCTGCTGGTGAAAGCCATAGTCAATTATCAGCAATAAACCCTCATCGAGCCGATCAATCACTTTTGCAAACCAAGCCTCGGCCTGAGGGTGGATTTCAGTCATATACCCATTGCTCGCGCAGTTGATCAATGGTTGGACCTCTAGTTTTTCTCCGGGTACAGATATAAGAAATTGATCAGGCTCTGTTCCAAGCCCAACCCCAGCATAGTGCCAAGCATGGTCTTGATACACAATACGTTCACAG
This sequence comes from Polynucleobacter sp. HIN7, assembly GCF_030297595.1. Lineage (NCBI taxonomy): Bacteria > Pseudomonadati > Pseudomonadota > Betaproteobacteria > Burkholderiales > Burkholderiaceae > Polynucleobacter > Polynucleobacter sp. HIN7. Next base: position 1,737,000 of record NZ_AP028138.1, on the reverse strand, counting down.
GGAATTGCATCGAGTACTTCATTGGCCATAACGACGCCATGAAAAGAAGGCAATACCTCTGAATGCCACTGACAATGCGTTTCAATCCCATGACTGCGACATATGTCTAGCAGTAATTTTTGTTGACGTTCAGTTAAATTCGGTGACACATCAATGATGTGATATTCATCGAGTTTAAAGCCGCGACGGTGCAGATCCAATAGGATCGTCTTGGCAAGCTGCCCTGTCCCCGCGCCGATTTCGATGATGCGGGTCTGTTGCCCCTGCTTTCTTAATCCTTCTAGTACGGGCAGAATCGTATTAACAATGGTTTGGCCAAAAAATGGGCTGATTTCTGGAGCGGTTATGAAATCTCCAGAGCGTCCAAATTTTTCTAGGGCGCTGGTGTAATAACCCAGGCTAGGCTGATACAGGGCGAGCTCCATGTAACGTGAAAAGGGGATCCAACCACCCTTTTCCTGAATTTCTTGGGAAATTTTGGTTAGGATGGCCTCTAAATGTTCCGCTTGCGCCCGTGTCAGGTTAATATCCATAGCTCGCTAGTCTAAGTGAGTTTTTTCTACAGCACATGAAAACAATGGCAGATCGGACAGTTTTGGTCACCGGCGCAGCCAAGCGCCTTGGTCGAGAAATCGCCCTGTATTTTGCTCGCGAAGGCTGGAATGTCATTGTTCATTATGGCCAATCTACCCAAGAGGCAAAAGCCGTGGTTGCTGAGATTCATGGATTGGGAGTGAAGGCGATTGCGCTGCAGGCAAATTTGTCGCATCAAGCAGAAGTCGAATCTTTGATCGAAAAAAGCATCAATCAATTTTCAAGAATTGATTGTCTAATTAATAGTGCTGCAATTTTCGAATACGATCGACCCAGCCAGGACGATCATTTGGTGAGTGCGAACTTAATTGAGCGCCATGCCCAAATTAATCTTGCAGCCCCAATTCTGATGGCTCAAGCAATGTTTCATCATCTTAAGACTCAGCCAATCAGCAAAGACTTTGTTCCCGCAACCATTCAATTATTAGATCAAAAGTTAATCAATTTAAATCCGGATTATTTTTCGTATACGCTTTCTAAAAGTGCCTTATTAACCGCTACCGAAATGATGGCTCGCGATTTCGCCCCATATATGCGCTCTGTTGGTTTGGCCCCAGGGATTACCTTGCCATCGGGTGATCAGAGTCAATCCGAGTTTGAGAAAGCCCACCAAGCTACTCCGCTGGGGCAATCATCTACCGCACAGGATATTGCGAGCGCCGCATTTTTCTTAGCCAATGCTAAGTCGATTACGGGGACTACGCTGTATGTTGATGGCGGACAACATTTACTTGCATCCGATCGGGATGTGATGTTCAAAATTAAATAATAGTTTCTATGCACTCATTACTATCTCATCCAAGCCTGATTCATTGTCGACGTCTCTTTTTGAAAGACTACGAGGTTTATATCAATATTGGCGTTCATGATTTTGAGAAGCGCGCCGAGCAGAGGGTGATCTTCAATGTCGAGATTTATGTTCCCCTGGAACTAAATACCCCGAAGCAAGATCTTTTAGAAGAGGTACTTGATTATGATTTCATTCGAAAGACCATCGTAGAGCGCGTTAAACGCGGCCATATTCATTTACAAGAAACCCTCTGCGATGAGATCGTGGCAGCAATTCTTGAGCATCCAAATGTGATGGCGGTACGAGTTAGTACTGCAAAGCCCGATGTCTATCCGGATTGTGAAGCGGTTGGTGTTGAAGTCTTTAAGATGAAGCAAGCATCTGACTAATGGGAGCCGCCGATGGTAGACCCTCGTAAGCAAGCATTTGAAGAGAATAAGCTAGATAAAAAACTATGTCGCCTGGTTGGCCAAGCGATCGGTGATTTTGGCATGATTGCCGATGGTGATAAGGTGATGGTGTGTCTGTCTGGCGGTAAGGATAGCTATACCTTACTTGATATTTTATTGAAGTTACGTGAACGGGCGCCGATTTCATTTGATCTGGTTGCTGTGAACTTAGATCAAAAACAACCTAACTTTCCCAGTGACACGCTACCTAATTATTTACGCGAACTCAATATCCCTTTTCATATTGAAGAGCAAGATACCTATAGCATTGTGAAGCGGGTGATTCCTGAGGGGAAAACAACCTGCGGATTATGTTCTCGTTTACGTCGTGGGATTTTGTATCGAGTTGCCGATGAGCTGGGGGCAACTAAGATCGCATTAGGTCACCACCGCGATGACATCTTAGAAACATTACTACTCAATATGTTTTATGGAGGCAAGTTAAAAGCAATGCCGCCTAAATTGCGCTCTGATGATGGACGTCATTTGGTCATTCGGCCTTTAGCGTATGTTCCTGAAAAATTAATCGAGCGCTATGCACAATCGATGCAGTTTCCAATTATTCCTTGTGATTTATGTGGCAGTCAGCCCAATTTGCAAAGGGCTGCCATGAAAAAATTACTACGGGAGTGGGAGAAGGAGTTTCCTGGTCGGATTGAAAACCTGTTTCGTTCCTTACATCAGATTGTTCCATCTCACCTTTTAGACCAAGACGCTTTTGATTTTCAGAATCTATCCATTCACTCGGATTTGACCCATTTCGTTAAATCGTATGAGGGTGATCGTGCAATCGATGAGGGTATTGATGTGTGTGTCGCAACAGAGCCCGCTTGGTCATCGCTAACCTGGATCCATAAGGACTAAAGTACGTCCATCTGCATCACTAGGTTGCTTCTAAGCCCTATAATTAATCCCATGAATATCGTCATCTTGGCTGCTGGGCAAGGCAAGCGTATGAAATCCGCTTTGCCAAAGGTATTGCAGCCTCTAGCGGGAAAACCGTTACTACAGCATGTGCTTGAAACCGCATTAGCGCTTGTGCCCAAGGCCCAGCCGCTTGTTGTGATTGGGCATGGTGCACAACAGGTTCAAACATTCTTAGGCCATTTAGCTGATTTTGATCAGCGCTTTAATAAGGTCAAGACCGTTTTGCAAAAAGAGCAAAAAGGAACGGGCCATGCACTATTGCAAGCTTTGCCAAAATTAAATCCTGCGTTGCCCACACTCGTGTTGTATGGCGATGTACCTCTATGTTCTAAAGAAACCTTAAATAAGCTTGCCCGCTTAAGCGATGGAGCAGTTGGTTTACTAACTCACCGCATGCAAAATCCATTTGGTTATGGTCGTATTGTGCGCGACCTTGATGGCAATGTGCAAGCCATTGTTGAGGAAAGGGATGCTAATTCGACCATTCGCTCGATTTCAGAAATTAATACCGGCATCATGGTTTTGCCCACTAAGCAATTGGGCAAGTGGCTTAAAGGGATTAAAGCTAAAAATGCGCAAGGTGAATATTACTTAACGGATGTCATCGCCATGGCGGTTAAGGCGGGTGTGCCAGTGCGATCCGCCCAAGCGATCGATGATTATGAGATTCTGGGGGTAAACGACCGCATACAATTAGCGGAGTTAGAGCGCGTGTTGCAGCGTCAGATCGCTCAAGCGCTTTTAGAGAATGGTGTCACGCTTTTTGATCCTAATCGAATCGATGTTCGCGGTGAGTTGCGCTGTGGCAAGGATGTATGGATTGATGTCGGTTGTGTTTTTGAAGGAATCGTAACCCTAGCTGATCAGGTTCGCATCGGACCCTATTGCGTCTTAAAAGATACGAACATTGGAGAGGGCACCACGATCGAAGCATTTAGCCATCTTGACGGCGCTAGGATTGGCCCTGCTAATCGAATAGGACCCTATGCACGGATTCGGCCGGGCGCTGAATTGGCAAGCGATGTTCATATTGGCAATTTTGTAGAAGTTAAAAATAGCAAAATTGCATCACAGAGCAAAGCCAATCACTTAGCGTATGTGGGTGATTCGATTGTTGGATCACGCGTCAACATTGGCGCAGGCACGATTACTTGCAATTACGATGGAGTTAATAAGCACCAAACAGTGATTGAAGACGATGTATTTATTGGCTCGGATACGCAGTTGGTTGCCCCTGTAAAGGTAGGCAAAGGCGCCACGCTAGGCGCAGGCACTACACTCACCAAGGATGCACCTGCAGGAAAATTAACGGTATCGCGGGCAAAGCAAATTTCGATTGAATGGCAACGTCCCACGAAATTGAAAAGTGCGTCGCCAAAAACAAAAAAGATTGCTCGAAAGTAAATCCTTTTTATGTGTGGAATCGTTGGGGCAGTTGCCAAAACAAATGTAGTCGATACCCTAATCGAGGGATTGCGACGCTTAGAGTATCGTGGGTATGATTCCTGCGGATTCGCCGTGATTGATAGTCAGCAACCGGGTCATCCGATCGAGCGAGCTAGAACTACTGCGCGTGTAGCTGATTTGGCAAAGCAAGCACAGGAGTTTTGTGGTCAGGTTGGGATCGCGCACACGCGTTGGGCGACGCATGGCAGACCCGATACGCATAATGCGCACCCACATATTTCGAATGGCCAAATAGCGGTTGTGCATAACGGCATTATTGAAAACTATGAAGTATTGCGCGATCAGCTAAAAGCATCTGGCTATGTGTTTGAATCGGAAACTGATACCGAGGTCATTGCCCATTTAGTTCATCAGGAATTTATTAAGCTTGCTAAGCCAGATCTAAAGAACGCAGTTGCGCAAGCGATCGAACAATTAAAAGGTGCTTATGCGATTGCCGTCATTGCTCAAGCCGAGCCCCATCTCTTAGTGGGCGCTCGTGCCGGCTCACCGCTCATTATTGCAATCGGTGAAGATGGCCACTACTTATCTTCAGATGCGCTTGCTTTAGCCGGTAAGGCCAAAACCATGGCTTATTTAGAAGAGGGCGATCTGGTTGCTATGACTATTAATGGATTTGAGGTTTGGGATCGAACTGGTCAGGCGATGACGCGTGAAATTACACCGATGCCCGTTCAGGCGCAAGCAGTTGAATTGGGGCCCTATCAGCACTTCATGCAAAAGGAGATATTTGAGCAAGCCCGTGCGGTCTCCGACACGATTGCAAATATTGCTGAACTTGGCCCGGCTTTATTTGCTGCGGGTCCGCAAGAGTGGCAGGAATTTGATCAGGTATTGATCCTTGCCTGCGGAACAAGTTATTACTCAGCCTGCGTCGCTAAATATTGGTTTGAAGACATTGCAAAGATTCCGACGCAGGTTGAAATTGCTAGCGAATACCGGTATCGACAATCGATTCCAAATCCAAGAACCTTGATTGTGGTTGTCTCCCAATCTGGAGAAACAGCAGACACCTTAGCCGCCTTACGTCATGCCAAAGAGCTAGGTCACCCACTAAGCTTATCAATTTGCAATGTAGCGTCGAGCGCGATGGTGCGAGAAACGAAATGGCACTTTTTGACACACGCTGGTACTGAAGTTGGAGTAGCGTCGACCAAGGCCTTCACTACTCAATTGGTTGCGTTGTATTTATTGGCTAATGCGATTGCCAAACGCTCAGGGCATTTATCACTTCTGGCCGAGAAGAAAGTATTCGATGATTTGCGCCATTTGCCACAAGCCATTCATGCTGTATTGGCATTAGAGCCACAAATCATTGCCTGGAGCCAGGCATTCGCGAATTGTCAAAATGCGCTTTTCTTGGGGCGCGGCTTGCATTTCCCGATCGCCCTTGAGGGCGCCCTAAAGTTAAAAGAGATTTCTTATATCCATGCGGAAGCTTATCCAGCTGGTGAGCTCAAGCACGGACCGCTTGCTTTAGTGACTGAGGCGATGCCGGTTGTTACCGTAGCGCCTAATGACTTGTTACTCGAAAAACTGAAATCGAATATGCAAGAGGTCAAAGCTCGCGGAGGTCGCCTTTATGTTTTCGCTGACCAGGGTACCGAAATTAGAAGTGAAGATGGTATTCAGGTGATTCGCTTACCAGAGCATTACGGTAATTTATCCCCGCTATTACACGTTATTCCGCTCCAGCTCTTGGCTTATCACACTGCAGTAGCCCTTGGTACAGATGTTGATAAACCACGTAATTTAGCTAAAAGCGTTACGGTCGAGTAATTCATCCAAAAGTAAGCTCGTTGTGGTCAAATAATAGGTGTGAAGAGCCTTTTCGATTTTCAATCTTCTCTTTGTCATTCCATTTCGCTAAATCCACTCAAGCATGGCTTTAGTCTTTTGGTTTGCCTTGGCTTAACGGCCTGCGCTGTGGGTCCAGACTTTAAAAAACCCGATGCTCCAAAAGTTGCTTCTTATACAGAAAAACCCGTTTCCTCAGAGTTGGCAACTGCACCAAGTATTGGTGGAACAAAACAGTCCTTAGATCCTGCTGCTGATATTCCAGCGGAGTGGTGGTCTCTGTATCGTTCCCCTGAATTAGATGCACTCATCAAGCAAGCTTTAAAGCGGAATCCAACCCTAGCCTCAGCCGATGCAACTTTGCGAGCTGCTCAAGAGAATGCGAACGCAGCCTTTGGATCTTTATTGTTTCCAAGTATTGGTTTGGGAGCATCAGCAACGCGCCAACAAATTACGCCGTCGACCTTTGGGCTCAGCTCAGGCAATCCAAACATATTCAATCTTTACAATACCTCGGTTTCCGTAAATTACAACTTGGATGTATTTGGAGGGGCGCGACGTGCCGTGCAGAGCGCCCAGGCTCAAGCAGAAATCACCGGATTTCAATTAGAAGGTGCTTATCTAAGTTTGACAGCCAATATTGTCACGACGGCAATTCGCGAGGCTGCACTTCGTGCTCAATATCAATCCAATTTAGAGATCTACGAGTCCCAGAAAAATCTGGCTGATCTAATTAGTAAGCAGTTAGAAATAGGAACAGCATCGCGCGTTGATCTAACTTCACAGATTTCGCTTGCAGCCAGCTCACAAATTGATTTATTGAATATTGATAAGAATCTTTCGTTCACCCGAAATCAATTGGCAGTTTATGTGGGCGATTTTCCTGGTAATGCACAGTTGGCTAAGTTTGATCTGGCTAAACTGAACCTACCGGAGCGCATCCCACTTTCAATCCCATCGGATCTGGTTCGTCAACGTCCTGATATTCGTGCCGCCGAGGCATATATCAAGTCAACGAATGCGTTAGTAGGTGTTGCAACTGCTAACCTCTTGCCTCAAATCACCTTAAGTGGCGCGATGGGCTCGCAGGCTTTGACGACTGGCGCCCTATTTGGACCAAATGCTGCTATTTGGTCTGTGGCTGGCGGGGTATTTCAGCCTTTATTTCAAGGGGGTGCATTGCTAGCTCAACGGCGTGGCGCTATTGCAACCTATGAGGCTGCAGTATTTCAGTATCAAGCAACGGTATTGAATGCATTTCAAGAAGTAGCAAATGCGCTGCAAGCCCTTGAGAGTGACGCTCTTGCACTGCGGGCTGCTTCAGAGGCAGAGCGCAATGCCTTGGAGTACCTCAATTTATTAGAGGAACAATATAAACTCGGTACTGGTAGTTATCTCGCAGTATTAATTGCTCAGCGACAGTATCAGCAAACTAAATTCCGCTTGATTGATGTGCAAGCAAGTCGGTTTGCGAATACTGCCGCATTATTTGCTGCACTGGGTGGTGGCTGGTGGAATCGCAGTGGCCCCGCTTTTCAGGCCCAAGCCAGTGAGCAAGTTAATCCGCCTAAACAAAGTCATTAAGAGATCGATTCATGAATCTAGTTCATCAACTCATCGCATGGATAAAAAATACGCTTCTCACTGAGAAAACCCTTAGGCTGATCTGGGCACCATTTGCTTGGATTGGGGCTCGTCTGCGCCCGCGTGAGCGTTTTAAAAAGACCAAAGCATACGCCGCTTTAATGCAAATGCCCCCCCTAAAGCGTCGCATGATAGTGATGCTGGTTGGGGTATTTATTTTGTTAGGTCTAATCTTCGGATTTAACCAATTAAAAACATTCATGTTTAATCGGTTTATGGCGGGCATGGGGATTCCTCCTGCGACGGTGACCACTACTGTTATTGAAAAACAAGAATGGCAACCCCGCATGAACAGTGTCGGTAATGTGCGCGCATTCCGGGGCGTTGATCTAAGTACTGAAGTTGGCGGATTGGTTGTAAAAGTTCCGGTAAAGTCCGGAGTGGATGTTAAAGAAGGTTCATTGCTTATCAAGCTCAATGACTCCGCGGATGTCGCCCAACTGAACTCTTTAAAAGCGATGGCTGATTTAGCGAAGGTGATTAATGAGCGTGATAAGGCTCAATTAGCGATTCAGGCGATCAGTAAGAATGTCTATGACACCAGCACTGCGGATATGAAGGCAAAGCAAGCGCAGGTAGAACAGCAAATTGCTTTAATTGCCAAAAAGAATCTCAAGGCTCCATTTAGCGGTCGCGTTGGCATCGTCACGATTAATCCTGGCCAGTACGTCAATCCTGGTGACAAACTATTAACTTTGCAGACCATTGATCCTATTTTTGTGGATTTCACCTTGCCACAAAGCTCCGCCGGTATTATCGAGGTGGGTCAAACCATTGAGTTGCAGACCGATGCATTTAAAGAAACGCCATTTGTTGGAAAAATTACGGCCGTTAGTCCCAAGGTGGAGCTCAATACTCGCAATATTCAGATTGAGGCTCAAATTAGTAATCCAGACAAGAAGCTCTTGCCTGGTATGTTTGCAAACGTCAATATTAATTTGGGTGATAAGGTTGAGTTATTGACCTTGCCTCAAACCGCTGTTACCTACAATCCGTATGGCAGTACGGTATTTATTGCCAAGAAAACCAATCGCCTAGATAAAAAAGGCGCTCCTGTTCTTGAGGCGCAGCAGGTCTTTGTCACCACTGGACCCACCCGAGGCGACCAGGTTGCTATTCTTAAAGGTTTAGAGCCTGGTATGACCGTTGTCACCAGCGGACAGTTGAAATTGAAAAACGGTACCCCTTTAATCGTGAATAACAGTGTCTTGCCAACTAATTCACCAGATCCAAAACCACAAGAGCAATGAGCCAAGATTTTCAGCGCCATCAATGGACGGATTTATTTATCCGTCGCCCTGTCCTTGCAATCGTGGTCAGCTTACTGATTTTGCTATTGGGCCTCAAAGCAGTTGGTTCATTGCCTGTTAATCAGTATCCCCAAACCCAAAATGCAGTAGTCACGATCACGACGACCTATTTTGGTGCGGATCCAGAGACGATTGCTGGATTTATTACCCAGCCTCTGGAGGGAGCCATTGCTCAAGCTCAGGGTATTGATTATTTATCCTCTATCAGTATCAGTGGCGTCTCTACTATCACCGCTACTCTGCGCCTCAATTACGATGCTAATCAGGCGCTCACTCAGATCAATACACAGATTAGTTCGGTACGCAATCAATTGCCGCCCCAAGCACAACAACCCATTTTGACTGTACAGGTGGGGCAAACGACCGCGGCAATGTATATGGGCTTTTATAGCGACGATATTGCGAATAACAGCATTACCGATTATTTATTACGTGTTGTTAAGCCTAAATTGGATTCAATTAACGGCGTGCAAAATGCCGAGATCCTAGGTGGTCGTAAATTTGCCCTGCGAGCTTGGCTTGATCGTGACCGAATGGCAGGCCTTGGCGTTGCTCCAGACGATGTATATGCGGCACTGGCAGCCAATAATTATTTGGCTCCCGTAGGAAGTACTAAAGGACAAATGGTTTCGGTGGATTTGGTGGCCAATACTGATCTCCATTCCTTAGATGAATTCCGTAAATTGATTATTAAGCGCAATGGCGCGGATATTGTGTATTTGGACCAAGTTGCAACAGTCACCTTGGGCTCTGAAGACTACAACAACAATGTCGCGTTTAATGGCAAGCAGTCGGTCTTCATTGGTATTAAGGTCGCACCCGATGCAAATCTTTTGGATGTGGCTAAGCGGGTTCGGGATACGTTCCCCGATATTCAGAAGCAATTGCCAACTGGATTAAATGCCAAGATTGTGTATGACTCAACCGACTTTATTAATACTTCCATTGAAGAGGTCGTTCAAACGCTCTTAGAAGCTTTGATTATTGTGACGGTCGTGATCTACCTATTTTTGGGTAGCTACCGTGCGGTTGCAGTACCCGTACTTGCCATGCCATTGTCATTGATTGGCACCTTTTTCATGATGCAAGTCCTTGGTTATTCGATCAACCTATTGACATTGTTGGCCTTAGTGTTAGCGATTGGCTTGGTGGTGGACGACGCGATTATTGTGGTCGAAAACGTTGATCGCCATATGAAAGAGGGTAAGTCACCGCTCGAGGCATCCCTGATTGCAGCACGAGAGTTGGGGAATCCAATTCTGGCGATGACAATCGTATTGATCGCTGTTTATATCCCGATTGGGTTTCAGGGGGGGTTAACGGGAGCCCTATTTACCGAGTTTGCATTTACGCTAGCGGGGGCAGTCGCGGTTTCTGGAGTGGTTGCATTAACGCTATCGCCGATGATGTGCTCACGATTATTTTCACAAGAGGAAGAGATGTCTCCTTTTGTGAAAAAGATCGATCGAGTGTTTGAGGGCGTGCGACATACGTACCAAAACACATTGCGAGACCTGCTATCAACTTGGCAGGTCATCATCGTGATGGGCGTTTTATTGCTAATCGGGGTTGTGTATCTCTATGCAACCGCTCGCTCCGAGCTTGCTCCCACTGAAGACCAGGGTATCGTTTTGGTGTCAGCAGTTGGGCCGCCTAATTCCACTGTGAATCAAATGCAGGGGTATGCCGATCAAGTTTTTCAGATTGCGAGTAAAGAGCCCGAATACAAGCAAATGTTTCAGATCACGAGCCCAAATTCAAGTTTTGGTGGCGTGATTATGAAAGATTGGGGCGAGCGCAGTCGCAGTGCGAGTAAATTCCAAGAAGACCTTCAAAATAAATGGAATAGCATTGCAGGAACACGGATTGCTGCATTCCAGTTTCCAGCACTGCCAGGTGCCCAGGGCTTTCCTGTTCAGGTAGTTATCAATACGACAGAGCCCTATTCCAATTTAAACGAGGTATCCCAAGCAGTTCTCGATAAAGCCAGACAAAGTGGCATGTTCTTCTTCGTCGATTCTGATCTAAAGATTGATAAGCCCCAAGATGTATTGCAAATTGATCGTGAGAAAGTGGCTGCTTTGGGAATGACCCAGCGAGATGTTGGTAATGCTTTATCTGCCGCCTTAGGCGGTGGCTTTGTTAATTACTTCTCAGTCGCAGGCCGCTCCTATCGAGTTATTCCACAGGTAAAGCAGGCGGATCGATTAAACCCTGATCAGATTTTGGACTATTACATTAAAACGCCGACAGGGGCGATGATTCAGGTGAGAACCATTGCGACGATACAAAGTCGCGTTGTACCCCAATCGATTAATCGCTTTCAGCAGTTAAATTCAGCGACGATTAGTGGTGTCAGTACGCCATTCGTTTCCCAAGAAGAGGTCTTGGATTTTCTGGAGCAAACGATTAAAGAAGCTGCACCATCGGGCTACTCGATCGATTATGCAGGGCCATCGCGTCAGTTTAGGGCTGAGTCGGGTGGATTTTTGGTGACCATGATGTTTGCTGTATTAATCGTCTTTTTGGTTTTGGCCGCTCAGTTTGAGAGCTTCCGTGATCCTTTAGTAATTCTGGTTTCAGTGCCGCTTGCATTATTTGGGGCATTAATCTTTATTAACCTTGGATTTACCACCTTAAATGTCTATACCCAGGTGGGATTAGTAACCTTAATGGGATTAATTAGTAAACACGGAATTCTGATGGTGGAGTTTGCCAATGAGCTTCAAGAAGCTGGACGTTCAAAGCTTGAAGCCATTATCGAGGCAAGCAGTGTGCGTCTGCGCCCAATTTTGATGACGACCGCTGCGATGGTATTGGGCGTTATTCCACTTGTGATTGCCTCAGGCGCTGGGGCGGCCGGCCGTCAATCAATGGGAATCGTGATCTTTACTGGCCTTGCTATCGGCACACTATTTACTTTATTTGTAGTGCCGGCGATGTATCTCTACATCGGTGCCGATCACCAACAAAAGAAATTTAAGCAGGTTTAATTACTGTTCAACCGCTTTGGTAAATTCAGTTGATTTACAAATTTGGTCGTACCAACGGGCAATATGGTTTAACTCTGCGCGTGGACCTGTTTTGTCTGGGTATTGATCGCTCAGCATGAACCAGCGCTTGACGCATAGAGTTAGAACAATGTCACCTAAGTGAAAGTTAGGGCCTGAGCAATAGGCTTGCTTGCTCAAAACACCATCGAGAATCCCCAGCAATTGATTGGACTCTTGGAATGCCTTATGGATTGCCGCGTAGTCCCTCTCGGCCTCAGGAATGCGCGTTAATCCTAAAAACGGGATACGAAGCGCTGGCCACAGGGTTGTTAATTGCCAATCGAGCCACTTATCGGAGGCTGCCATTTGAGCAAGGTCAAGCGAGAAGCGTTTGCGATCAGCATATTTATGTGCCAAATAGCGCAAGATAGAATTTGATTCCCAAAGGATTAACTCACCATCTCGTAAAGTCGGCACTAAACCGTTGGGGTTCAATGCTAAAAACTCGGGCGTTTTATTGACTCCAAAGTGTAGACCGGCATCGATCCGTTCAAAGTCGCGTCCCTCAACAAGCTCTAGTTCAGCAAGTGCCCACAATACTTTTTGAACATTAATGGATGATTTTCTGCCCCAAAGCGTCATCATCAGAGACTCCCTTCTGGATCAAATGCCAGTTGTGTAAATTGGCTATGTGCAAACAGCAATGGTTGTAAATCTGGATCGTGTTCAATCGCTAAAACGCGAGCCACAATAATTTGATGATCGCCACCATCATGTACTGCAACAGTCTCGCACTCGTAATAGGCGGCACAGTCTGCGAGTTGATATAAACCACTACTATTGATACTGTGATTTAGTTCAAGAATATTTTTCTTGATTTGCTTGGCAAAAATGAGAGCCAGATCCTTTTGATTGGCTTCGAGGACATGAATCAGCTGTCGTTGTCCAACACTAAAACAATCTTTCAGGTCAGATTGTTTTCCAATGCTCCATAAAATGAGGGGAGGCGATAGAGATACGGTATTGAATGAACTTATCGTAATGCCAACCGGTTTTTTATCTGAGCCAAGCCCCGTGATGACCGTGACACCAGTTGGAAAGCTAGAAAACGCTTGTCTTAACTCGAGGGATGAGAATTGAGTTTGCAATGAAAAAACTTTATTTAGACGGATTGATTTTGGTGGTGGGAATAGGAACTAGAGCTTCATTTTCATCGGCCCTGACACATTTAAACCGATAATCTTTGCCTGCTTTGGAAATAAAACTGGCGCCCATATAAAAGTCATCTTTACAGACTTTATTTGCAAAATCCATCACTTGCTGAGGATCGGCGCTCGAGCTAATTAAGCGCATATTGCCTAAAGACATCGTTAGCTCGGTCGAGGCGCAGGCACTTAAAACAAGAGGGGTCACAACTATTAATACAATACGTTTCATGAAAAGCCCCATAATCAATCCTGACACAGTAGGATAAACGGTTTTATAAAGTACACGCATTCAATATTTAATCTATTTTGGGATCTGCTATGTTTAAAGCCATTTTAATTAATAAAGACGAACAAGGTTATCGTGCTCAATTAAGTGACCTTGATGAGAGCGCCTTACCCGCAGGGGATGTCCGGATTAAGGTGCATTACTCGACCTTAAATTACAAGGATGGCTTAGCAATTACGGGTAAGGGTCCAATTGTTCGGCAATTTCCAATGATCCCTGGAATTGACTTAACCGGAGAGGTCATTGAAAGTCAGAGTCCCGAGTTTAAGGTTGGTGATCTGGTGGTATTAAACGGTTGGGGTGTGGGGGAGTCTCACTGGGGCGGCTTGGCCCAGTTGGCAAGTGTGAAGTCTGAGTGGTTGATTCCCTTACCCAAAGCCTTTACACCTAAGCAATCCTTGGCGATTGGGACAGCAGGGTATACCGCCATGCTGTGCATTATGGCACTTCAAAAACATGGTCTGAAGCCTGCCGACGGTGAAATTTTGGTAACTGGTGCAGCAGGTGGAGTAGGTAGTTTTGCAATTAGTCTTTTGCATCAATTGGGCTATAACGTTGTCGCTAGTAGCGGTCGCCCCGAAGAAACAGATTATTTGAAATCACTTGGCGCATCCGAAGTGATCGATCGCGCCTCCTTATCTCAGCCAGGCAAGCCTTTAGCAAAAGAGCGCTGGGCTGGGGTGGTTGATTCAGTAGGAAGTCATACCTTAGCGAATGCATGTGCTGCCACTAAGGCTAATGGTGCGGTTGCCGCATGCGGTCTAGCACAGGGAATGGATTTTCCGGCTACGGTTGCCCCATTCATTTTGCGGGGCGTTACCCTCTATGGAATCAATAGCGTTACTCAGCCAAAGCAAAAACGCATTGAGGCTTGGGCCCAGCTCGCATCCTTGTGTAAACCTGAGCAATTAATGACGATTGCTAAGGAAATTTCCTTGGGTGAGAGTATTCAATATGCTGAAGATTTGATGAACGGCAAGGTTCGTGGTCGCGTGATTGTGGACGTTAATCGTTAGAGTTCGCAGTCGCCTGGCGTAAGGTTAGCGACTGCCAAACCGCTTCTTTTTCTGCCTCGCTGAAGACAGACCAATTTGCGATTTCATCAATGCTTCGAAAGCAGCCATAACAGTAGTTTGAGGTAGGATTCATTTCACACCAGTTGACGCATGGTGAGCCAATGCTGCCATCTATGTTTCGAATCATCGGTAATTGTCCGGGAAAATATTTCTAAGCCGTAAGGACTGATCATACTCAATAAAGTCAGGAATTTCTCCTGCGAGTAAACGATTCTTATACGATTGCCACATCGCAGGTTGGAATAGATCAGCATGGTGTTTAAGTAGAAGATCACGGATTTGATCATTACCAAGCAAAAATGTTTTATAAGTCTCTGGAAAAATATCTTTAGGGCCAATGCGATACCAGGGCTCGCTCGCCATTTCATCATCTTCATTGCGAGGCGCAGGAACTTCTCGGATTTCGCAATCGGTTAAGTATTCAATTTCATCGTAGTCGTAAAAGGCGACACGTCCATAGCGCGTGACCCCAAAGTTTTTATAAAGCAAGTCGCCTGGAAAAATATTGGCCGCGATGAGATTTTTTATCGCTTCGCCATACTGAATCACGCCGTCTTCAATTTCAGCAGGCGAGCCCTCTTGAAGGCGAATATTAAGAGGGGTCATGCGCCGTTCGATATAAAGATGTCTGATGACTAATTCGGCATCAGGGCCTTTTTCACCGCTGAACTCTAAAAGTGATGCACAGTGCTCCTCAAGCTCGGCTAGTAATTCCGGGGTAAACCGATTTAACGGAAAGGCAACATTGGAGAATTCCAGAGAGTCAGCCATTCGTCCAACCCGATCATGCTGCTTAACCAATTGGTATTTCGCCATAATTTGATCGCGCGAGGTCTCTTTGGGTGGCGGAAAATAATCTTTAATGAGCTTAAATACATAGGGATAGCTCGGTAGATCAAACACCAGCATCACCAGACCCCGTATTCCGGGGGCAATCCGAAATTGATCGGTGGAATGCATGAGGTGATGCTGAAAGTCACGGTAAAACAGATTCTTGCCGTGTTTTTGTAGTCCAACCATGTTGTAGAGCTCAGCCCGGGGTTTATGCGGTAAGAGGCTTCGCATAAACGTGACATAAGCCGATGGGACCTCCATATCGACCAAGAAGTAACTATGCGTGAAACTAAAAATAAGACGCAGGTCAACTTCCGAGAGCAAGATGCCATCAATAATCAATTCACCTTTTGGGTTATGCATCAGAGCCAGCACTAGGGGAGAAATCTTTTCTCCATTAATGATGCGCCCCATGATGTAGGCGGTCTTATTGCGAAAAAATAGTGTACTTAGAGCATGAATCTGAAAATCCGTTGAGCTCGTTGTGTTCGAGAGGGACTGCTTGATGAGTTTGGTTGTTAGCTCAAGATCACGATCCAAATTTTCAAAGGAGTTTTTAAGATCAAAACTAGAAACCAAACTTTTTAAGACAGTTTGAAGACCCCCAATATCGCCTGGGTAGTACGCCCGGTAGGACGGCTTTGAGGGGGCCTCATCGTTTTCTAAATATTCAGTGGATATGGTGGGGCGCACAAAGATAAATTTGTTATTGAAATACTTACTTACCAGAATCCGTGTGGTGACCGAGTTAAAAAATGTTTCTGCTAACTCTGGCTGATGTAGATTCGATAAAAGTCCGATGTAATGTAATTTCACCTGCTGCCAAATTTCATCGGACAAGGCAGGTGCGTCAAACTCTTCCTCAAGGTGGCGGGCTGTTTCAAGAACCCGTTGGTCATAAAAGGTGATCCGATCCCGTAGTAGCTGGCGAATGCCATGCCAATCTTGGTTCTCAAATGCTGCCTTGGCTAAGCGGCCAGCATCTCTGAAAATGCTGTAATGGCGCATAAATCCTTGCAGCAGGGTTTGGGCCATATCAAAAGCGACTTGCGACGATAATAGTTTTGGAAACGGATTGTTCATACCAAGAGTGTATCTAGCAATTAATTAGGATTCAAAGATGACCCAGCCAGGCCCTACAGGCAACCATCATGTAATAAAGCAATTGGTCTATCCATATGGAGAGACCCTAGTGGCGCAGGGAGCAACCTTAGAAGTTGCCCATGGCGTGTATTGGATACGGATGCCACTGCCATTTGCCCTTGATCACATTAATTTATGGCTCTTACGGGATCAATTGGATGGCCAAGAGGGTTGGACCATTATTGACTGTGGAATTACCAACGACCTTACGAAGTCGTGCTGGGAATCCATCTTTGCCAATCATCTCCAAGGTTTGCCAATTTTGCGAGTATTGGTAACCCATATGCACCCTGATCATATTGGACTTGCTCATTATTTATGTGAGCGCTGGCAGGTTGGCTTGTGGATCTCCATGAGCGACTTTCTAATGGCTCAATGGTTAAGTAGTAAAGAGGGTGGTGCCGCGATTGGTTCTACGCCAGGCAATGGCGGAACGGCTGATCACTATGCGCACCATGGCTTGCAGCATGCCGAAGATCTCGAGCGCATTCGTAGCCGTGCAGACTATTACAGTCGCTTGGTGCCTGAAGTACCCAAACGGTATCGCCGCATCATGGATGGTGACCATATTCGAATAGGCCGGCATGATTGGATAGTATCGATGGGCTATGGGCATGCACCTGAACATGCCACCCTCTATTGCGCATCCTTAGGGATCTTTATCTCGGGTGATATGGTCTTGCCCCGTATCTCTACCAATGTCAGTGTCTACGATGCCGATCCCGATGCAAACCCCTTGGATCTTTATTTACGATCGATTGATCGTTGGCGCTCATTGCCTGCTAAAACCCTCGTTTTGCCATCGCATGGTAAACCGTTTGTGGGCTTACATGAGCGGATTGAGCAGTTGCATGAGCATCACCGAGCTCGGTTAAGTGAGACCGTGATGGCCTGTCAAGAGCCGCGAACCGCTTATGAAATTGTTCCAGTCTTATTTCGGCGACCGCTTGATAACCATCAGCTTAGCTTTGCGATGGGCGAAGCTATTGCTCACTTGAACTATCTGTGGCACCAGAGGATCTTGCAGCGTTCTTTGAGCGCGGACGGGATTTGGCGCTTTTGCGCTCTCTCGATTTAGACTCTGAGGATTTTTTGGCACCCGATGGGCTGGGAGGATTGGCCATTGCATCACCAAATGATTTGATTGCCATGAGAGTGGCACGCTGCACCTCAAGGGTCTGAATGGTTGACTTTAGAACATTGAGGTTCATGCTCAGCCAAGACTCAACGCTTTTGAGATCTTTGATGCGCTTATCCAATTCCTCAATATCGAAAGTTGGCATGGCACCGTTAAAGCCTGGCATGCCAGCACTCATGTCTGGCATAAAAGAGGCTCCAGGAGCCCCAGTGGCATTCTGACCCCAGATCGTTTTGAACATTTCTAGGCTTTGGTTAAAGTCAGGTATTGCGCCAAACATATTCTCTCCTCGCGGGCTAAATAATCCCATTATCGATAAAATGATGGGTCAATGAAGATTAATACGAGTTCTGCGCCAATGCAATCCCAAGGAAGTCAATCGAAGTCTGGTTCGCCCTATACCCGGGGCGCTATTCTTCCTGCCTTATTAAGAGAACGAATCTTAATTCTGGATGGGGCGATGGGGACCATGATTCAGCAGAAAAAATTTACGGAAGAGGATTATCGGGGTTTAAAAACCACGCAGCGCTTTGCTAATCATCCGATTGATCTCAAAGGTAATAATGAATTACTGGTGATTACTCAACCAGAAGCCATCTTAGATATTCATCGGCAATATCTTGAGGCGGGCGCTGATTTGATTGAGACCAATACCTTTGGTGCCACTTCGATTGCCCAAGAGGATTACAAAATGCCAGAGCTGGCGCGCGAGATGAATGTGCAGGCAGCGAAGCTGGCACGTCAAGCCTGTGATGAATACTCAACGCCCGATAAACCTCGTTTTGTAGCTGGTGCCATTGGACCGACTCCCAAGACTGCGAGCATTTCGCCGGATGTAAACGATCCTGGTGCTCGCAATGTTAATTTTGATAGTTTGCGTGCTGCTTATCGCGAACAAGTCGAAGGACTCTTTGAGGGTGGTGTTGACTTGCTATTGGTGGAAACCATCTTTGATACCCTCAATGCCAAAGCCGCATTATTTGCAATTGATGAGTTTTTTGAAGAATCCGGTGAGCGCTTACCGGTGATGATTTCAGGAACGGTCACCGATGCATCGGGTCGAATTCTTTCGGGGCAAACCGTTGAAGCATTTTGGAACAGTTTGCGCCATATTAAACCTCTGACGTTCGGATTAAATTGCGCTCTTGGTGCAGCATTAATGCGACCTTATATTGCTGAATTAGCACGCGTTTGCGATACAGCGGTCTCGTGCTATCCCAATGCAGGCTTGCCAAATCCAATGAGTGATACCGGTTTTGATGAGACTCCCGAAGTGACCTCAGGACTTGTTGATGAATTTGCTCGGGATGGCTTAGTCAATCTAGTTGGCGGATGTTGTGGAACAACCCCAGACCACATTCGCCAAATTGCAAAGGCGATGACTAAACGAAAGCCTAGGCCCTTTCATAGTGATCGAACTGAGGAAGTGGCATGAGTAAAGTAATAATGCAGCCAATGCGCTTATCTGGCCTCGAGCCCTGTAATATCTCGCCCCAGATTGGCTTTGTGAATATTGGTGAGCGCACCAATGTGACCGGCTCAAAAGCTTTCTCACGCATGATTTTGAATAATCAATTTGATGAAGCGTTAGCAGTTGCCCGTCAGCAGGTTGAAAATGGCGCCCAAATGATTGATATCAATATGGACGAGGCCATGTTGGATTCAGAAGCAGCCATGGTGCGCTTTCTCAACCTGATTGCTTCCGAACCCGACATCGCTCGAGTGCCCATCATGATTGATTCGTCCAAGTGGACTGTCATTGAGGCGGGGTTGAAATGTATTCAAGGTAAGCCGATTGTTAATTCAATTTCGTTGAAAGAGGGCGAGGAGCAATTTAGGCAGCAGGCTAAATTAATTAAACGCTACGGAGCAGCAACGGTTGTGATGGCTTTTGATGAAAAAGGCCAGGCCGATACCTATCAACGAAAAATAGAAATTTGCCAACGTTCATACAAGATCTTGGTTGATGAGTTGGACTTTCCGCCCGAAGACATTATTTTTGACCCCAATATTTTTGCCATTGCAACGGGCATCGAAGAACACGATAACTATGCGGTCGATTTTATTGAAGCTACCCGTTGGATTAAAGAGCATTTACCAGCCGCCAAAGTCAGTGGTGGTGTATCGAATGTGAGCTTCTCTTTCCGGGGTAATGACCGAGTTCGCGAGGCTATTCATACGGTCTTTTTGTACCACGCGATTCAAGCGGGTATGGATATGGGAATTGTGAATGCTGGGCAGCTTGGTGTATATGCTGACCTAGACCCTGAGTTACGTGAGCGTGTTGAAGATATCGTCCTAAACCGCTTTGTGGAGAAAGACGGCCAAACGCCGACGGAGCGATTGCTAGCGATCGCGGATCAGTACAAGGGTGGGGGCATCAAGCAAGAAGAAAATTTGGTGTGGCGCGAGGCGCCTGTGCGCGAGCGCTTAACCCATGCACTTGTTCATGGCATCACAAATTTTATTGTGGACGATACCGAGGAGCTGCGCGCTGAGATTATGGGATCCGGTGGAAGACCTATTGAGGTAATCGAGGGTCCACTCATGGATGGAATGAATGTGGTGGGCGATTTATTTGGTGCTGGCAAGATGTTCTTGCCTCAAGTGGTCAAGAGTGCTCGCGTGATGAAGCAGGCTGTGGCCCATCTAATTCCGTATATCGAGGAAGAAAAGAAGCAATTAGTTGCGGCTGGCGGGGAGAGTAAAGCCAAGGGCAAAATTGTGATAGCAACGGTCAAAGGCGATGTGCACGATATTGGAAAGAATATTGTGACGGTAGTCTTGCAATGCAATAACTTTGAAGTGGTCAATATGGGGGTGATGGTTCCCTGCGATCAAATTCTAAAGAAGGCGAAGGAAGAAAATGCCGATATCGTTGGCTTATCTGGATTAATTACCCCCTCCTTAGAAGAGATGACCTATGTTGCCCAAGAAATGCAACGGGATGCGCATTTTCGGGAGAAAAAAATCCCATTACTAATTGGCGGTGCAACAACTTCGCGTGTCCATACAGCCGTTAAGATTGCACCACACTACGAAGGTCCAGTAGTTTACGTACCGGACGCATCTCGTTCTGTTTCGGTTGCATCGAGTTTGCTCTCCGATGAGGGGGCAAAGAAATTTGTGCATGATTTGCTGACCGATTATGAGCGTATTCGTCAGCAGCACGCGAATCGAAAAAGTACCCCTTTAATTAGTTTAGAGGCTGCCCGTGCTAATCGTGAATCGATTGATTGGACGAGCAGTCAGCCAGCCAAGCCAAAATTTATTGGCCGACGGGTCTTTAAAAATTACTCATTGGCTGAGATTGCTAAGTTTATCGACTGGACTCCATTTTTTCAGACTTGGGACCTCGCAGGTAAATTCCCTGCTATTTTGGACGATGAGGTTGTGGGGGTTGAGGCCCGCCGTGTCTACCAGGATGCGCAGGCTATGCTGGAGAAGCTGATTAAGGGCCAATGGCTTCAGGCGGATGCGGTGATTGGTCTTTTCCCTGCCAATAGTGACGGCGATGATATTTTGTTTTATGCCGATGAGGAGCGCTCACAACCATTCCTTGTATGGCATAACTTAAGACAACAAGCCGAGCGCCCCATCGTTGATGGTGTGATGCGACCCAATCGGTGTTTAGCAGACTATGTCGCCAGTAAAGCCAGTGGTGTGCGCGATTACGCAGGTTGCTTTGCGGTGACTACAGGTCATGGGGTTGACGAAAAAGTCGCTCAATTTATGGCCAACCATGATGACTACAGCGCCATCATGCTCAAAGCGCTGGCCGATCGTTTAGCGGAGGCATTTGCGGAGCTCATGCATTGGCGGGTCCGGACCGATCTTTGGGGGTATGTAGCTAATGAGCAACTAAGCCCAGATGATTTAATCGATGAAAAGTATCAAGGAATTCGTCCGGCCCCTGGTTATCCAGCCTGCCCCCAGCATGATGTCAAGCTAGCGATGTTTGCTGCCTTAAAAGCAGACGAAATTGGCATGAGTCTCACAGAATCATTGGCCATGAATCCTGCATCGAGTGTGAGCGGTTTCTATCTGGCCCATCCGAATGCCCAATACTTCAATGTCGGTAAGATCGGGATGGATCAGGCAGATGATTTAGCCAAGCGAAGCGGACAATCGCTTGATCAAATTAAGCGATCGCTTGCCAGTTCTTTGGATCAGTGATTTACACGCCCCAGACTATGGGCTCTTGGTCTTTTAGCGCTTGACGTAGCAGTTCAAGAAACGGGTAAGCCCTTCGTCCTAGAGGGTCCGATTCAGACGACTGATCCTCGTCATCGTTTGCACCGTCTGAGCTAGGCGCCTTATCTTGTTCAGCATCAATCGCGGTCTGCAGTCGTTCGATATATCCCGGAATTTGTTCTGGGAGAAAAATACCCTGATTCTCAAAAGGGCGTCCAATCGCATTAAAAATCCGATGCGTTAGGTCATCTAGCATGATGACGGGAGCTGCATTTTTGGTCTGAAATTGATGAATCATCCATCAAGCATACCATCACTGATAAACTTTCATTTCTATGTTGTCTAGCCAAAAAACTCAGCTTACGCAATGCATCACGAATGCTTTGAATGCCCTAGCGCAAGAGCGTGGACTCGCAGCCGGTGAGTTTCCGATTCCGCATCTGGAGCGGCCTAAGGTGGCTGACCATGGTGATATTGCTTGCAATATTGCCTTGCAAATTTCGAAGGCATGGAAGACCAATCCGCGCGAGTTGGCACAAGCCATTCTTAGCCAATTAAATCAATTTCCTGAATACGGACAACTGATTGCAAGCGCTGAAATTGCTGGGCCTGGATTTATTAATTTTCGCTTGAGTCTTGCCGCCAAGTCTGCGGTGGTGGGGCTTATATTGCGTGAGGGCGCGCGTTTTGGCCGTCGGGATCGCATGGGTAAGGCAGACCCGAGCTTGCCTAAGCGGGCCATGATTGAATTTGTATCTGCAAATCCCACCGGACCTTTGCATGTTGGACACGGGCGTCAGGCAGCTCTCGGTGATGCATTGGCCAATCTTTTAGACAGCCAAGATACTGATGTACATCGGGAGTTTTATTACAACGATGCCGGAGTTCAGATTCATAATCTCGCGCTATCGGTGCAAGCGCGTTTACAGGGTTTAAATCCCGAAAGTCCCAATTGGCCCAAGGAGGCCTATAACGGTGAGTATATTGCTGAGATTGCTGAGTCTTACCAAAGTGCTGGCCATGATCTGTCTGATTTAGAACAGATTCGTCAGCATGCAGTTGCCTATTTGCGCAAAGAGCAAGATATTGACTTGAAAACCTTCGGTGTGCAATTTGACCAATTTTATTTGGAATCCTCTTTGTATACCGATGGAAGCGTTGAGCAAGTGATTAGCGATCTGCAGGCGGTTGATAAAACTTATGAGGCTGATGGCGCTTTGTGGCTAAAGACGACCTTAGATGGTGACGACAAAGACCGTGTAATGCGTAAGTCCGATGGTAGCTATACCTATTTTGTTCCAGATGTGGCTTATCACATCAATAAATGGAGCCGCGGTTTTGAAAAGGTGATTAATGTTCAGGGCAGTGATCATCATGGCACGATTGCTCGAGTTCGCTCTGGAATACAGGGAGTAGCACAAAAACGTAATTGGCCAATTCCAACCACCTATCCCGATTATGTGTTGCATAAGATGGTCACGGTCATTCGCGATGGCGAAGAGGTCAAACTCTCCAAGCGTGTTGGCTCCTATGTCACGTTGCGAGATTTGGTCGAATGGTCTGGTGGTACCCATCCAGACATGAGCAATGATGAGCGCAATTTAGCCTTGCAACGCGGGCGCGATGCGGTCCGCTTTTTCTTGATCTCACGTAAAGCAGATACCGAATTTGTATTTGATGTAAATCTAGCTTTGCAACAAAATGATGAGAATCCCGTCTTTTATGTGCAGTATGCCCATGCACGGATTTGTTCGATTCTTCAGCAATGGGGCGGGTCCTCTAGCGCCCTAGAGCATGCGAATTTAAGTCTGTTAGATAGTAAGGCGGCCGATCACTTGCTACGGAGATTATCGGAGTATCCCGAGGTATTAGCTAATGCTGCGTACGATTTGGCTCCACACGCTATTGCCTTCTATCTGCGCGATCTTGCCGGGGATTTTCATACCTTCTACAACGCCGACCGCGTTTTGGTGGACGACGAACAGTTGAAGTTAGCGCGCTTGGCATTACTGGCTGCCACACGCCAAGTCTTGGAAAATGGCCTAAAAATATTAGGGGTTAGTGCCCCACAAAAGATGTAATTTGAGCGGCTTGCTCGCATTTTTGAGCAAAGGTTAAGATAGAGGTCATGAATGACATTAAATCATCTGACGCACTAGAAAAGCGATCTGCTACCCAAATACTGGGCTCATCCGAGTCGGGCGGAATGATTATGGGTGTTTTGATTGGCGTTTTTGTTGGGGTTGGTTTAGCGCTGATTGTGGCTTGGTATTTAATGAAATCGCAGCCGCAAGAAAAGCCAGGAGTTCGGGCCCCAAGCGCGCCCGTATTTATGAAGCCGCTCCCACCAAAATCAGACAAAGAGACCGAGGAAGAGACTGCGGTTGCCGCACCTCAGCTTGACCTTAATAAGCCGCTACAGACTAAAGTTCCTGGCATTGGCGGAGCCGACCCCGCACGCGATCCAATTGCAGATATTGCAGCGGGTAAGACCCCCGAAGCGAAGCCTGAGCCTAAAGCCGATACGATGTTTTATGTTCAGACCGGAGTATTTAATCAGCGCACTGAAGCCGATGCACAAAAAGCAAATTTAGCGATGCAGGGTATTCAGGCGCAACTGAGTGAAAGTGCAGTCGATGGAAACTCAGTTTGGCGTGTTCGTATCGGCCCATTTGGTAGTATCGAAGATACCACTACTGTGCGAAGTAAATTAACCATCCTTGGAATCAAACCAACCGTAATTCGTGTAAATCGATCATGAAATCGTTATTCAAATCCCTTGTCCTGATCTTGACCTTATTTGGTCTGCAATCATTTGCGCTTGCCCAAGCCCCAATTAAGGTTGAAGAAGGTTTTGATTACCGCGTTTTACCAATTGCCCAGCCAATTGATGTCAAAGGCAAGGTCGAGGTGATTGAATTCTTTTGGTATGGCTGCCCCCATTGCTTTGAGTTTGAGCCCGATCTAAAGGCTTGGTTAAAGCGTCAGAATAAAGATGTCGTATTTAAGAAAGTGCCCATTGCCTTTCGTGACGAACTCATGCCCCACAGCTTATTGTTTTATGCCCTAGAGTCTTTGGGAAAAGGTGAAGCGCTTAATGACAAAGTGATGTTTGCCATGCATCGTGAAAATAAGCGACTCCTGAATGAAAACGAAATTGCCGATTGGGTCGCCGCTCAAGGCGTTGATCGTAATGCATTCTTAGCAGCCTATCGCTCATTTGCTGTTCTTTCAAAAGCGCGTGCTGCTAATCAGTTAGGGAATGCCTACCGAATTGATGGTGTTCCAACCGTGGCGATTCAGGGGAAATACATTACATCGCCATCGATTGCTGGGTCACGCGCCAAGTCCATTCAAGTGATGGATTTCTTAGTGAATAAAGTCCGCAAAGACGGCTATAAATAGATTTAGATCTTCACAAACTTACGCAATATCCAAAAGTAGATTGGGTAGGGCAAGATGCGTAAGAACTTTAAAAAGCCTGAAAAGCGTTTAGGGAAGTGAATATCAAATTCTCCGCGCGCAATTCCATCTAGGATCTCATTAGCAGCGGTCTGAGCAGAGATCAGGGCCGGCATTTCAAAGTCATTTTGAGCAGTTGCCTCTGTTTCCACAAAGCCTGGTGAAATCATATGAACCCCGATACCTTTTGGCTGCAGATCATAAAACAAGGTTTCGCAGAAATTAATCATGGCTGCCTTTGTGGGTCCGTAAGCCAAGGCCTTGGGTAAACCACTATAGCCTGCAACACTGCCGACAATGGCAATATGACCGCTACTGCGGGCAAGCATGGCCGGTAATACAGCCCCAACAGCACGCATCGGACCCAACAGATTCGAATCGACAGTTTTCTCAGCATCGGCCATATTGAAAGTATCGGCTCGCATCGGAATATAAATTCCGGAGACAAAAAGCAGTAAATCAATGCCGCCCCATTCTTTCTCTATTTTTTGATAGGCTCCTTGGATATCAGCCTCGCGCATGACATCAACAGGCAGAATTAGATAATCATCCTTGGCATGATTCTGCACAATTGCCTCAAGGCGTTCGACGCGACGACTAGATAGTGCAACACGAGCACCTTTTTGAAAAAGAGCCTTAACGCAAGCCTCACCGATGCCACTCGATGCCCCAATCACCCATACGCGTTGTTGCTGATAGTTAGTAATCGCTGGTTGCTTCATTGCTTGACCTATTTCGGTTGGTGGCTTAGCGTGAATTGAACGACATCAATATTCTGCTCTTTGAAGCCGGCTGCACAGTACATCAGATAAAAGTTCCATAACCGAATGAAGGGTTCATCAAACCCAAGCTCTCGGATTTCAGGGAGTTTTTGATTAAAGTGCTCATACCAAATACAAAGGGTTTTGGCATAGTCATGCCCAAAGGCGAATTCACATTCGATCTGGAGTCCCGCTTGTTGTGCATAGTGTTTAAATGCTTCTCGGGATGGCAACATCCCACCCGGGAAAATATATTGCTGAATAAAGTCTGTACTTTTACGATAGCGGTCAAACAGGTTTTCAGCGATCACAATCGTTTGAATGCATGCTTTGCCATTTTGCTTCAGGCAGCGAGCAATCGTTTCAAAATACATTGGCCAATATTGTTCGCCAACCGCCTCAAACATTTCAATGGAGGCGATTCCATCAAATTGATCCTTGCAATCCCGATAGTCTTGAAGTCGTACTTCATGGCGATTGCGCCATTGTCGATTGACGCGGTCCATTGCAAATGACTGCTGTTCGGTTGAGAGGGTGAGTCCTGTAACCCGGTGACCGGCAAGGGCTGCTTCTTCCATAAATCCACCCCACCCACAACCGATCTCTAGAATCTTGCTATTGGGTTGAAGTGCCAGAGAATTTAGGATATTGCGATATTTTGCCCGTTGCGCAAGCTCTAAACTGGCATTCGAGTCAGCCCCAAACCAAGCGCTCGAATAGGTCATGCTGGGATCAAGCCACAGGCGATAAAAGGCATTGCCTAGATCGTAGTGCGCATGAATATTCTTTTTGCTGCCCGCCTTATTGTTTCGGTTTAGAAAATGCCGAAATCGATATACTAGGGAACCAAACCAATTACCATAGATGGCACGCTCGAGAACATTTCGGTTCTTAACGGCAAGATCGAGTAACTTCTCAAGATGGGGGCTGTCCCAATCCCCGCGGATATACCCTTCAGCAAAGCCAATATCACCATGCCGCAAGATATCTTGGAATGCAGACCAGCGATGGAAGTGAATCTCAGCATGTAAGGAGTCGGTGCGATTGCCAAATTCACGCTGTTCACCATTTGGAAAAGTCATCACCAGATGACCGATGGATAACTGCTTTAAGAGGCGCTCAATGGTCCGAGCAGCAAGACTTAGTTTTCCATCTGCCGGGATTTTTTCAGTGCGCGATGCCGATAATTTATGAAGTAGGGTTTGTCCGGGGCGAATCATGAACTCACTTCAATTCTGGGAGGTGTTGGTTTTGAATGAAATGGTACCCCTTTTAACCAAAGTTTGAGGGCTTGCCAATGAATGCGCGCAATCACGCCAAAGGTCATCATTGGGTAGCGCAACTTCGCGCGGCTTAGAGCAGAGCGTGATAGGGGAAAATCTTGACCGCTAATGCTGGTGTAGATCAGTGGCCGATGATCGGTATAAAGCTCAATGCGACATACCGAATCTATTTTGCGTTGGCTGTCTTTGGAAAAAAGAAACCGAAACCGATACTCACCAGAAACATCACAAAATGGCGATACATGGAAAATTTTATGACTAATCAGTGTTTCACCTGAAAAAATCTCACCACCATCTTTTTTTTGAAGCAGGTAACAGTGCCGCTCACCAAAAGTGTTATTCACTTCAGCTAAGATCGCTCGTATGGCTTGATGTGCATCCGTGTAGATCCAAAAGCTGACGGGATTAAAAACGTAACCTAAGACTCTTGGAAATGTTTGTAGCCAAATTTCACCATCAGGAATTGAAATACCCTCTTGCTCAAAAAGAGACTCTGCCCAGGCCAAAGAATTTTCCGTACCGTGACCATGATCGCGATCGTAAAACGAGTAAAAGGCCCATTGGTTATCGCCCATGCCATATTGCTTGAGAAGCTCGGGGTTGCGATTGCGCTCTCGCATCGGGATCTTTAATGTAAAGACTCCATAACTAAAGCGATTGACTACCGGTCTTAAGCGGCTATGCTTGACTTGACCAAAATTAATCAGTGGATGCGCCATCGCTTGCAATACCAATCTTTATATTAGTTAGCCGATTGCAATGGCGGGCGCTTAAGCGGAGCATGGAGCGAGGCAACAAGGTCAGCCGCGACTAATTCTCCCGAGCGAAGACCGTCCTCATGAAAACCGTATCCAGTCCACGCGCCACAGAACCAAATTCCCGCTTTGCCTTGAATTAATGAAAGGTTCTTTTGTGCCGAAATCGCTTTGGCATCAAAAATTGGATGTGAATAGGCAATTTCTTTAAAAACAAATTCAGGTTTTGGTTCAACCAGAGGGTTAAGACTCACAATAATGGGTTCTTGACCCAATGCGGCTGGTAGTGGCTGTAGCTTATTGATGAGATAGTCCACACTGACCGATTGGATCTGATTTTTGGCGTAAGTGGTTTTATAGTTCCAGGCCGCCCAGCAGCGCTTGGTCTTCGGCAAAAGGCTGGCATCGCGGTGCAACACTGCACGATTTGCTTGATAGGGGATGGCCGCCAAAAGAGAGCGATCAAACTCGTCAATCCCATGGAGTAGTTTTAGGCTCTCATCACTATGGCAAGCCATGATGACTTCGTCAAAATAATGAATTCCCTGAGAGCTAATCAATTCAATGCGTTTATCTGGGCTTTGTGCGTCTGGCACATTCACTTTTTTGACTGACTCGCGAATTAACTTGAATCGCTCTGGATGCATAGCGTTGATTAGTCTTGCCACATACTCTTTCGATCCGCCCTTCACTGTTAGCCATTGGGGACGATTGTTGACCTGTAAGAGTCCATGGTTATGACAAAACCGCACCATCGTTTCGATCGGAAATTCGAGCATTTGTTGGGTGGGGCACGACCAGATCGCACCAATCATTGGTAAAAAATACCACTCCCGAAACGATTGACTAAAACCATGTTCATCCAGAAATGATGCGATTGATTGCAACTGATTTGGATCGGTGCTGTGCCCAGCGCTAACCTGCTTTGTTGCTAGCGCAGTTGCTAAGCGATTAAAACGTACGATATCAGCAACCATTCTCCAAAACGCTGGGCGAAGTAGATTCTTTCGTTGCCCAAATAAAGTACTCACGTTATCGCCCGACCATTCGAGGGAGCGATCAATGGAAACCGAAAAGGTCATTTCCGATAAGGCAATTGGAACCTGCAGCTCCTCGAATAAACGTGTTAGGCGGGGATAGGTTTTTCGGTTAAAGACTAAAAACCCAGTATCCACGGCGCACTTGATCGCACCATTACGACTTGGAACTTCGATATCAACCGTGTTACTGTGTCCACCAATATGAGATGCCTCCTCAAACAGCGTGACATGAACCCCTGCATTTTTTTGTAATGCATATGCGCAACCTAGGCCAGAAATACCAGCTCCAACAATTGCAATTTTTTTGGGGTAGGGATGAGAGGGAGCGTTCACGAGGCCTTAGACTTTAATAGTTTTTCAATTTCAGAAGTAATCGATTTGCTATCGGGTTTCGTCAGGCTATTAAAGGAATCCACAATATTACCGTCGCGATCAATCAGGTATTTGTAAAAATTCCACTTCGGCGTGGTGCCCGTTTTGGCAATCAACATCTTGAAGAGGGGATTCGCTTCTTTGCCACTAACAGAGCTTTTAGCAAACATCGGAAATTTTACATCGTAAGTATTTTTACAAAACTCAGCGATTTCTTTATTCGACCCCGGCTCCTGTTGCCCAAAATCATTTGATGGGAAGCCCAGAATTACAAAGCCACGATCTTTATAACGGGCATAAATTTTCTCAAGTGACTCATATTGGCTGGTAAAACCACAAAAACTAGCCGTATTCACGACCATGATGACCTTACCTTGGTATTGGCAAAGACTTTGAGGAATTTCATCCTGCAGCCTTGGAAAGGTATGTGACAGAGCGGGGCTGCACTTATTCGCCGATGGGTTGGCGTGGGCATCATTTGGACTTAGCATGGTCGTTGCACCAAATAGGGAAATCATGATTAACCATTTCATCAAGAATCCTCACTTTTAATCTAGAAACCTTGAAGTCTACCGTCTTCCGCCTTCTTTTGTGTTTTGGGGAAAATTACCCCTTTAATTCAGGATCAGACAGGGTTTTGGGTTGGAATCATCTAGAATTTGGCTTATGACAGAGCCAATCTTGAAGCCCCCTGCTTTTGAAGCAAAACTATGTGCCACTAGTGGGGATTTAGAGCAAAAGCTAAAGTCCTTGGCTCGTCCTATGGTTTTTACAAACGGCGTGTTCGATCTTTTGCACCGGGGGCATGTTAGTTACTTGGCGCAAGCCCGCCAGCTTGGCCGCAGTTTGGTCGTGGGCGTTAATTCAGATGTATCGGTGCGAATGTTGGGAAAAGGTTCTGATCGCCCGATTAATGGTCAAGAAGATCGAATGGCCCTCTTGGCGGCATTAGAAAGCGTTGATTTGGTAGTGTTATTTTCAGAGCAGACCCCTGTTGAGTTGATTCGTAAGATCCGTCCAGACATTTACGTCAAAGGCGGAGACTATGCAATTGAGACTTTAGAGGAGACGAAGGTTGTAAACGCATGGGGTGGAAAAGCATACGCGATCCCCTTTATTTATGAGCGCTCTACTACAAACCTACTTGGTAAGATTCGTTCTTAGTTCCTTGCGACTTGGGTATTGAGCCAAGCCCAGAGTCCTCGAAGTACCAAACCCGGCATTTTTTCTGCGGGGATTTGATTTTGAATCAGTCCTTCGAATAAGGTATTCGCATGACCACCATCAATCCATATACGGGTAACGGCTTGATGGCGCTCTTTAGCAAAATTGATTGCCTGTGTAATGGCTCCCAAATGGGCTAGCCGCGATCCTTCGTCAATCGCGCTTGCAGTATCTAATCCGATACCACTCGATGCTTGATCAAGACTCGCTACATTGAGACCAGCGGTATGTTGCAATAGGCTTTGGCGCATGAGTCCCAACCCCGGCAGAATCCAACCACCATAGTGCATTCCATTACCACCCAAAAAATCAATGGTTGTTGCGGTACCGGCACTAATCACTAAGGTGTTGTCATTGGATAGCTCTCGTGCAGCAATTAATGCAGCCCAGCGATCGGCACCCAGGGTGTGGGTGTTTTGGTATTGCGTCCGCAGAGATGGATATGATGAGTTTCCGAGTAGACGAAACTGGGGACAGTGTTGCCAGGGCTGAAGTAGCTCATTGATCTGTTGGACTGCAGATTCTGTCGCCACACTGCAAAGACCAATCGCACTTGGGGTTGGGATGGTATTGAGAATGTAGTGAGCCAGCTCATCACGGTGCTCTTTTGAGCCTAGTAACTTAGTATCAATCGCACCGGAGTGATCCCATAATTTTTTATCGCGCTCGACGGGATTGCGTTTGCTATTCACACTTGCCCACTTTAAGCGCGAGTTACCAATATCAATCAGTAAGAATGAGCTCATAGATGCTTTCTTAAAGAGACATCTCCGGCATAGATCGCCTTTAATTCGCTATTACCAGGCACTTGCAGTAAAAGTGCGCCCTCTTCATTAATGCCATGGGCAATGCCTGTTTGCTTAACTACGCCTGACTCCGAAATACTCACTGGTTGATCGCGATAGGCATCCCAAAAATCCCATTGCGAACGAAAAGGCGCAAATCCTTTTTT
Source organism: Polynucleobacter sp. HIN7 (assembly GCF_030297595.1). NCBI lineage: Bacteria > Pseudomonadati > Pseudomonadota > Betaproteobacteria > Burkholderiales > Burkholderiaceae > Polynucleobacter > Polynucleobacter sp. HIN7. The sequence goes on along the minus strand of NZ_AP028138.1, from coordinate 1,705,301 downwards.
GGCAAAGAGTTCAAGATAGTCGCCCAGAGCGTTGAGAATGGCGAGCCAAACCAAATCAGCCTCTATTGGCATGTGCTTGTGATTGAGTTCTGAGAGAGCGCTAATCGGCAGTTGCGCAGCGCTCTCTAAGGATTTGGAATGGCTTAAGTTCATGCCGATCCCGATAATCATCCAGACTTGCTCATTTGGGTTGGAGCCCGACAGTTTTCCACCCTCAATTAGAATCCCACCTAATTTGCGTTCCTTGATCAAAAGGTCATTGGGCCACTTTAGTGAAAGACCGTGCTGACGCAGACTCATTTCATCAAGCCCAAGACTCTTGGAGATCCCCTGGATCACCGCGAGTCCGCAAACAAGACTTAGCCCATGCAGCGATTGTTGTGTTTGATCAAAGGGATAAGCGAGCGAAAACGATAAAGAAGCATTTGGCTCTGTAAACCAATGTCGCCCAGATCGCCCTTTACCCTTGGTTTGGTGTTTGGCCAAACGGGAGATGGGGTCGATGAGCGCCCCAGAGCGCCATCGCGCCATGAGATCGTCGTTGGTTGATTCAGTTTGAGCAACGCGCTCAAGAATGCAATTCCAGTTCATTTGTCTATTGTAGAAAGGTCTCGATAGAATGGGTACTTATGTCAGGCAAAGCCAAAAAAGACCTTACTCAAGAACCTACTGATACGCCAAGAGTGCCTCAGCGTATCCATTGGCCTTTGCAGGCAATGCCGCTGGCTCGGGCAATCGCCATCATTTATGTCTTGCTCATTGGCTATGGATGTTTAAACCCTTTTAATGTGGATTGGAAGTTTGGTTTGGATCCATTTGCGTGGTGGTCGGGCCCCCTGCCTAAATACATTACCTTATTTGATGTGACGATCAATGTCTTGGGATACATTCCCTTGGGCTTTATTTTGGTGTTCGCTCTTTATCCTCGCTGGCAAGGATTTCGAGCAATTGCCATTGCCTTAGTATTCAGCGCCCTTCTATCGGGTGCGATCGAGAGTGCACAAAGTTGGTTACCCACCCGAGTACCGACACAAATTGATTGGATCGCTAATTTAATGGGTGCCTTAATTGGTGCACTATTAGCTCAACCTTTAGGCCCACATTGGTTATCTGGAACTGCACTGCGTAAGCGCTTTGATTACTGGTTTGGTACACGTTGGTTAAGTGTTGCCCTATTCATTTTGTTTCCGTTCGCACAAATTTATCCCCAAAGTGCATGGTTAGGCATGGGCTTTTTAGGTCTAGGTATCAATCCGGTTGCAAGCTGGGGTTTGGATGGAATGCACCACACGATTTATGAGGCTTTAGTAACCGGCCTTAGTTGGTTTGGCGTTTGCCTATTCTTTTCTTTAGCACTTCGCAACAATATTCCTAAACTACCAATACTTGCAGGATTATTGGCGATCACGATCACGATCAAATCCTTATTTACATCTTTACAGTTTGGGTCGGAATTTGGCTTTGTGTGGTTAAGTGTGGGTGCAATTTGGGGGATGGTGCTCAGTAGTCTTCTGGCTAGTATTTTTATGCGCTGTTCAACTAGCATTCGGCTCATTGCCTGTATCAGCGCTTTAGTTGCTCTTATGATTTTAGTGAACTATTTCCCAGATAATCCCTACTTCACCATTAGCTTGCCTCGATGGAATCACAGCCGTTTAGCCCATCTCAACGATTTAATGCAATGGCTGTCTTGGCTGTGGTTGCCAGTGGCATTCATTTGGTTGATTCATTTCGCCCGACGCGCAAATCAGTGAGTTCGGCTAGAAGCGTCATCCATCGATATAATTTCTAGGATGAGCTATCAATACCACCTATTCTTTTGTTTAAATGAGCGGAGTAATGGCGATGATTGCTGTGCTCGGCACAATGCCCAAGCCTTGTTTGATTTCACTAAAAAACGAGTCAAAGAATTGGGACTCAACGGTGCAGGTAAGGTACGTGTGAATAAAGCAGGTTGTTTAGATCATTGTGCGAACGGCCCCGTTATGGTAGTTTATCCCCAGGGTGTGTGGTATTCGATGATCGATACCGAAGATGTAGAAGAAATTATCGACTCTCATTTGATGCAAGGTAAGCCTGTCGAACGTTTAATGATTTAATTGAGCGATTAGGCATGGCATGAACAGTCGGACCCAAACCATTACGATTTCTGGCCCAGTGGGCCAGATTCAGCTCTCGATTGATTTGCCAGAGAGCCTTAAACAAAATCCCCATACTGAGTTGCGAGGATTGGCCTTGATTGCTCACCCCCATCCCTTACTCGGTGGCACCATGGATAACAAGGTGGTGCAGACCTTAGCAAGAACGTTTAATCAGTTGGATTATGTATGCGTGAGACCAAATTTTCGGGGGGTTGGTTTATCAGAAGGCGTCCATGATGAGGGGCGTGGTGAGCTTGACGACCTGATTTGCATTAGTGATTGGATGCGCACGCCAGGAGCTTGGACTCAAAGCCTACCAAATGCTAATGAGCAGCTTTGGATTACCCAAGTCAATCAATTGCCATTGGTGCTAGCCGGTTTCTCCTTTGGTAGTTATGTGGGCACCCATTTGGTTCAAAAACTAGCTGAGCTTGGACGACCGGTAGAGCGCTTTGTCATGGTGGGTAGCGCAGCAGGCAAGTGGGAGCTGGCCGAACGTGTTCCCACCGATACGATTGTGATTCATGGGGAAAATGATGAGACCATTCCATTGAGTGCGGTATTTGATTGGACTCGTCCTCAAGAATTAACTGTGCATGTGGTACCAGGAGCCGATCATTTTTTTCATCGTAAGTTGCACTGCATACGCAATATTATTTTGTCTAACTGGTTGGGCTTTCCGAGAACATCATCATGAACACCAATACTCCTGCAGAGTCCCTGATTCAGTACCCTTGTGATTTTCCAATCAAGGTAATGGGTAAAGCAGCCCCCGAGTTTTTGCCAGCCGTGATTCATATTGCCAAGCAATTTGATCCGGATTTTCAGGAGACAAGCATTGAAGAGCGACCATCGCGTGATGGTAATTATCTGGGTCTAACCATTACAGTGCATGTAACCAGTCGTGAGCAGCTCGATGAAATCTATCGAACCCTATCCACCCATCCCTTGGTGAGCGTCGTACTCTAGTGAGTTGCTATGCAGGCTAGCCCAGTACAAATTCGGTTCTTGGGCATGGTGGGATACCAAGAAGCTTTTGAATCCATGCAACGGTTTACACAAGAGCGCTCTGCGACGACGATTGATGAAGTGTGGGTCTTGCAACATCCTCCGGTCTTTACCTTGGGCTTGGCTGGAGAGTCAAGTAATTTACATACTCCGATTGATTCTATTCCTCTTATTGAAGTTGATCGTGGCGGTGAGATTACCTATCACGGGCCAGGCCAAATCGTGATTTATTTATTACTTGATCTTAAGCGTAAGAAGCTCTATGTCAAAGAGCTGGTTTCGCGCATTGAGGAAGCGCTTATCCAGACCCTAATTGATTACAAGGTAATCACTGAGCGTAAGTCCGGTGCTCCTGGCATTTATCTTAGTGAGCAGCCTCAGGTATCACCGTCCCTTTGGGGTGCCAAGATTGCAGCCCTGGGGCTTAAAATTACTAAACAATGTAGTTACCACGGTCTAGCACTGAATATTGATATGGACTTATCACCCTTTGAGGCAATCCACCCCTGTGGCTATGAGGGCTTAAAAACGATTGATCTCAAGTCGCTTGGAATCAGCGAGAATATCGATACCGTTGCAGGAAATTTACTGAATCACCTACAACAGCAGTTGCAACTGGAACCTGTTTGATGAGCGATCTAAAAAAAGAATACGATCCCCTGCAAAAACAAAAATCGGCAGACAAGACTGCGCGGATTCCAATTAAGATCGTGCCTCTAGCCGAGACCTTAAAAAAGCCGGACTGGATTCGGGTGAAGGCCGCATCGAGTAGTTCGCGCTTTAATGAGATTAAACAGATTTTGCGTGAGAACCAGTTGGTCACTGTATGTGAAGAGGCAAGCTGTCCTAATATTGGTGAGTGTTTTGGTAAAGGCACAGCCACCTTTATGATCATGGGCGATAAATGTACGCGACGCTGCCCGTTCTGCGATGTGGGGCATGGCAGACCTGACCCCTTGGATACGCAAGAACCGATTAATCTCGCGAAGACAATAGCTGCACTCAAACTTTCCTACGTGGTGATTACAAGTGTTGATCGTGATGACCTGCGTGATGGCGGCGCACAGCATTTTGTCGATTGCATCCGACGAACCAAAGAGCTTTCACCGTCAACTCGTGTTGAGGTTTTGGTGCCTGATTTTCGGGGACGACTTGAGAAGGCTCTCGATATATTTGCTAGTGATCCACAAGGCTTGCCTGATGTCATGAACCATAACCTGGAAACCGTACCGCGCTTATATAAGCAAGCGAGACCAGGATCAGACTATCCACATTCATTAAAGCTATTGAAAGACTTCAAAGCACGCTTTCCACAGATACCGACTAAGAGTGGTTTGATGGTTGGATTGGGCGAAACCGATGAGGAGATCTTGGAGGTCATGCAGGATATGCGCGCGCATGATATTGATATGCTCACCATTGGTCAGTACCTTGCCCCCTCAAATCACCACTTACCAGTATTGCGGTATGTACACCCAGATACCTTTAAAGAGTTTGAGCAAAAAGCGTATGCGATGGGTTTTAGCCATGCAGCGGTTGGTGCGATGGTGCGCTCAAGTTATCACGCTGATCAACAAGCCCATGAGGCTGGCGTTGTATAGGGCAATACGCATATTTGGGCTAGCTACCCTTTGTACTCTCATCGTAGCGTGTAGCCCTCAATTTGATTGGCGTACCATTAAAAACGATGCTCAGGGTTATTCGGTGATGTTTCCGAGTAAGCCCCAACTAATTGAGCGCGACATTACCTATCAAACAACGTCTCTAAAGCAAACTCTGGAGTTCGCCAAAGTCGATGAGGATGTATTTGCGGTGATGACCACACAAATCCCAGCCACGATTGCGACTCAGGTTACACAGGTTGAGCAGATGTTAAAAAATACCCTGCTACGACAGGCAAACACAACCCAATTTAATCTGGTCAAAGATGCCACCAGCCGAATTGGCCCAGCGGGTCAAGCTAAACAAGTCACGCAAGACTATTATTTAAGTCTTCCTGAGAGTAAAAAGGTGATGCGGGTACGGTGGTTAATTAGACCGGCTGCCAATGATTTTGTGAACCTTTACCAAGTTAGCGTCATTCGCACGGGGCAGTCCAGTCAATTAGAGTCTCTCCTCAGTCAAGAAAACATCGCTATATTTTTTGATGAGTTTCGACCAAACTAAGCACTAAATGAGTCGGGCGCATTATTCCCATTGGTATGGCAGACCCAATGATCATCTAAAGCTACCCCTAGAGGGCAGCTTTGCATTGCGGATTTTCTTATGCTTTGCCATGGCCTACTTTATGTCGTATGCATTTCGTACGATCAATGTGGTGATCGCTCCAGATCTTGTGCGCGATCTCGAAATTAGCAACGCGGATTTAGGACTCTTGTCCTCAGCCTATTTTGTTGGCTTTGGAATGACACAAATTCCCTTGGGTTTGGCGCTAGATCGCTTTGGCCCACGGATTACTGAAGTTTGGGTGATGACCCTTGCTGTGATTGGAGCCATTATTTTTGCCTTGGCCGAGAACTTCAACACATTAGTGATTGCACGGGTCTTAATTGGAATGGGGGTGTCCGCCTGTCTAATGGCTGCATTCTCAGGATTTAGGGCTTGGTACGCGCCCTCTCAACAAGGACAATTAGCTTCAGCCATGTTGGTGTTTGGTACCAGTGGTGCCCTAGCAAGCACATGGCCAGTTCATCTGGTCACGCCTTATATCGGTTGGCGCGGAGTCTTTTTGGTACTTGCTGGCTTGTCATTTCTGGCAATCCTGATTCTGTACTTTGGTTTACCGGTACGAAAACAAAATCAGCAACATCAGCACACAAATCACGAAATACCCAGCGCACAAGCGAATTTATCGTGGCAAAGTTATCAGCCAATTCTGACCAATCCATTTTTCTGGCGCATCTTGCCACTGGGCACATTTTGTTATGGCGGATTTATTGCGATACAAACCTTATGGTTTGGCCCATGGCTCATTGAGGTGATGGAGTATCGCCCAAGCACTGCCGCACAAATCGTATTTGGATTTAACACCGTACTCCTCTTTGCCTATCTCTTTAATGCTTGGATCTTGCCAAAATTAGCCAAGCGCGGAGTTGATACGATGCGCTACATGACCTGGATGGTTGGCGCATCGATGATCATGCAGGCCTGCGCGTATTTTTGGCAAACGCCCTTGGTATGGATCTGGTGGTATTTATTTGCGATTACCTGCGCCTCGTTTGTGTTGGCGCAGAGCATTATTGTTTTGTATTTCCCGAAACACTATTCGGGAAGAGTCAGCACCACCTATAACTTAACACTCTTTATTGGCGCTTTTATTGTGCAATGGGGTATTGGTCATTTATTGGATTTGGGCATTGCTTTGGGTTGGAACAAAAGCAGCGCTTATGATTTGGCGCTAGCGGTATTTCTAGTGGTGCAGATTGCTGGCTTTATTTGGTTCTTGATTGCACCCAAATATTTTCCAGCCACCTTCTTTCGAGATGATGAAGCTGAAGATGAGGTCGTAAAGATCTAAATCATTACGACTTGTTTTCGAGGGCAGCTACTTTTGCTTCAAGCGCCTCTAATTTCTCACGAGTCTTAGCCAAGACCTTGGACTGAATATCAAACTCTTCGCGTGTAACCAAATCCATGCGCTGAAAACCCTGGGTCATCATGGCCCGGACATTTTTTTCAATGTCTTTGGCAGGTGAGTTACGAATCACCTCACCAATCTTGTTTTGCATATCGACCGCAATGGTCTGCATTTGCTCGAATAGTTGACTGGGTTTTTGCATAAGCGAATTGTAGGGCGAACCTAAAGACCTTGCATGCCCAAAGGTGGTGCACAAAATGACCCCAAATGATGCATTCATTTGGTGCAAAAGCCCAAAGAAACCCAGATATTCACCAAATTAAGCCCCAATTTAGTCAAATCCAAAGCCAAAAAATTAAATAAGTACCTGATTTAAAACAATATTTAATAACCTGGCACGCTTATTGCATGACTAAATGTGTAGTGCATTTTTTCATTCAACCAGAAGGGAGTATTTATGAACACTTTTAAGAAAACCACGCTCGCTTTAGCGATCTCTGCATTGGCAGGCGGTGCTATGGCGCAATCAGCACCAGCTGAAGAGAAGAGCCCAATCTCTGCAAACGTAACAATTACTAACGACTACAAGTATCGAGGAATTAGTCAAACCAATGGCCAACCTGCTATTCAAGGAGGATTTGATTATGCCCATGAGAGTGGCTTCTATATTGGAAACTGGAACTCAACCATCAGCTGGATTAATAATCAAGTGCCAACAGTTACAGCACCTGTCGAAATGGATTTTTATGCCGGATTTAAAAAGGAGCTGATTGCCCCAGGATTTGCCTCTGATTTTGGTGTGCTTCAGTATTACTACCCAAACAAGGGAACTTTTACATTTATTAATAATCCAAATACAACCGAGCTGTACGCAGCCCAGAACTTTACATTTGGGCCCGTAAGTGGATTTGTTAAATTTTCTTATGCTGTTACATCATTATTTGGAATTCCAAATAGTAGTGGATCGTTTTATCCCGACTTAACTGTGAACTATGACACGGGAATATGGGGATTAACAGCCAATGGTCATATTGGTTACCAATATATTGCTGGACAGCCAAATACAACTATCCCAGGATATCCTCAAACTCTAAATAATTTAAGTTACACAGACTGGAAATTGGGTGTAACTAAAGATTTTGGAGGCGGCTTGTCACTCTCAGCTTCCTATATCAGCACAAATGCGAATAGAGAATGGTTTACTGCTGGCGCTGGTACAAATGCACCAACAAACTGGGCTGGTCGTGGAAGCGCCGTTGTTGCCCTCACCAAAACCTTCTAATCCCCCTCACTATCTAGGAGATATGCATGAAAATGATTACCGCAATCATCAAGCCTTTCAAGCTTGACGAGGTGCGTGAGGCTCTCTCAGAAGTTGGGGTTTCAGGCATCACCGTTTCAGAGGTGAAAGGCTTTGGTCGACAAAAGGGTCACACCGAGTTGTATCGCGGTGCTGAGTATGTAGTTGATTTTTTACCCAAGGTTCGCATTGAAGCTGCGGTAGAAGACGGCATTCTCGATCGCGCCATTGAGGCGATTGAGAAATCAGCACGCACGGGCAAGATTGGTGATGGCAAGATTTTTGTCTCTTCAATCGAACATGTCGTTCGTATTCGTACCGGTGAAACCGGTACCTCAGCACTATAAGGGGTTAAACATGTTGAATTGGATAAAAAAAGTCCTAACGAGTGGCGCAGTGGCTCTAGCCATTGGCGTCACTGGTGTAGTGGCAACGTCTGCTGCATTGGCTGCTCCTGAGCCAATCGCTGCCGCCGCTGCAACTGCTGCAGCCGCTGCTCCAGAAGTAAAAGCGACTGTTGAAAAAGCAGATATTGCTTGGATGATGTTAAGTACCATCTTGGTCATCATGATGGTTGTTCCAGGCTTGGCCTTGTTTTATGGTGGCTTGGTCCGCAGCAAAAACATGCTCTCGGTCTTGATGCAGGTCATGACGGTGTTTTCATTGATTGCTATCTTGTGGGTGATCTATGGATACTCGTTAGCATTTGGTGGCGAAGGGCTATTTATTGGTGACTTTAGTAAGCTCTTTTTATCGGGCGTTACGATCGAGTCCTTATCGGATACTTTTACCGACACCTCTAAGATCCCTGAATTAATTTTTATTGCTTTTCAGGCAACCTTTGCCGGCATTACTGCCTGTCTGATTGTTGGCTCGTTTGCTGAGAGAATGAAATTTGCAGCAGTGCTTTTGTTCTGTGCAATCTGGTTCACCTTCGCCTACCTCCCAATCGCTCACATGGTTTGGGGCCCAGGAGGCTATCTGCTTGGTAAGGGCGATCTCGACTTTGCTGGCGGCACCGTGGTTCATATTAACGCTGGTATCGCAGGTTTAATTGGTGCCTACATGATTGGCAAGCGGATTGGTTACGGTAAAGATGCAATGACGCCGCATAGCCTGACCCTGACCATGGTTGGTGCATCACTTCTCTGGGTGGGCTGGTTTGGATTTAATGCGGGCTCAAACTTGGAAGCAAATGCAACCGCAACCTTGCCATTCATTAACACCTTGCTTGCTCCTGCTGCTGCAGTTTTGGCTTGGAATATCGCTGAGACTATGTTTAGAGGTAAGGCCTCGATGTTAGGTGCAGCATCTGGTGCGATTGCAGGATTGGTTGGTATTACTCCAGCTTGCGGCACAGTCGGTCCAATGGGCGCAATTGTGATTGGACTTGTTTGCGGATTCGTTTGTTTCTGGGGTGTGAGTGGTTTGAAGAAAATGCTCGGTGCGGATGACTCCTTAGACGTGTTCGGCGTTCACGGTGTAGGTGGCATCATTGGTGCGATCCTAACCGGAGTGTTCACGGCCCCAAGTCTGGGTGGAACAGGTGATGCGGATTTCTCAATCGCTAGTCAAGTATTGATCCAGGCTGAAGGTGTCGGTATCACTATTATCTGGAGCGCAATTATTTCTGTGATTGCGTACAAGATTGTTGATATCGTGATTGGTTTACGTGTGAACGAAGATCAAGAGCGTGAAGGTCTCGATCTTGTCTCGCACGGTGAGACCGCTTATTCAAAATAAGCATTCTGATGTAATGGGTTTGGTGGTTTTTAGTGATTCCAGCAAACCCAGACATCAAATAGTAGTTGGTAGTGTGGCATGGCAATAGTGATTTGTTGTTTTTTACCCCTCACTAGGCGGCACTGGTTGGTTGCCTAGTTTTTAAGCGCGGAATCGCAAGATTCCGCGTCTTTCTTTCAAAAAACTTACAATGCGGATATGGTCCCGCATCTTATTACCGCCTTAAGTGGCCCTCTCTTAGAGCTCGAGTCGAAAGTACTCGAAGCAACCCCAACGATTGAGCGCTGGTTTCGCTTGGAGTGGCAGGAGCATACTCCACCGTTTTATTGCTCGGTCGACCTGCGGAATTCTGGATTTAAGCTCTCTCCAGTTGATACCAATTTATTTCCGGGTGGGTTTAATAATCTATCTCCCGAAATGTTGCCTTTGGCCGTTCAGGCTGCGATGGCAGCGATTGAGAAAATCTGCCCAGAGGCCAAAAATTTATTGTTGATCCCTGAGCGGCATACTCGCAATACCTTCTATCTACAGAATATTGCTTGCTTATCATCGATTCTGCGCCAAGCGGGATTAAATGTTCGTTTGGGTACCCTATCGGACGATATTAAAAAACCAACCACCATCGAGTTGCCAGAGGGTGGCAAATTAGTTTTAGAGCCACTAACGCGCCTAGGTTTACGCAAGACCCGTTTGGGACTCAAGGATTTTGATCCTTGCTCTATTTTGCTTAACAATGATTTATCCGCGGGCATTCCGCCAATCCTCGAGAATGTGTACGAGCAGTACTTGCTCCCGGGGCTGCATGCCGGCTGGCCGATTCGTCGAAAGTCTAATCACTTTCAGGCGTATGAAGAGTTAGCGAAGAAATTTGCCAAACTAATCAATATTGATCCGTGGATGATTAATCCGTATTACGCCCGTTGTACGGGGATGGATTTTCATGAGCAAAAGGGTGAAGAGCAATTGCTCGCAGCCGTTGATCAAGTTCTTAAAAAGACTGCTAAGAAATACCGTGAGTACGGCATTAAAGATAAGCCCTATGTGGTTGTTAAGCCCGACGCTGGAACCTATGGAATGGGTGTGATGATTGCGCACGACCCCAATGATTTAAAGAACTTAAATCGCCGTGATCGCAATAAGATGAGCATCGTTAAAGAGGGTCTTGCGGTCAGTGACGTGATTGTTCAAGAAGGTGTTTATACCTTTGAGAAGGTTAATGAGGCCGTGGCCGAACCTGTGGTTTATATGATCGATCGTTATGTTATTGGGGGTTTTTATCGGGTTCATACCGACCGTGGACCCGATGAGAATTTGAATGCACCTGGCATGCATTTTGTGCCGCTCGCGTTTGAGCAAAACGCGATGCCCGATATGAGAGCAAAGCCAGGTAGCGCAGCACCAAACCGATTCTACTTATATGGCGTTGTAGCGCGTTTGGCTCTGCTGGCTGCATCACTTGAGCTTGAGCGCACCGATCCGGATGCCGAGGCCGCTTAAGTCTGGCCATGAAGTTTTTGTTTATTGCTGATCCACTCGATTCATTTAAGGTCGAGAAAGATAGCACTCTGGCCATGATGCGTGCCGCACAGGCTGCAGGGCATGCGATTTGGTATACCCAAAGCCATGACTTGGTTTGGGGACAAGGCAAGGCCAGAGCACGTTGCCAAACAATTGAACTTTTGGATGGTGAGCATTGGTATGCCCTGGGTTCATTTGAGGAGTATCCATTGGAGTACTTTTCAGCGGTCTTAATGCGCCAAGATCCACCATTCACGGTAGAGTATTTGACGAGCACCTGGATCCTATCGGCAGCTGTTTTACAAGGAGCGCGGGTATTTAACTCACCGGATGCAGTTCGCAATCATTCTGAAAAACTCTCGATCACGGAGTTCCCACAATTTATCCCCCCGAGTTTAGTGACGCGCGATATTCATGCGATCCGCGATTTTCATCGGCTGCATCACGACATTGTTATTAAGCCACTCGATGGTATGGGTGGCATGGGCGTATTTCGGGTGGGACCCGATGGCCTTAATTTAGGAAGCATTGTTGAAACCCTTGGTGAGAACGGCGCACGTACTCTAATGGCCCAACGTTACTTGCCCGAAATTACCTCGGGCGATAAGCGCGTTTTGCTCATTGGTGGTGAGGTCATGCCTTATGCTTTGGCGCGTATACCGCAGGGCTCAGAGATTCGCGGGAACTTAGCCGTTGGTGGCAAAGGTTTAGCCATGGCTCTGACCGCACGCGAAGAGGAAATTGCCAATCATTTAGCCCCTATTCTCGCTAAGCGCGGCTTGTTCTTGGTGGGCCTTGACATGATCGGCGGTTACTTGACCGAGATTAATGTGACAAGCCCCACCTGTTTTGTGGAAATCACTCAACAAACGAATTTGGATATTGCTCAAAAATGGCTTACATTGCTTCAAAAGGAGCTCATTTAAGGTGCCAGGAATCCTAATTGTTGCCCACACCCCTATTGCCGGGTCCATGCTTGGTTTTGTTGAGCATACTTATGGCAAGGTGCCGGTTCGTATGGCTGCAGTTGATATTCCTCCGCATGAAGACACCAAGATTAGTTTTGATCGCGTCTATGAAGCCGCCACCCAGGTCCAAAGTGAATATGGCATATTAGTTTTAACGGACGTTATGGGCGCTACCCCAGCGAATGTTGCCACTCGGCTTGCCAAATCTGGACTCTTTTCATGCAAGGTGATTGTGTTAGCTGGCGTGAACTTGCCAATGCTTATGCGGGCGATTTCTTATCGAGGTACCGGAGTTGAATCGGTTGCTCTTAAAGCCATGCAGGGTGGTCAAAATGGGATTATTCGTTTAGGAGCACCCTCTTCCATAACCGATGATGAACTTAAATTGAATCAGAATGCAGGAACGAGCGATGCCAAAACTTGATATTGAAATCATTAATAAGCTTGGCCTGCATGCACGCGCGTCCGCAAAATTATCGCAACTCGCTAGTCAGTACCCGTGCGAGGTATTTATGAGCAAGAATGGCCGACGCATTAATGCCAAAAGCATTATGGGTGTAATGATGCTTGCTGCTGGCATGGGTAGTACCGTTACGATCGAGACCGTTGGCGAGAAAGAAGACGAAGCCCTAAAGAAAATTTGTGAGTTGATTCAAGATCGATTTGGTGAGGGCGAGTAGGAATGACCTTTGCTCTTCACGGTATTGCCGTCTCTAAAGGTATTGCGATTGGTAAGGCCGTATTAATTTCGAGAGCCGCCCTTGAGGTTAGTCACTACCTGATTGAGCCTGGGACCGAAGAAGCCGAAGCTAATAAATTACTCGAAGCGTTTGATTGCGTGCGCCAAGAACTCAATACCCTTAAAGCCGCTTTACCCAAAGATGCTCCACAGGAGATGGCAGCATTTTTGGATGTTCATCAATTAATCCTCTCGGACCCAACCTTAGCTGAGAAGCCCTTAGCCTTGATTCGGCAAAAACGCCTAAATGCTGCTTGGGCTCTGACCACCGAGCTCAATGACTTGCTTGAGCTGTTTGCTGAAATGGATGATCCCTATTTAAAAGAACGTGGCAATGATATTCGGCAGGTCGCTGAGCGAGTCTTAAAGGCATTGCAGTCGCATAACCGTCAGACCGTGATTGGTGGCGAGGGCCTAATTACCGGACACTTTGAGGATGACATGATTGTGGTTGCGCATGATATTGCACCTCATGACATGTTGCGCTTTAAAGAGAATGCGCTGGGCGGATTTGTAACCGATTTAGGTGGCAAAACCTCTCACACCGCGATTGTGGCGCGTAGCTTAGAAATACCAGCAGTCGTAGGTATACGCCATGCCAGCGACATGATTGAGCACGGCGATTGGATTGTGATTGATGGGGACCGCGGCATTGTGGTGGTTGCTCCCGATGAGATGCTTCTGGCTCAGTATCGAAGTCTTCAGGCTGAAAAACGCCTGGAGTCTGAAAAGCTACAAGAGCTTAAGTACAGCCCAACCCGCACCAAAGATGGTGTTGAGATCGAGTTATTTGCCAATATTGAGTTACCAGAAGATGCAAAACATGCTCTGGAATTAGGTGCGGTTGGCATTGGATTATTTCGGTCTGAGTTCTTGTTTATGAACCAAGAACACGGTCTTCCGGATGAAGAGAAGCAATATCAGGAATACACCCGTGCGGTGGAGGCAATGTTTGGTTTGCCAGTGAATATTCGTACGATTGATATTGGCTCTGATAAAGCAGTCGCGGGAGCTGAAACTGGTACTACTGGAACATCTCCTCTGGGTTTGCGCGCCATTCGTTGGTCATTGTCTGAGCCCGAGATATTTTTAACTCAATTGCGCGCCATATTACGAGCATCCGCACATGGCCAAGTTCGACTGTTATTGCCAATGCTGGCCCATGCACAGGAGATTCATGAAAGTTTGCGGCTCATTGAAAAGGCTAAACAGCAATTACAAGAGCGGGGCAAGGCGTTTAATCCAGATATTCAGGTAGGAGCAATGATTGAGATTCCAGCCGCCGCCTTGATGATGCCGCTCTTTGTCAAACACTTTGATTATTTATCAATTGGTACCAATGATTTGATTCAGTACACCTTGGCGATTGATCGTGCCGATCATGCGGTTGCTCACCTATACGACCCATTAAATCCGGCAGTACTCAATTTAATTGCCGGAATTATTCGTGAGGCAAACCGAGCCAATGTGCCGATTGCAGTATGCGGCGAGATGGCGGGTGATCCTGCCTTGACAAAGCTCTTATTGGCGATGGGATTGACCGATTTCTCAATGCACTTTAGTCAGCTCTTATTGGTTAAGCGCGAGATCATGCAGGCCGATACCCGCAAGTTGAAGATGCATATTGATGAGTTACTGGCGGCTTACGAGCCAGTTGAGCAAAGCATTCTATTTAATCGACTAAATTCAATTCATTAGTGCGTGCCTGGTCCGCACACTGGACAAGCGTGATGGCGTGCGAGTTTAATTTCATCGATCTGGGTCGTGCGGGCATTCCAGATCAGCAAGCGCCCGATTAACGGCTCTCCAAAACCAATAATGACTTGCAGAGTTTGCGCCGCCTGAATAGTTCCAATAATGCCTACTAGAGGTGCAAAGACCCCCATGCTGGCACAGTTGGTTTCAACATAATTAGGATCTGGTGGGAAGACGCAGGCATAGCATGGTGAGTTTGGATCGCTAAAATCAAATACGCTCACCTGACCATCAAAGCGTAATGCGGCGCCTGAGACCAATACTTTTCCATGGGTAACGCATACCCGATTAATCAGGTGTCGGGTCGAAAAGTTATCAGTACAGTCAACCACCACATCAACATTACCAAGCAGCTCTTTGAGTAAGGGTTCATCAAGCCTTTTTTCAAGCGCTTCAACCTGACAGCTGGGATTTAAGCTTTTCAGAAAACGTTTGCCTGAGGCCACCTTACTCATGCCAATGCTATTGTCTTGGTGCATGATTTGACGCTGAAGGTTAGTAAGCTCGACATGATCATGGTCGATTAGAGTAATTCTTCCAATGCCAGCGGCAGCTAGATAAGGGGCGCACGCAGAGCCTAAACCACCAGCGCCAATGATCAGTACGTGGGAACTTAACAGGCGCTCTTGACCTACGATGTCAATTTCATCGAGAAGTAGATGACGCGAATAGCGAAGGAGTTGCTCGTCATTCATGAGCAACTCAATTACTCGAGTTTAGAAGCCGAGCGCTTGACAGTTTGACCGTTCAGAAAGGCAATGGCTTGTTGCAGCATGAAGTCATCATTGCTACCAAACTCAGGTGGGCGACGATTCTTTTCTTTCTCACGCTCCTCTGGCGTTTTCTTTGCATTGCGCTCTTCAATCAATTGCAATTCTTGCAGACGCCGTTTCTCGCGATCTTTGATCAATGCTTCTTCTGAGGATTGTTTATTACGCAAGTGCTTTTCGCTATCAATCTCTCGTGTAATTAATACATCTTCAGGGTCACCGTCCTTATTCTGATCCACCGGAATATCGGGTTTAATCCCAAATGCTTGGATTGAGCGACCATTGGGCGTGTAGTAATAAGCGGTAGTAATTTTGAGTGCCGAGTCGCTACTGAGTGGCCGAACAGTCTGCACGGATCCCTTACCAAAGGTGGTCTTTCCCAGAATAGTGGCACGTTTGTAATCTTGCAGTGCACCCGCAACGATTTCAGAGGCAGATGCGGAGTAGGCATTGACAAGCACGACCATTGGGATTTTCTTAAAAAGCGGCGGCACCTCATCGAGTGGATCATTCGATTCACTTAATTTATACATAGCGGGAACTGCATTAAATACTTGGCGCGAGTCTGGCGCTTGGCCTTTGGTTGAGACAATCACTGAGCCCGGAGGCAAGAAAGCGGCTGCAACACCGACTGCGCCTTGCAGTAGTCCACCACCGTTATTACGCAGATCTAATACCAACCCTTTTAAGCTCGGATCTTTAGCGGCAAGCTCTGCTAATTTCTTAGCAAGGTCTGGAACGGTGCGCTCTTGAAAGCTAGTAATGCGAACCCATGCAATATTGTTATCCACAATTTTTGCTCGAATCGACTGTACTTTGATCTCAGCGCGGGTGATGGTGACGGGAAAAGTGCGCTCTTCACTTTTTCTGAAAATCGTTAAGGTAATTTTGGTACCCGGCGTACCACGCATGGTTCGAACGGCTTTATCAAGCGACATGCCGCGTACTGGTTTATCGTCTAGGCGGGTAATGAGATCGCCTGCTTGAAGACCGGCTTTAGCAGCAGGAGAGCCTTCGATTGGATTAAGCACTTTTACTAAACCATCTTCAGAAGTAATTTCAATACCAAGGCCAGCAAACTTACCAGCGGTTTGCTCTTGCATTTCTGCAAAATCTTTTTTGTCGAGATAAGCGGAGTGCGGATCAAGACTGCTGACCATTCCTTTAACTGCATCGGTGAGTAATTGTTTGTCGTCAATGGGTTCGACATACTCACGCTTAATTTGCCCAAAGACATTCGAGAGCGTGCGTAACTCATCGAGCGGCAGGGTACTGGTACCCTGCTGCGCGGTCGCAGAGAACTGGATGGTTGCCGCAATTCCGGCAATCAAGCCAATACTAATTAGGACAATATTTCTAAATAACTGACGCATTTAGCTATTTTGCCTCTAAATAGAAATGTTGTATTGGACGAAGTTCATCGTCCAGTTCATAAATGAGGGGATTACCGTTAGGCACATTGACCTCCATGATCGCCTCATCTGATACCTGATCAATGTGCTTCATGAGGGCGCGGATGCTATTACCATGGGCGACCAGAATAACCCGTTTACCAAGTTTGAGAGCCGGAGCGATCGACTCATTCCAGAGGGGTAAAACACGACTGACGGTGTCTTTTAGGCACTCCCCATGGGGAATATCCTCATGATTAAGCTTGGTGTAGCGGGGGTCACTGGCGAGCTCAGCGCGCTGCTCTGGGCTTAATGGAGGCGGGGCGATGGCATAGGAGCGCCTCCAGATATGGACTTGCTCATCCCCAAATTTAGCTGCAGTCTCTGCCTTATTGAGCCCGGTCAGTGCACCGTAGTGCCGTTCGTTTAATCGCCAGCTATGGACCACAGGCACCCACATTAGATCCATGGCATCTTGGATGTTCCATAAGGTTCGGATGGCGCGCTTTAGAACCGAGGTATAGGCAATATCAAAGTCATAACCAGCATCCCTCAGAAGCTGGCCAGCCCGTTGGGATTGCTCAACGCCTGTTGGCGTTAGGTCAATATCGGCCCATCCAGTAAACCGATTCTCAAGATTCCAGGCGGATTGTCCGTGGCGGACTAGGATGAGTTGTTTCATAGATGCATTCTATAATCTGACAATGGACTTCTTAGCTCAAACAGACAACCTCGTACTGGCCGCCTTAATGATCATTTCGGGCACGGCTTTATTCATGCCAACATTATCAACCCTAATTAGTGGCAAGGGTCTAACCCCCACCGATGCGACCATTTGGATTAACCGTCGCAAGGCCAATGTGATCGATTTGCGGACCGAGGAAGATTTTAAATTAGGCCATTTGCCAAATGCCAAAAATATCGCCTTGGAGAGCTTAGGCGCTAGCTTGAAAACCATGAAAATCGATCAAAAATATCCTGTTGTGGTGATTGGTCGGGGCCCGGCTCATTCTCAGAAAGCAGCTAAAGAGCTTCGCAATCTTGGGTATACCGAAGTGGGTGTTTTAGAGGGCGGTATCAACGCTTGGCAAACCTCCGGGTTGCCGCTGATTAAATCCTAATGGGGAAGCGATGCCAGACGTTTTGATGTACAGCACCCGCGTTTGCCCTTACTGCGTGATGGCTGAGAAACTTTTACAAAAAAAGGGTGTTCAGAATTTACAAAAAATATTAATTGATGTCGATCCAGCCAAGCGAGAAGAAATGATGACTCGCACAGGTCGCAGGACTGTTCCACAAATTTATATCGGTGATCGTCATATTGGCGGTTACGATGATCTAGCAGCATTAGATCGTGCAGGCGGTCTTGATCCGCTTTTAGCCTAACCATTTCTAATTGGAAAGAGAGTTTGTATGAGTGATGCTGCAACGAATTCAGCCACAGGTTCAAATGAGCCTTCGTTTGTCATCCAACGTGTTTATCTAAAAGATTTATCACTCGAGCAACCCAATGCCCCCGGTATTTTGTTGGTTGCGAGTGAGCCACAGATTCAGGTGGAATTGGATATTGCGGTTGATCGCCTAAGCGATGAGTTATTTGAGGTTGCCCTCTTGAGCACAGTCACCGCTCGCGTTGAGGGCAAGGTCATGTTCTTGGTCGAAGCTAAGCAAGCCGGTATTTTCGAGTTTAAGAATATCCCGATTGAGCAAATTGACCCAATGCTTGGCATCACTTGCCCAAGCATCATCTTTCCGTATTTGCGCTCAAACGTTGCCGATATTATTAGTCGCGCCGGCTTTCAGCCTATTCATCTTGCCGATATCAACTTTCATGGCATGTATGAGCATCGTTTGGCTCAGGCTCAGGCAGCTCAGGGAGCGCAAGCCGGTAATGGTGAGGCAGAGAGCAAAATTATTTTGCCCAACTAATGAATATATCGGTCCTAGGGGCAGGAGCATGGGGTACAGCCATTGCTATATCCGCTGCTAGTCACCATTCGGTTTGCTTATGGGCGCGCAACCCAAATGCCGCCGATGCCCTTCGCAGGGATCAAGAAAATAAACAGTATTTACCAGCTATTGCGTTACCCAAATCATTATTGATTGAGTCGGATTTTGAGAAAGCTGTTAACAGATTAGGGGCTGATGACCTATTAGTGATTGCGACCCCAATGGCTGGGTTAGCAGCTACGGTAGCTGATGTTTTTAAAACGGCACAACACCCTTTCAACATTTTGTGGCTTTGCAAAGGGTTGGAACCCAAAACCTCCCTACTTCCCCATCAGGTTGTTGGCCGCGAACAAGAACGATTCGCCACCCATGCGCATGCAGTGGGTGTTTTGTCAGGCCCTAGCTTTGCCCGTGAAGTTGGCGAGGGTTTGCCTTGCGCTTTGACGGTTGCAAGCACTGCATCTGAATTTTGTCAGCGCGTACAAACTGCGTTTCACCATGGAAATATTCGGGTGTATGCAAGCGATGATTTGATTGGCGTTGAGCTTGGTGGCGCCGTTAAAAATGTATTAGCGATTGCCGCTGGAATTGGCGATGGTTTGGGATTGGGTATGAATGCCCGTGCTGCCTTGTTAACTCGAGGTCTTGCAGAAATGATGCGGTTAGTTAAAGCTATCGGCGGTAAGAGCGAGACCTGTATGGGACTTGCTGGCTTGGGCGATCTTATTTTGACCGCAACAGGTGATTTATCGCGCAACCGGCGCGTCGGCTTATCGCTTGCCGCCGGGGAGCCATTGGACCGGATATTAGCCGCGCTTGGTCATGTGGCTGAGGGTGTCTTGTGTGCGCAAGCCGTGAGTGATTTAGCTAAACAACATCAGGTTGAGATGCCAATTTGCGCCACGGTTAATCATGTACTCAATGGTCAACTGAGTCCCGAGGATGGAGTTCGGACCTTAATGGGCCGCGGGCCTAAATCGGAAACTTAAGCGCCGCCCTGGAATTGATGTTGGCGCCATGCTTCATAAACCACGATCGCTACAGAGTTTGAGAGATTTAAGCTGCGACTATTAGCAAGCATTGCCAATCGAAGGTGATTCTCGCGAGGAATGCTAGCGCGTACCTGATCGCTAATGCCTTTGGTCTCTGATCCAAATACAAAGTAATCGTTTGAGTGAAATTCTGTATGAAGAAGTGAGCGCTGCCCCTTAGTCGTTAAAGCAAAGACACGCTGCAAATCGGCCTTTGTGCTTGTTAGAAAATCGGACCAGTTCTCATACAGCTTGAGATTGGCAAACTCATGGTAATCCAGGCCTGCGCGCTTCAATTTGGCGTGTTCAAGAGGAAAACCAAGTGGTTTGATGAGATGCAATTGCGCACCCGTATTGGCACATAGGCGGATGATGTTCCCAGTATTCGGTGGGATCTCAGGTTCAAATAAAACGACATTAAACATAGCAGCATCATATTGCACTTAAGACTCCCAAGGAGGCGTGCGAAGCATGGTCCATGCGCTCACCCGCTTTGCCCCAGACTTTTTGAGAGTTGTTGCTAACGAGTGGATCGTTGAGCCGGTGGTCATGACATCATCAATAACCACGATATGTTGGTCATGAATCATAGAAGCTGCACCAACTTTCAATTCAAAACGGTCTCGCATCGATGCAGTGCGCTCGGCACGATTAAGACTTGCTTGAGCAGTGTGGGTTGGGTGGCAAATCACTAAGTTTGGAATGCGTCTGATGGATTTCGGAAGATCAAACCGTTTCGCGATTTCCCATGCTTGATTAAAGCCGCGCGCTGCTAATTTTGTTGGATTTAGCGGCACTGGAATTAAAACATCCGCATCGCATGCTTTGAGAGTATGTTGATGAAATATATTCCACAAGAGGGCAAAGCCACTAGCGCATGCTAGCCTCTTTTGGTACTTTAAAAGGTGAAGCGTTTGACGTAATGGTTCCTGATAGAGGTCGAGATAAGTCACGTGATCAAAGGCCGGTTTTACCTGTTCACACGCAGCACAAAGTGATTGATGCGGCCCGATTGGTAGCGCACAAATCTGACAGGATGGACCAAATTGCAAGCGGTTTTGAGCAATGCGATCGCGACATGGAAAGCATACAATTTCAGCTTGTGCTTGCTCGCACACCATGCACAGTGTCGGAATTAAATATTGGGTTGCAGTACGAAGCCAGCTCATTGGGGCGCTGAGTATACTGATTCGATGACCACTTCTCTTTCATGGCTTCGAACTGAGATTCAAGAGCGAATGCTTGATAAGTTAGCGCCCATCAAGCTGATGCCGAAACACATTTTGCTCGAACCCGATTTTTCTGGCTTAAATCGCAGGGCATTTGCGAAGCGTTTTCCTAGTGCGCAAATTGACACCATTCTTGATCCTCAAATTCAGGGAAGGATTCCATTGGGGATCAAACTTAAACAGGTACTCAGTCGCCCTTTGTTGAACTCAGGCCGATTACTGGATCAGGGGATTCCAGACAATGCATCCTACGATTTGATCCTCAGTAATTTATGTTTGCAAAATCTCAATAACCCGAGCGCTTGGATGGCGAGTTGTCACCAGCATCTAAAGGAAGGCGGTTTGATTTCATTTGCCTATTTGGGCCCTGATACAGGTAAGGAACTCCGGGATGCCAACCCGGATGGTAGTCAAATGCAAACCTTGCCAGGCGCCCTCGATATGCACGATATTGGGGATGCCTTGGTTCAAAACCGCTATTCGGACCCGGTGATGGATATGGAATATCTTCATTTAGAGTACGAAACTGGGCAGGCTCTTTATAAGGATGGCCTAGCTCTGGGGCTCATTTCTGCAGGTATGCAACTCCATCAACTTAGGGTTCCTGACCCCTTAAAACTGACCCTGGAAATCGTTTATGGACATGCCTGGGTTTTGGCAAAAAATCTCAGTACTGGGGATGCTAAATCAGCATATATTCGCGTAGATGCAATTAAACGTAAATAGTTCCATAGCTAATTTATAAGTAAGTACTTACATTTAATTATCTACATATAGGGTTTGCCCCAAAGGAAATCACAAAATGACTTCTGTCAAGCAAATCATCCTATAATTCAGTGTCTAATTAGTGACTAGTGGCTGGACAAGCGACCAGACTTTATTAGGTGCGCTGCTCTTAAATTTGAGAAAAAAATGAATATTCGTAAATTGCTGACAAAAATTTGGCTTGCCCTTGGTTTTGGAATCTGGAGTTTTACTGTTGCGGCGCAAGATATGCCAGGCGGCCCCAAAGTAAATCAACTCAATTTCCCCGCCCCTGCAACCAAAATTATGGAAGAGATTCATTGGTTGCACTGGATGATGATGATCATTTGTTTGGTGATCTTTATCGGCGTTTTCTCAGTGATGTTCTATTCGATTTACAAGCATCGCAAATCCAAAGGTGCCCAGCCCGCATCGTTTCATGAGAGCACTTCGGTTGAAATTATTTGGACTGTCATTCCTCTGCTAATTGTGATTGGTATGGCTCTACCCGCCACCAAAACAGTAGTTGCGATGAAGGACACCACCAATGCAGACATCACCATTAAAACCACTGGTTATCAGTGGAAGTGGGGTTATGACTACATTAAGGGCGAGGGAGAAGGTATTAGCTTCCTTTCGACCATGTCGACTTCACGCGAAGCGATTAATAATCTGGCGCCCAAGAGTCCAACCTATCTGATGGAAGTCGATCATGAGATGGTTGTCCCTGTGAATAAAAAAATTCGTCTAATTACAACTGCGAACGATGTGATTCATGCATGGACCGTTCCTGCATTTGGCGTAAAGCAAGACGCAATTCCTGGCTTTGTGCGTGATACCTGGTTTAGAGCTGAAAAAATTGGCACCTTCCGTGGACAATGTTCTGAGCTTTGTGGCGCGCAGCACGCATTTATGCCCATCGTAGTTAGAGTCGTTTCTGATGAGGACTACACCAAATGGGTTGCTGAAAAGAAAAAAGAAATGGCTGCTAATGCGGATGATCCGAGCAAGGTTTACACCTTGGCTGAGCAAATGGATCGTGGTGCTAAGGTGTATGCCGCCAATTGCGCTGCTTGCCATCAAGCCAACGGTAAGGGCGCCGGCGCTTTCCCTGCATTAGATGGCAGCAAAGTTGCCTTGGGTCCGAAAGCAGGCAACTTCAATATTTTGATTAACGGTAAAGGTGCGATGCCTAAATGGGGTGGCGTTATTTCTGATGGAGATTTGGCAGCTGTAATGACCTATTACCGAAATGCATGGAGCAATAAGACGGGTGAAGTTGTTCAAACCCAGGAGTTCGCTTCTGTTCGTGCTGGCAAATAATTGAACTTATATAACGAATTGAATTAAACCGGAGCAAATCATGAGCACCATATCCACAACCCACGATCACGCACACGATCATGCCCACGACCATCCCCATGGATGGCGTCGTTGGTTGTTTGCAACCAACCACAAAGACATCGGTACGATGTATTTGATCTTCGCCTTCGTGAGCCTTCTGGCTGGCGGAGTGATGGCGCTTGGTATTCGTTTGGAACTGTTTCAGCCTGGGTTGCAATATTTGCGCCCCGAGTTTTTTAATCAGTTAACCACCATGCACGGCTTGGTGATGGTGTTCGGTGCCATCATGCCGGCTTTCGTGGGTTTTGCAAACTGGATGATTCCTTTGCAAATTGGCGCGTCTGATATGGCATTCGCCCGTATGAATAACTTCAGTTTCTGGATTTTGCCAGTTGCTGCATTGTTATTGTTCGGTTCATTTTTAGCACCAGGTGGTGCACCCTCAGGCGGCTGGACCTTGTATGCACCGCTCACCCTACAAATGGGGCCGGGGATGGATATGGCCATCTTTGCACTTCATTTGTTAGGCGCCTCGTCCATTATGGGTTCGATTAACATCATCGTGACCATCTTGAATATGCGCGCACCTGGTATGACACTCATGAAGATGCCAATGTTCTGCTGGACCTGGTTGATTACTGCCTATTTGTTAATTGCTGTGATGCCTGTGCTGGCCGGCGCGATCACTATGGTTCTCACTGACCGTCATTTTGGAACCAGCTTCTTCTCTGCAGCTGGCGGTGGCGATCCCGTGATGTATCAGCATATCTTCTGGTTCTTCGGTCACCCAGAGGTTTACATCATGATCTTGCCCGCGTTTGGCATTATCAGTGAGGTCGTTCCTGTATTTGCCAGAAAGCGTTTGTTTGGCTACGCATCGATGGTTTATGCCACATCATCCATCGCAATCTTGTCATTTATTGTTTGGGCTCATCACATGTTTACCACTGGTATGCCGGTTACTGGTCAGCTCTTCTTTATGTATGCCACCATGCTCATTGCAGTTCCAACCGGGGTAAAGATTTTTAACTGGGTTGCGACCATGTGGAAAGGGTCAATGACCTTTGAAACCCCGATGCTATGGGCGATTGGATTTATTTTTGTGTTCACGATCGGTGGTTTTACTGGACTGGTTTTGGCGATGGCCCCAATTGATATTGGTCTACAAGACACCTACTATGTGGTTGCCCACTTCCACTATGTGCTAGTGGCGGGTTCGCTCTTTGCGATGTTTGCAGGCTTTTATTACTGGTGTCCAAAGTGGACTGGTCGTATGGCCGATGAGTTCCGCGGCAAGGTTCATTTCTGGGGTTCGATGTTCTTCTTTAACCTCACCTTCTTCCCAATGCATTTCTTGGGTTTAGCAGGCATGCCACGTCGCTATGCAGATTATCCAACCCAGTTTGCTGATTTCAATTTAATTGCTTCGATCGGTGGTCTTGGCTTTGGCTTAATGCAGGTTTATTTCCTGCTGTTTGTTGTGCTCCCTGCATACCGTGGTCATGGCAAGAAGGCTCCGGATAATCCATGGGAGACAGCCAATACTTTGGAGTGGACCGTTCCATCACCCGCGCCATTCCATACATTTGAGCAGCCGCCCAAAATTAGCTAATGGCACTTGACGTGACCGAGCGATCGAATCCTTTGATGAGCAACCGCCGCCTAGCGGCGGTCTTGCTATCGATTGCGTTGACTTTTTTCTTGGGCATCGTATTGAAGTATTGGATCTTAGGTTAGATATATGGCAAATAATCTAGGCGCCCTTAATAAGCAAATCCTACTGAAGCTTCTTTTGCTTGCTGTATTGATGTTTGGATTTGGTTATGCCTTGGTGCCTTTATACAAAGCCCTTTGTGAAGTGACTGGCATTAATGTTGTCACTAGCAAAAATAATTATGGTGTGCGTGCTTATGGAGCAAGCAAGCCAGGCAATACTCAGGTGGATTACAGCCGAACGATCACGATTGAATTTGACTCCAATAGTCGTGGACCATTTGCTTTTAAGCCGGTTAAGAACTTTCTTGAAGTTCATCCAGGCGAGATGCACGAGATCGTTTATGAAGTAGTTAATACTTTGG
Organism: Polynucleobacter sp. HIN7; assembly: GCF_030297595.1. NCBI lineage: Bacteria > Pseudomonadati > Pseudomonadota > Betaproteobacteria > Burkholderiales > Burkholderiaceae > Polynucleobacter > Polynucleobacter sp. HIN7. The sequence continues at coordinate 1,680,015 of NZ_AP028138.1, read as the reverse complement.
ATCGACCTGTCGCAGCCCAAGCGATTCCCAGCTATGCTCCAAAGACCGCAACGGAGTTTTTTACGAAGATCGAATGCTTTTGTTTTCAAGAGCAAGCCCTGACCCCACATCAGATTCGGCAAATGCCAGTGGTATTTATTGTTGATCCCAATCTTCCAAAAGACGTTAAAACAATCACCCTGTCGTATACCTTTTTTGAGACCGGAATACCTAAGCCTGTTGCAAATGTCAAAGAATCTAAGAGCAAAGTGTCACTATGAACAAGCAACCTAGTTTTTTTCGTTCAATGCGTGCCGTTTTGTGGGCGTTTTTAGGGATTCGCAATAAAGCAGGATTGCAAAATGATGTTGCAAGCTTGAGTTTTGTGCACATCATCATTGCTGGTGTATTGGGCGCCGTACTATTTATGGCGATCCTTTTGTTGATTGTGAATTTAGTGGTAACCAATTAATTTTTAGTTAGAAAGAGCGCGATGTCATCAAACTCCACACCGTATTATTTTGTTCCGGGCCCCTCAAAATATCCCGTCCTTGCTAGCATTGGACTGCTTGGCTTTGGCGGCGGCATGTCCGCTTGGGTCAATGGCCTTTCATGGGGAGGACCGCTGGTCCTAGCAGCAGTTATTTATGTGCTGTTTGTGCTGTACGGTTGGTTTGGTGATGCAATCTCGGAGTCCAATACCGGCAAGAACGGTGTGAACGTCGATGTGTCCTATCGCTGGTCGATGAGCTGGTTCATCTTTTCCGAGATCATGTTTTTTGCCGCTTTCTTTGCGGCCCTGTTCTACGCTCGCAGTATTACAGTGCCCTGGCTTGGTGATGTGGATAATAAACTCTTATGGCCTGATTTTGTAGCTGCATGGCCAACCGTTGGTCCTGCTGATCTGGTTCAAAAATTTAGTACTATTGGCCCTTGGCCAATTCCAACGATTAATACGTTATTGCTCTTGAGCTCAGGGGTTACCGTGACCTGGGCACATCATGCTTTACGAGAGGGAAATCGTCAGCATGCCATTTATGGATTATTTGCGACCGTATTTCTTGGGCTTATTTTCTTGGGTTTTCAAGCTTACGAATACATCCATGCTTATAACGACCTGAACCTGAAGCTCACTTCTGGAATTTACGGATCAACCTTCTTCATGCTGACCGGTTTTCATGGATTCCATGTGTTCTTGGGTGGCTTGATGTTGGCGATTATCCTGCGCCGTTTGATTCGTGGTGATTTCACCGCCGAGAATCACTTTGGTTTTGAAGGTGCCGCATGGTATTGGCACTTTGTTGACGTCGTCTGGCTAGGGCTTTACATCGTCATTTACTGGATGTAATGGCCAATAGGCGGCAGCGTTGGTTGCCGCCTAGCCTATTGAGGCACTTTCAGGCCAGTGGACTCAATGAGTCCAAAGTAATGGGCAATCCAAATGCCAATGAATAGTGCAATCGATAAACCAATTCTGAGCATCAGCGAGTGAACCATCCTGGAGCTATTGCCTTTGTCTTTCATCATGAAATACAGCGCCGATCCTAAGCTAGCGATGATGACCAACAAAATTAAAACAATTAGCCATTTCATATTGGTGCTAAACCTTTGAGTTTATTTCGAGTTCTTATTGTAGAGCGAAGAGTCGCAACCATTGCGATGCTAGTCGTTCTTGCAATTGGCATTATGGCGGGTCGTTGGCAACTGGGTCGTGCGGATCAGAAAATAATCCTGGCTAATCAAATTAGCGCCATGGCGGCTCGAGAGCAGATTGACCTCAATGCCAAAAATTGGACTCTATCAGAAACTGAGTTTAGGCCGGTGCGAGCGCGTGGTCGTTTTTTGCCCAATGAGGTCGTTTGGCTTGATAATCGCCCCAGTCTAAAGCCACAAACAGGGCAGACCCAATCCGGGTTTTATGTGCTGATGCCATTTTTACTTGATGGTCAGGAAAAGCGCCTTGTTTGGGTTAACCGAGGGTGGGCCCCCAGAAATAATCAAGATCGATTGATATTGCCAAGCATTACAACGCCTAAGGAGAGTGTAGTGATCGAGGGTATTGCATTGACTGGGCCAGGGAGGGTGTTAGAGCTTGGCAATCAACCCAATAGTCAAGCTTCACCCCGGATTCAGCAAAATTTAGACTTGACCTATGAAGCGGGCCGAATGGCATATCCACAATTACCCTTCATTATTCGTCAAAATGACCCAGATGAAGGTGATGGATTGTCCCGAATTTGGCCCGTGGCAACGACAGGCGTCGATCGCCATTATGCTTATGCTTTCCAATGGTTTTCTTTAGGTGCGGCCGCGCTAGCATTTTGGTTCACAACTGGTTTTATGCGCTATCGCAATCAAGGTAAATCAAGTTCATAAAGGTTATATAGCAGTGAGCGATCAAGATTTATTAATTCCGGCGAGTCAGCTTGATAAGAAGGCATTGGATGCCAGAACTCGTCGCGGCCGGATTCAAATGATACTGGTGCTACTCGCATGCGCATCGCCAGTAATTGCATCGTATTTGGCCTATTACGTTTATAAGCCTGAGGGCGGAAAGACCAATTATGGTACTTTGATTGTGCCGCCACAGCCAATTAATCCCAGCTGGTTTGAGATTCCATTTAACGGTAAGTGGACCCTGATGGTGGCAAGACCGGCAAGCGAGTGCAAAAAAGGCAATGATGCTTGTGTTGAGGTTTTATATCTGATGCGTCAGGTACGCTTAGCTCTTGGTAAGAATAAAAATCGTCTGCAATTGGTTTGGGTTGTGAATGATCGCGGCCCAGTTGAGGATGATATTCAGAGGGCCTATGATCAAGAGAATGCTGGTTTTTATATTATTCCCGCTCCTGATCCAAAAAATGAGGCTGCATGGCAAGCTTGGTTGAATACTCAAAATCTAGGCCAAGGAATCGCTCTGATTGATCCAAGTGGTGAGAAGATGATGGTCTTTCCCGACAAAACCAGCTCGAGTGACTTTGTGAAGATTCGTAAAGACGTTGAGCGTCTTCTAAAGTTAAATCGCAAGGGTGAGAAGATATGATGTCTGAAATGGCTCTAATGGTTTTAGAGCTTGCCGGAATCGCTCTCTTGATTGCTGGCTTACCGCTGGCAATCCTTTATTTTAAAAAAGGAATGGGGCTATTTCAAAAGCTCAATTGGACCATCGTCTTCCTAACCTTTGACCTCATTTTGTTTGGTGCATTTACTCGTTTAAGTGATTCTGGTTTAGGTTGCCCAGACTGGCCAGGTTGCTATGGCACATCCAATCCCTTTCGCGCCATCGAAGAAATTCGGGCGGCAGAAGCTGCAATGCCCACAGGGCCGGTAACGGTTTTTAAAGCATGGGTTGAAATGATTCATCGTTACTTGGCGATGAGCGTTGGGTTTTTAATCATTATTCAAGTCATCATGGCATTTAAGCAGCCAAGCGCAGGCCGCTCCTTAGCCATTAAAGGCAGTTTGTTTTTACTGGTCTTAGTTTGTCTACAAGGCGCATTTGGAGCCTGGACCGTGACCCTTAAGCTGCAACCAATCATAGTTAGTATGCATCTCATCTTGGCATTGATCTTATTTGCCAGCATGGTCTGGTTCGCGCAACGTAACGATGCCCTCTGTTCAAGTGATTCCAAGACGATTTCAAGCTTATCTGGCAGCCTTGTATTAATCGCTATTGTTGCACTCTTTGCTCAAATTTTTCTAGGTGCGTGGGTTAGTACTAACTATGCTGTGTTGGCTTGTCCTGATTTTCCAACTTGTATGGGTGTTTGGTATCCCAATATGGATTGGCAAAATGCTTTTTTCTTATGGCGCGATTTGGGTGAGGCTAAATCGGGTGAGATGATCCCGATGGCAGCGCTAGTCACAATCCACTGGACCCATCGTGTTGGTGCTATTTTTGTCTCCGCTATTTTGCTTTTCGTTGCTATAAAAGTAATTCGACATCCAGAGCCAAAGGTTCAATTTTGGGGGAAGGCAATCATTGCATTGCTTGCATTACAAATCGCCACCGGTATATCCAATGTAGTCTTTCAATGGCCATTAGTAGCGGCGTTGTTGCACACCGGTGGTGCGGCAGCTATTTTATTTTGCTTGGTGCGTTTAAGTGCGTGGAGTAATAACTATTTTTTATCCGGTAAGCCGCCCCAGCGAGGGATTGCATGAGTACTGATTTTGTTCGTCCTCCTATGCCTCGCTGGAGACAATATTGGGTATTAACTAAGCCAAGAGTGACTCAGCTCGCAGTATTTTGCGCGATTATTGGCATGTTTTTGGCAACCCCTGGAATGGTTCCCTGGCCAGTATTAATTGGGGGATCGATTGGCATTTGGTTGCTAGCCGGTGCGGCATTTGCGGTGAACTGTCTGATAGAGCAAGCGGTTGATGCCAAAATGCGTCGAACCGCATGGCGCCCCTCAGCAACGGGCGAGATTACCCCTTGGCAAATTATTATTTTCTCTTGCATTTTGGGAGCCGCAGGGATGGCAGTACTGTGGATTTACACCAATCCCCTCACGATGTGGCTTACCTTTGCAACCTTTGTGGGGTATGCCGTTATTTATACCTGGTTCTTAAAGCCAGCAACGCCCCAAAACATTGTGATCGGCGGGCTTTCTGGTGCCATGCCACCTGCATTGGGTTGGGTAGCTGTTACTAATCAATTATCGGCAGAAGCCTGGTTATTGGTGCTCATCATTTTTGTGTGGACCCCACCGCATTTTTGGGCATTGGCACTCTACCGACGCGAAGATTATGTACAGGCGGGCTTGCCGATGTTGCCGGTCACTCACGGTGAGCGATTTACCTTACTTAATATCTTGCTCTATACGCTCATCTTATTGGCGGCCTCGATTCTTCCTTATGTCTATGGAATGAGTGGCTTATTCTATTTGGTGTGTGCACTGATTCTTAGCGGTATTTTTGTAATGTATGCAATCCGTCTTTACCAACACTACAGCGATCAGTTGGCTCGTAAGACATTTAAGTACTCCATTACTTATTTAGCTCTACTATTTGCTGCTATTTTGATCGATCATTACTTATAGCCCATGAAAAAATTAGTCCTTTTATGCGCCGTGTTTTTATTGGCCGCTTGTTCAAAGCCTAGCTTCAAGAATGTTGATATTACTGGCAGTAAATCATTTGGTTCTAATTTTGAACTTTTGGATCCTAATGGTCAGGTGAAAACCATGGCTGATTTCAAAGGTAAGGCTGTATTAATTTTCTTTGGCTATACCCACTGCCCAGATGTTTGTCCTGCGACATTAGTTGAAATGCAAGAGGTCATGAAAACCTTAGGCCCATTATCTGATCGGGTGCAAGTTATTTTTATTACAGTTGACCCGCAGCGAGATACTGCAGAGCTAATGGCGCAATACCCCCCTGCTTTTGATCCTCGTTTTATTGGGCTGAGACCGGCTAACGACGAGGCGCTGGCTAAGGTCGCTAAAGATTTCAAGGTGTATTACAACAAGGTGCCGGGCAGTAATCCTAAAAATTACACGATGGACCATACTGCTGGAAGTTACGTGTTTGATCCAAACGGTAATTTACGCCTCTATATCAAGCATGGGCAAGGCGCCGAGCCGATTGCCCATGACCTAAAACTACTACTTCAATAAGTCTTAGTGAAGCCTTGGGTTTTCATCTTTTAAGAGCGTACGCAACTTCTTAAAAGCAGCGACCTCTATCTGACGTACCCGTTCAGCAGAGATCCCAAATTCCTTAGCAAGATCATGCAAAGTCTTGCCGCCTTGGCCTTCTGCGTTAACTGCCAACCAACGGCTTTCAACAATCGCACGACTGCGCTCATCTAGAGTATGAAGTGCTTGCAAGAGTTTTGGACCATGCAAAGAGTACGATTCGTTTTGCTCAATAACCGCAGTTGGTTCTTGGCTTTCATCACTGAGCCAATGAATTGGCGCAAAGCTTTCCTCATCTTGGCCATCCCCCTCGATCGAGACGTCTCCCCCAGCAAGCCGCATTTCCATTTCTTTGACATCGGCACCGCGAACATCAAGGGCTTTAGCTAATGACTCAATTTCATCATTGCTCAAGGCATTTGCAGAAAGTTTATTGCTACGTAAATTGAAAAACAGTTTGCGTTGCGCTTTGGTCGTTGCTACTTTGACTAAGCGCCAGTTCTTGAGAATGTATTCATGGATTTCTGCTTTGATCCAATGAATGGCGTACGAAACGAGTCGTACCCCTTGGTTGGGATCGTAGCGTTTGACTGCTTTCATCAAACCAATATTGCCTTCCTGAATGAGGTCGGCATGCGGAATGCCGTAACCCAAGTATTGACGAGCGACCGACGCAACCAGTCGCAAGTGAGACAAAACCAGTTGTCGCGCAGCATCTAAATTGTCGGAGCGGCGATATTCCTGCGCCAGGGTGTATTCCTGGGCAGCACTTAACATTGGTAAGCGATTAATGTGTGCCAAATAGGCATCAATCGTACCGACTCCAAGGGCTGGTAGAGAAGGCATTGCAAGAGCAATACTAGACGAGCCCGTTTTTCGAGTATTCATGAGGGTGTTCAAAGTCATCGTTGATAGATTAATTTGAGTTTAGATTGAATTATTTTAGCACTCCTGTCAATAGAGTGCTAATGCGTCTAATAATCTACAAGATATTGATTTATATAGCTATTCTACAAGCTCTTGGGCATAAGCCTTAGCAGAAAATAGCTCCAAATCACCTAATTGCTCACCCTTGCCAAGTGCATAAACATAGGTTTTTGGGCCCTGGGTTTGGGAGGGGCTTTGCAACTCATTGCGAAGTGCGCAAATTACCCCGCCTTTAGCGGTGCCATCCAATTTGGTGACGATAAGGCCGTGTAGTCCAATCGCGTTCCGAAAAGCCAAAACTTGGGCAATTCCATTCTGACCCGTATTGCCATCAAGGACCAAGACAATTTGATGGGGGGCATCGGGGATCAACTTGGAAATGACTCGCTTGACCTTCTTTAATTCCTCCATCAGATTCGCTTGAGTAGCGAGTCGGCCAGCCGTATCAATTAGTACAACGTCAACCTGCCGAGACAAGGCGGCTTGGATTGCATCATGCGCAATCGCGCCAGCATCGCCACTCTCTTGGCTAAGCACTTGCACTTGATTGCGCTCACCCCATTCCTTGAGTTGATTGCGCGCCGCCGCTCGAAATGTATCCCCAGCAGCGAGGAGCACCGACTTTCCATGAGCCTGGAAGTGATGACATAGTTTTCCAATCGATGTGGTTTTGCCAGCACCATTGACCCCTACAATTAGCCAAATTTCTGGCTTATGATGCGTAGCACTTGGGCTTAAAGGATTTTCTGGGGACTCTAAGTCACTCAAAAGATGGCTGAGCTCATCAACTAGAACTGCCTTTAAATCCTCAGAATTTGTAATGGAATGCTGTTTGGCCGATTTGCGTAGACTAGCTATTAGAGCGGTTGATGTCGAAACACCAACATCGGCTTTGATCAGTAATTCTTCTAAATGATCGAACCAGGCTTCATCCACTCGGTTACGAGTAAAGAGTGAGCTAAGTGTTTTACGTAAACCAAACATTGTCGATACAATCCAAAAGAGTGATCTTAACTAGATAATTCATACATCTAAACTATTCATGATAGCGAAATTCCAGTTTAGCAACCCAATATTGAGAGCCATCAGGTCGGCATTGATTGCCTTGGCTGCTATTTACTTGCCTGTCTCAGGGAATGCTTTTGCGACTCAGTCCGATACGCATGAGTATCGACTCAAGAATGGCTTGCGCCTGATCGTTCGCCAGGATCATCGTGCACCCACGGTTGCACATATGGTGTGGTATCGCGCCGGATCGATGGATGAGGTCAATGGCAAAACCGGCGTTGCCCATGTACTTGAGCACATGATGTTTAAGGGAACCAAAACAGTCAAATCAGGTGAGTTCTCGCGGATGGTGGCGGCCGTGGGCGGACGTGAGAACGCCTTTACAGCCCGTGATTTCACCGGATATTTTCAGCAGATTGAGAAATCAAAGCTCGCCGAAGTGATGAGGCTTGAGGCCGATCGGATGGCAAATCTGCAATTTTCCGATGAGGAGTTTGGGCGAGAGCTTCAGGTGGTGATGGAAGAGCGACGCTTACGTACGGAAGATAATCCATCGAGTTTGATGCGTGAGCTATTGATGGCAACCGCATTTATGAGCTCTCCGTACCGACATCCTATTATCGGCTGGATGAACGACTTAGAAAATATGCAGCCTGCCGATGCGCGACAGTGGTATCGCGACTGGTATGCACCAAATAATGCCGTGGTTGTGGTGGCGGGTGATGTTAATCCATTGGCAGTGAAAGCATTGGTCGAAAAGTACTACGGACCTATATCAGCAAAAAAATTACCTGAACGCAAACCTCAGCTCGAACCTGAGCAAAAAGGCGAGAAGCGCACTGTTTTGAAGGCTCCTGCTGAGAGCCCGCAAATTATGATGGCATGGAAAGTTCCCAAACTAGATCCTAAAAAAATGGATGAGGTGGATCCGTATGCCTTACTCGTTTTATCTGCCGTCTTGAGCGGGCACGATAACTCAAGGTTAAATCGAGAGTTAGTTCGTAATCAAAGACTGGCTAATAGCACCGGGGCAAGTTACGAACTAATTAGCCGTGGGCCAGAGCTTTTTGTGATTGGTGCAACTGCCGCCAAAGGTCAAACAGTGCAGGATCTTGAGAGAGGCATTATGAAGACCTTAGGAGACATTGCTAATCAGGGGGTTACTGAATCCGAGTTAAAGCGTATCAAAGCACAATTGCTTGCTTCACAAATATATAAACGCGATTCAATTTTTGCTCAAGCCATGGAGATTGGTAGTTCAGAGATGGCGAATGTCTCTTGGCGTGACTTAGATCGCATCATTGAGCGAATTCAGTTGATTCAATCGGATCAAATCCAACGTGCAATTAATACGTATTTTGTCAGCGATGGTTTAACCATTGTGACTTTAGATCCCCAGCCACGTTCAATGCTTGCGAAGCCGCGTGGAATGTCAGGTAGTTTGCGTCATTAAAAGGGAACACAATGCAGCGTAATCATCATCTTATTAAGGGGCTAATTGTCTTAATTGCGACGTTTATCGCAGCTCATGCCCAGGCAGTATTGCCAATCCAAGCGATTCCCTTAAGCAATGGTACAAAAGCCTATTTGATTCAAACGAACGCCATACCAATGGTCGATATTGAAATTAGTATTGATGCAGGAAGTCGCTACGACCCGAAAGATCAAAGTGGTCTGGCATCCTTGACCGCTGCGCTGCTGACCCGCGGCATTCAGTGGCAGGGCGGCATTTTGAATGAGGCCCAACAGGCAGATGCAATTGCTGAGTTGGGAGCTAGTATTAGTGCGTCCGCTTCAGGTGAGAGAGCCATCGTGCGCGCTCGATCACTGAGTAAACCCGATATTTTTGATCCACTCCTGCAACTTCTAGTAGCTAGTGTATCGAAACCTATTTTTGATGCATCGATTTTGATGCGTGAGAAGCAGCGCGTTAGTGCCGCGATTCAGGAGGGCGATACGAAGCCAGAAGTCGTTCTGCAAAAACGGTTTCGTCAAGAGGTATTCGGAAACTATCCGTTGGCACGATCCCCTAATATTGAATCAATTGCAGCAATTAAGGAGGGTGACCTAAAGCGATTCCATCAGGATTTCTATCGCCAAGACCGAGTCATTGTGAATATTGTGGGCAATGTCGATCCAGCCAGAGCAAAGCAAATCGCCGAACAAATTATTACAGCATTACCCGCTAAGGGACCAGTGATTCCTGCATTGCCATCTTTAGAGCGCTCACCAATAGAGCCAGAATCCAAGCGTTTGATCCGAATTCCATTTCAAACACAGCAAACTCATATTGCAATGGGTATGACCGCCATCACTCGTGACAATCCTGACTATTTTCCCTTGCTTGTCGGAAACTATGTTTTGGGTGGCGGGGGCTTTGTATCGCGCTTGGTTGGTGAGGTTCGAGATAAGCGTGGATTTGCGTATAGCGTATTTAGTTACTTTCAGCCGGGGCGCGATACCGGAACCTTTGAAGCGGGCTTACAAACCCGTAATGACCAAGCAGATCAAGCTCTCAATGTATTACAAGAGACGATTGCACGATTTATTGAAGATGGCCCAAGCGATGCAGAATTAGCCGCTGCTAAGGCAAACTTAATCAATGGCTATCCATTGCGACTCGATAGCAATCGCAAATTGCTTGATAACCTCTCAGCGATTACTTGGAATCAGTTACCACTCAATACCCTCGATATATGGACACAACAAGTTGCAGCGGTCAAAAAAGATGATGTGCGCAATGCGTTTAAACGACACCTAGATATGCGCAGAATGATCAGTGTTCTTGTCGGAGGTACACCCTAATTGGCACAAAGCCACCGAATTCGGATTATTGGTGGTGTGTGGCGTAGCCGGCAGATTCAGGTTTTGGATCAACAGGATTTGCGTCCTAGCTCTGATCGGGTTCGTGAAGCACTTTTTAATTGGTTGGGCTCAGACCTCAGTGGCTTAAAAGTAATTGATGTGTTTGCTGGTTCTGGAGCACTTGGTTTTGAGGCCGCCTCCCGATCAGCCGATGAGGTCATATTCATCGAGAAAGATAAACGAATCTATCACCAACTTCTGACCCAGCATCAGCTCCTCAATTCTTATCCAATTCGCGGGGAAGTAAAAATCCTTCATGGGGATGGAATTTCTTATTTACAGCGTGCTGATGATCAGTCGGCCCAGCTGATTTTTCTGGATCCTCCATTTAGTCAACCCGACTTACTCGTTCGCGCAGCACAAGAGGCCGGTCGCGTGTGTCACGATCAAGGGCGGGGCGGAATCTATATTGAATGCCCCAATCCCTTTGATCTGAGTCGATTGGAAAGGGTACTGCCCAATTGGACTCTTATTAAGTCGATGGAAACAGCCCAAGTCAAAGCCGTATTGTTTCGCCGCAGTTCGAGCTAAACTCCTGTTTATCCATATAAATAAGGGGGTCTTTATGACCATTGCTGTCTATCCAGGAACCTTTGACCCATTTACCCGTGGTCATGAAGATTTGGTTCGGCGTGCTTCAAGTATTTTTACCAAGCTGATTGTCGGAGTGGCTGATAGTAAAAATAAGCGTCCTACTTTTACACTTGATGAACGGATTGAAATCGCCAAAGAGGTGTTGAGTCACTACCCGAATGTTGAAATCGCAGGATTTTCTGGATTACTGAAAGACTTTGCTCGAGAGCATTCTGCTCGAGTGATCGTACGGGGTTTGCGTGCCGTTTCAGATTTTGAGTATGAGTTTCAGATGGCCGGTATGAATCGGTACCTACTGCCAGATGTGGAGACTTTATTTTTGACCCCTTCAGATCAATATCAATTTATTTCTGGTACCTTTGTCCGAGAAATTGCGCTCATGGGCGGCGATGTGAGTAAGTTTGTTTTTCCCTCAGTGGAAAAATGGTTACAAAAGAAGAACGCCCAAATTAAATCCACTTAAGCTATTCTGATCATTCTTTTAGGGATATCAATATGGCGTTAATGATTACAGACGAGTGTATCAATTGTGATGTCTGTGAACCAGAATGCCCAAACGATGCGATTTATATGGGGATTGAGATCTATGAGATCGATCCCAATAAATGCACCGAGTGCGTGGGGCATTTTGACGCTCCTCAATGCCGTCAGGTCTGCCCGGTCGATTGTATCCCGCTCAATCCCGCTTATTCTGAAACCCAAGAGCAGTTACTTGAAAAATATAAAGTCTTGAGTGCTCTCAAGCAGACCAATTAAATGATTTAATTTGCGCTGTGCAGGATTTGCATGGCATCTTGTGTATTGCCTTCAAGAACCAGGGGCAAAATGCCAATTGCTTTTGTGATGGCCGCATCTAATTTCTCTTGCTCATCCGAGCTCGGTTTCTTTAGTACATAGTCGGCCACATCCATTTTTGCTAGATTACCAGGTAGGTCGCGTGGGTGACCAATTCCAAAACGGAGTCGCCAGAATTCGGGGCTTGATAAATGCTGTTGGATATCTTTTAGGCCATTGTGACCGCCATTGCCCCCACCTTTTTTTAGACGAGCCGTACCGGCTTTGAGATCGAGTTCATCATGAACCACCAGCACCTCACTTACCCCGATCTTATGAAAGCGACAGAGAGGACCAACCGCTTCCCCGCTGAGATTCATATAGGTATCTGGTTCCAATAAGTAAATATCATGACCTGTGATTTGGATTTTTGCGATTCGACCGTTAAATCGCTTTTCAGGCTGAAGAAATTGTTTATGTTGAGCAGCAAGACGATCGACAAACCAAAACCCTGCATTGTGACGGTCGGCCTCATGCTTTGATCCAGGATTTCCGAGTCCAACAATTAAACGAATCATTTTTATCAGTCGATTGAGGCTAAGTGATCCAACTATAAACGACTTCAATTGGGTAATAAAAAACCCGCATCAAGCGGGTTTCTATGAGAGTGAAACGATTTAGCTCTTCGCTTCTTTGTCAGCGGCTGGTGCAGCCTCAGCGGCTGGTGCAGCCTCAGCGCCTGGTTCGGGTTCCGCTTTAACCGCTGGAACGCGAGCGTTTGCGATCACAGGGTTTTCTTGCTCGACATGAAGAACTAGGCTAACGCCTTTGGGTAGCGCAACGTCTTTGGCATGAATCGATTGACCAACCACGATTTTGCTCAGATCCACCTCTAAGAACTCAGGAAGGTCACCAGGCAAGCAAGTGATTTCGATTTCATTGGCAACGTGACTAACAATCGCTCCACCAAACTTCACTGCTTCGGATTCTTCGGCGCCCTTAAAGTGCAAAGGAACGCGCATATGAATTTTTTCACTGGCAGATACACGCTGGAAGTCAACGTGCAACACCAATGGTTTAAATGGATGCATCTGGTAATCACGCAATAAGGCCTTTTGTGATTTACCGTTTAATTCGATATCCAAAATGGATGAATGGAAAGCTTCTTTCCGCAAAGCATGGAATAAAGCATTGTGGTCTAACTCGATTGCGCAGGGAGATTCTTGCTTTCCGCCATAAATAATTCCGGGGGTTTTCCCAGAATTGCGCAGGCGGCGGCTCGCACCAGTGCCCTGTACGCTTCGTTCAAATGCAACAACTTTCATGATGACTCCAAATTAAGGGTTAATTTCCGTCCGCGACCAAACGGAAAGCCTTAAATTATAGCTTGAAAGAGTAAAAATTCGGTAGAAATCAGTTGCTTAGGAAGCTATTCAGCAAAAAGTGACATAACTGAGTCGCCTTTGGTAATCCGCGAGATCGTCTCTGCCAGCAGTGGTGCAACACTTAACTGCCTGATTTTATTGACTGATTTTGTATCTTGTTTCAATGGAATTGTGTCAGTAACGACTAACTCATCAATTTCAGATCCTGCAATACGGGCAGCTGCACCCCCAGATAGAACCGGGTGGGTGCAATAGGCTGTCACGCTTTTGGCACCCCGTTCTTTAAGAACCTCGGCCGCCTTACAGAGAGTGCCGCCCGTATCAATAATGTCGTCCATGATGACGCAGTGACGGTTTTCCACCTCACCAATTAAATGCATCACCTCCGAGACATTGGGCTTTGGCCTGCGTTTATCAATAATGGCTAGATCGCAGCTTAATTGTTTGGCAAATGCCCTAGCACGCACTACGCCGCCAATGTCGGGTGAGACCACGGTCAGGTCAGGCTGGTTTTTTGCTCTTAGATCCCCTAAAAGGACGGGGGAGGCATAGATATTGTCGACCGGGATATCAAAAAATCCTTGGATTTGATCTGCATGTAGATCCATCGTCAGAACGCGTTCAACGCCGGCAACCGATTGCAGCATATTGGCCACAATTCTGGCCGAAATCGCAACCCGCGCAGAACGGGGGCGGCGGTCTTGACGGGCATAACCAAAGTAGGGGATGACCGCAGTAATTCGGTTGGCCGATGCCCTTTTGAGGGCATCAATCATGATCATGAGTTCCATCAGGTTATCGTTGGTCGGATCACAGGTCGACTGGATTACGACGACATTCTTGCCGCGCACGTTTTCTTGGATTTCAACCTGGATTTCGCCATCAGAAAAGCGGCCAACGAAGGCTTTTCCTAGCTGCAACTGCATTTGGCTAGCAACCGCCTGTGCAAGTGTGGGATTGGCGTTGCCAGTAAAAATGGTGAGCGCGTCAGAGTTCATGGTCTTAGCTAGTCTTGGTTATCCATCATAACAATGGCAGGGGAGGAAGGACTCGAACCCTCGCATGCCGGAATCAAAATCCGGTGCCTTGACCAACTTGGCGACTCCCCTACTGCGTCATACTGATAAAACCGAATTGTAAGCGGGATTTTGTTTTAGACCCCGAACAAGCCGACCCACCCACCCTGAGGGAAGATTGAGCAAGCGTTGTTCCAGATCGCGTCGATTGATCGATCCTGGAAGGACGGCAAACACACTACTACCCGATCCAGACATCTTACGAGTAGCATCTGGGAGCGTTTGCGCCAACCAATTTAATGCTCGATTTACTTCAGGGCAGAGCTCACAAGCAACTGGTTGGAGGTCGTTTGTAAACTGACCAACTTCACCAGTGTTTGCAAGGAAGTCTGCCATTGTAATCGGAGCATGGTTTCGGGTCAATTGATCGGATTGAAACACAGTCTCGGTAGCAATTGACTCTCCTGGAAAAATGATTAAGAAGTCTTGATCGGGTAGATCAATGGATTCGAGTTGCTCGCCGATGCCTTGTACAAATGCGTTTTGACCAAATAAAAAGAATGGCACATCGGCACCTAGCTTTAATCCTAGCTCACTCAGTTCGGCCGGGGGAAGATGAAGACCCCAGAGATGGTTCAAACCAATTAATACTGTGGCTGCATCTGATGATCCGCCACCTAAGCCTGCTCCTATAGGGATATTTTTCTCAAGATGAATTTCAATCCCGCATGGATAGTTCGTATGGTTTTTCAATAACTGAGCGGCCCGCACGACTAGATCATTCTCTGGGGAAATCTGTGGATTACCGCCGTGCCGAATAATTGTGCTGTGCTCGAGCCGAGTTAAAGAAATGCGGTCACACCAATTGACTAATTGAAATACGGATTGAAGTTCGTGATATCCGTTTGGACGTCGACCGGTCACATGAAGAAACAAATTGATTTTGGCTGGAGCAAGGAGCTCGAGGCGATTACTCATTCACTTGATCAAAAATTAGGCGTACATCAATCGAGCCCGTGTTTGTATTTCTAGTCATGGTAAGACGCTCAATTTTCTTATTCTCACTCCACACATAGGCTAAATCCCAGCCGTCTTGCAAGATCCGTTTGACTTGACCTTGATTATCGCGTTCGAGCTTAGCAGGGCTGCCAGCACGTAATTGCCCATTTAGCCAATTGGATAAACCACGCGCAGGCAATGGTAGGCCCAAGGTATTTTGAATTAAGGTATCGGCGTCAATCGCACTTACTTTTTTACCATCGCGTTCTAGGATAGCCTCACCCGGGTTAATTGTGATCTTGGCAATCGCGCCTCCCATCGGCCCCCGAATTTCTAAGGTATCACTTAAGCCATTTTTGGTGAGGGTAAAGCTACCCGATCCACCTTGATTATTGTGGGTGGGTCGATCACTTGCTTTAACGGCAAAACGACCATCCCACTGACTGGCCACCACATCCATCGAGATCGCCCAAGATGGTTTTAAACGCTTTAAGGTCTCACGCAGGGTGGCATTATTTGCATCGATTAATTCACCCTGTCGCCAAGCTTCCTCTGCCTCAATGGGTCGATTAAGCGTCCAGAGGACTTCACCTAAATGGGCAGCAATATCGGCTTCAGGCTTGATACGAAATGCGTCTTGCAGCTGCTTTAAGGCAAGCTCATTATTCCCTAAACGAAAGTTAACCCAGCCTAAACTATCCAAAATAAACGGATCTCTAGGATCAAGGTTGTGCGCTTTCAGAATTAGTTCATACGCCTCCTTCAGCTTGACATTTCGGTCGGCTAAGGAGTAGCCGAGTGCATTGAGTGCCTGAATATCATTTGGATTGCGTTCAATTAGGGTTCTTAAGGTTTTTTCCATCACCTCAAACTGACCGGATTTCTCGGCTGCTAAAGCATAGGTATACAAAATTTGAGGATTGGATGGAGGTGGAACGAGGGCCGCAACAATTTTGTAATAGGCGTTTAAGGCCGCCCCCTCATCTTGGGCCCGACCCAATAGGCTTTGCCACTGGAGCAAAATCTGCTCGCGCTCTCTGATATTCTGTTCCTTAAGAAGGACGATGGCTGGTGTAATAGCATCAGACCAGCGTTGATTGAGCATGAGTAGGGTGACCAAGACTTCCTTGGGCTTACTTTGACCAGGTGGTGATAACTCATCCCAAGTTTGTGCGGCGATTAAGGCGAGATCTGCTGCGTTTGCGGCAATCGCGATTTCCATTGCACGTTGAGCTAAAGCAGGATCCCCGGTTTGTCGTGCCAGACTCAAATAGGTTTGATAGGCCAACCCAGCTTCACCGCGTTGTAGGGCAATTTCAGAAGCAAGTATTTCAAAGACTTGCTCGCTGGTAGCTCCTTTGGTCTGAGCTGAGGCAGGCACTAGGAGGCCAAAAGAGCAGCAGCAAATAGCCCAAAGCAATGCACGCTTTAGATAAGAATTTGCCAAAATGGAAGTCAATTGATAGCCCATCAGCACATTCTAATCCCCGAATCTACAATGTACCGATGCCAGAACTACCAGAGGTTGAAGTCACGCGTTTGGGGATTAAACCCCATCTAGAAGGGCGCCAGATCAAGCATGTCGATGTGATTGATGGACGACTGCGTTGGCCTGTTCCTAGGGGCTTGCCAAAAATTCTGAAGGGGCAACGACTCAATACGATCGAGCGCCGAGGGAAGTATTTATTACTCAAAATGACCGATGGCTACTTAATCATTCATTTAGGTATGACCGGGGTATTGCGCGTTCTGCCCCATAAAGACCCCCTAAAGCCACACGATCGAGTCTCAATTCATTTTGATGATCTGAGTTTGCGACTTCACGACCCCCGAAAGTTTGGCGCTGTCTTGTGGCATCCATTCACCAAGGGCGACGTGTTAGAACATCCTTTAATTCAAAAATTGGGGCCAGAGCCTCTCGCCGAGGAGTTTGCGGGGCAGTTGGGCGCAACACGTTTGTACCAGTGTTCCCGAAAGCGAACGATTTCGGTAAAGGCATTTTTATTAGCCGGGCAAGCGGTGGTTGGTGTTGGCAACATCTATTGTTCTGAATCCTTGTTTGAGGCCGGTATTCATCCAGGCTTACCCGCTGGCAAATTAAGCAAAGCTCAGTGTGAGCGATTGGCCGAGGCGGTACGAACCATTTTAAAAAGAGCGATTGCAGCCGGCGGGAGCAGTTTGCGTGATTTTGTGGATGCGCATGGTGATCCAGGTTACTTCATGATGCAAACCAAAGTCTATGATCGCGCAAATGAACCCTGTCGAGTCTGCAAAACACCGATTCGGCAAATCACCCAGGGTCAGCGCTCGACCTATTATTGCCCTTACTGTCAGAAACGATAGGTATGGGATTTCATTTTTCCCAGGCTTTAATTCGTTGGTCAAAGCATTATGGTCGTCAAGGTCTGCCCTGGCAAGGTCATCAAGATCCATATGCAGTTTGGATATCGGAGATCATGTTACAGCAGACCCAGGTTAGCACTGTGATGCAGCGCTATCCACAATTTATGCGTCAATTTCCAACCGTCAAAGCGTTAGCCAGCGCAGATCTTGATGCGGTTATGGCTCTGTGGAGCGGATTGGGGTATTACTCGCGCGCACGTAATCTCCATCGTTGTTCCCAAGAGATCATGGCAAAGTATGCGGGCCAGTTCCCCAGAACGGCAAAAGAACTTGAGCAACTGCCCGGCATTGGCCGATCGACAGCAGGCGCAATTGCTGCCTTTGCATTCGAGGAGCGCGCCCCAATCCTAGATGCCAACGTGAAGCGGGTCATCAGCCGATTTTTTGGTGTTACAGGCGATCAACAAAGCCATGAGACAGTGCAATTACTGTGGGAACATGCAACAGCGCTTCTTCCCAAGTCAAAGTCTCAAATGCCTATTTACACACAAGCACTAATGGATTTTGGGGCTACCTGGTGCACCCCGAAGGCTGCTAAATGCCAAAGTCAGGATCAGATGTGCCCAATGAAGAGTGAGTGCAAAGCGCATGAGCTTGGTCAGGTCGACCTTATTCCAGCGAAAAAGAAGAAAAAAGAATCACCAACGTTTACAACAAATATCTTTTTGATTCGTTATCAGGATGAGATATTGCTTGAGAGGCGAGCTCCAAAAGCGATTTGGGGCGGACTCTATTCCTTAATCGAAACCCCATGGGAGCCGATCGAACCGAAAATAAATCGTTCAAAACCAAGTGACGTCACGAGCTTACTAAATCAAACTGTTCTTTCAAAGCTTTTATCAAAAAGCGATTTAGGGTCGATTGCCTCAGTTGAAAAAGGCCATGTAATCGAGCATGTATTTAGTCATCGACGGCTACGAATGCAACCATGGATCATTCATCTCAAACGGAAATGGTCGCACTTAAGCGCTACGCTCGATTGGATTTGCACAAGACGATTAAAAGAATACGGCCTGCCTCAGCCAATCCGGGTCTTCTTGGAATCGAGTTCTCGATGACGCTCTAAGACATATACGTCTTTGATGGCTGCCTGAGAGAATAATTGATTCAATTGATGTACGAGATAAACCGATCGGTGTTGACCGCCTGTGCAACCAATCGCTACCGTGAGATAGCTGCGACCATCTTTCAAATAGTGTGGCAACCATTTTTCGATATGTGTCTCAATATCAGTGAGCATTTGTGTGACCTCAGGAAACTGACACAAATAGTCCGCCACCGCTTGATCTAAGCCAGTTTGATCTCGCAGGGGCGCTTCGTAATGTGGGTTTGGGAGGCAGCGAACATCAAACACAATATCTGCCTCACTGGGTACGCCACCTTTGAATGCGAAGGACTCGAATATCAACGCTAGCCCAATGGGCCGCTCTTTTAATTGATCGGCGATCCAGTGCCGTAGTGTGTGGGCAGGAATGTGCCCAGTATCAATTTGTTGAGCTTCGCTTGCTAAAGGAGCGAGCAATTCTCGCTCCCTCTCAATCGCATCAATTAAGGTGGTCGATTGCGTTGGGTGGGAGAGTGGATGACGGCGGCGCGTTTCTGAGAAGCGCTGGACCAAGGTATTGGTGTCCGCGTTTAGAAACAACACATCAACCTGATGCTTGTGGCGTAGCTTTTCCAGAAGCGCAGGTAATTGAGAGATCGATTCACCGCGTCTAGCATCAACTGCAATTGCAATATGCTGACGTTGTTCGCCCTCCATGGTCTTTACCAATTGCTCAATTAAAGACACTGGTAAGTTATCAACGCAATCGTAGCCAGCATCTTCAAACGCACGTAATGCTACTGATTTTCCTGAACCAGAGATGCCAGTAATGAGTTGGATGCGCATCTTATAAGAGACGGCCTTGGGATTTATTATGTTCGCTATCGAGATTCATTTGATTGCGTTGACGCTCAATAAAATCTTTGAGAGTATCAATGCCTCTTAGTTGCAAAATGGTGTTACGAACAGCAGCCTCAACGAGAACTGCTAAGTTTCGTCCAGCAGCTACCTGAATTTTCACGGTGCGAATTGGGATATCAAGAACCTCGACAAACTGGGATTCAATCGGCAAGCGTTCGAACTCACCATCATTGCGACGAACCAGCTGCACAATTAAGCGGAGTTTCAACTTCCGTCGAACCGCGGTTTCACCAAAGATCGTCCGAATATCCAGTAAACCTAAACCACGAACTTCGAGAAGGTCGCGCAAAATCTCAGGACAGCGACCTTCAATGTAGTCTGGCCCGAGTCGTGTAAAGTCAACCGCATCATCGGCTACTAAACCATGACCACGAGAAATTAGTTCGAGACCGAGCTCGCTCTTGCCTAAGCCGGATTCACCAGTAATTAAGACGCCAAGACCTAAGATGTCCATAAAAACGCCGTGCATCGTAATGCAAGGTGCCCCAATCTTGGTTAAGTAAAACCGCAGGTGATCAATGACCTCTGCAGCAGAAGTATTGGTCGCAAAGAGGGGAGTGGAGGAACGTTGGCAATAGAGTTGTAATTCTTCATCTGCTTTGCAACCGTCGGCCACAATAATGCAGGGCGGCTTACTCGCGATCAGAGAGGAAATTTGGGTTTGACGTTCAGCGCTTGGTAGTTTGGCGTGATAGTCAATCTCTTGATTACCGAATATCTGAATTCGGCTTGGATGAATCATATTTAAATGCCCAACCAAATCAGAGGAGGCGGCCGCAGACTTGACGGCATCAGCGTTGAATTTTCGGTCAGCGCCCTCGAGGCCGCTGATCCAAGACAGCTTTAAATCTCCAATATTTTCATCGAAGATCTGTTGGGCTGTGACGTCTTCCAGTAAAAGTTGCTGGCTCATTGCAAAGCCTCCCAATGGCAAATCAAGTCCTTAACTTTCTCAGGATCAGTCTCATTTTGCAACTGGTCAAGGGTTTGGGGGTTGGTGAGGAGCTGAGCAATGACCGCTAGGATTTCAAGATGCTCCTGAGTTGCTTTTTCTGGAACCAACAGAAAAAGGAGGAGTGAAACGGGTTTACCGTCTGGGGCCCCAAACTCAATTGGGGTTTGGAGCTTAAAAAGAGCCGCGCATGGCTCTTGTAAGCCTTTAATTCGTCCATGGGGTATGGCTACACCGAATCCAAGACCAGTTGAACCCAGAGCTTCCCGGGCATTTAGGAAACTTAAGACAGTCTCGGACGGAATGTGAAGTTTGGTCGCAAAATACTGACCAGCATTTTCGAATGCCTGCGCCTTATTAGACGCTTGTGCATTCAAATTAATGCTGTCAGTGGTAAATAGGCGACTAAGGACATTCATGACCCCTGATTATAGGGGTCAATACACTTAATTTTGCAGCTGATGTTTATCGTGATGGTGATCTTGGATTCGCTCTTTATGCTTAATAACTTGTCGGTCGAGTTTATCGATGACGGCATCCATTGCGTGATACAAATCTTCGTGATGCGCCTGAGCAAATAACTCCTTTCCCTTGAGGTGAAGAGTCAATTCAGCCGTTTGTCTTAATCCTTTTTCTTTTGCTTTATCAATCATGAGAAATGCAGAGGCATCAATCACATGATCAAAATGCTTACGAATTCGCTCTAGACGATTTTCTAGATGATCACGAATGCCTGGAGTAACTTCGAGATGACGGCTGTTGATGCGTAAATTCATTACAAACCTCCATGATTAATGCCTACGCAAATGCATGGCTGGGATGCGCAGTGAGTCCCGATACTTCGCTACTGTGCGCCGAGCAACCGCATACCCTTGGTTTTCTAAAATCATTGCAATCGAGTGATCAGAGATTGGTTTACCA
This sequence comes from Polynucleobacter sp. HIN7, assembly GCF_030297595.1. Taxonomy (NCBI): domain Bacteria; kingdom Pseudomonadati; phylum Pseudomonadota; class Betaproteobacteria; order Burkholderiales; family Burkholderiaceae; genus Polynucleobacter; species Polynucleobacter sp. HIN7. Next base: position 1,658,584 of record NZ_AP028138.1, on the reverse strand, counting down.
GGAGACTCATTGGCCACGATACGACGAATAATTTCATGAACCGCGGTTGTGGAGACTCGATCACCTTGCTCTGAGGTAATGGAATGACTAAAGAAATGTTTTAGTTCAAATAAACCCAAGGGGCAACTTAAGTACTTTTGCTTCGTTACACGAGATACAGTAGATTCATGCAACTCTAGGTTATCAGCGATTTCTCGTAAAACCAATGGGCGGAGTGCAATATCCCCAGACTCAAAGAAGGATTGTTGCCGTGCAACGACCTCAGAAGCCACGCGCAGTATGGTTTCTTCCCGTTGTTGAATATTTTTTAATAACCATTTTGCTTCTGTCATTTTTTGGCGCATTGCACCAATATCGGCATGGTCACGGTGTTCAGAGATGATGTTGATATATTCTTGATTTAATGAGACTTTTGGAACGGCTTCCTCATTACGTTTAGCAAGCCATAGGTTGCGCTTTTTGTAAACGACAATATCTGGGGTCACCAACTGATCAATGCCATCGTCATAATTGGCTGCCGGGTGATGGTTAAGCGTTTTAATTTTCCGAATAGCCGCCTCAATACTGCTTTCAGATTTGCCCAAAAGAACCTTTAACTTTGCATACTCTCGATTTGCCACCTTACTTAAGTGGGATTTACAAATTTGTAGGGCGAGTGAAAGAACGACTCTTTCTTCAGATCGTATGGTGGGTTGATTAAACTCTTCTTGAAGTTGGATACACAGACATTCACTCAGATCGCGTGCGCCAACACCAATAGGCTCTAATTGCTGTAAGTGGCCTAATGCTATTTGTAATTCAGCGAGGGTGTACTGCTCCTGAAAACGTTCAGCGATTTCAAGGGTGATGATTTCAAGGCTTTCAGTTAAAAAGCCGCGCTCATCGAGACATGCTGCCAAGTAGTGAACTGCCGCTTTAAGTCTCGGGTTGATATTCATTACCCGAATTTGTTCAGCGAGGGCAGTTTGAAGCGAGATTTGATTCGGTATTTGTTCAAGTCCATCACCCTCACTACGCGTGGAGTGATGAGCCGCGCCAGGTTCAAATTCGATGATTGGATTATCGAGAGCGGCTTTTTCAAGCTCTTGCTCAAGTTCGAGATTCGAGAGCATTAAGAGCCTCACAGCTTGTTGAAGTTGTGGACTGAGGCTGGCTTGTTGGCCTAGGCGGGGACTAATCGAAAAGCGCATGAATCCATTCTAGGAAGGCTTCACGGTCACCAATCGCAAAAATTCACCAAATTGGTGCACTACATGCGGAAGTTTTCTCCCAAATAAACCCTTCGAACCGCATCATTTTGAATAATTTCATCAGGCTTACCGGCGGCGAGAACGCTTCCCTCGCTAATAATGTAAGCGTGGTCGCAAATGCCAAGAGTCTCGCGCACATTGTGGTCGGTGATCAGAACCCCGATTTGGCGGTCCCTCAGAAAGCGCACAATCCGTTGAATTTCGCCCACAGCAATCGGATCAACACCTGCAAACGGCTCATCGAGCAGGATAAATTTAGGAGAAGAGGCAAGTGCCCTAGCAATTTCAACTCGTCGCCGCTCGCCCCCTGACAGGGAAAGGGCTGGATTATTGCGCAAGTGACTAATTTGTAATTCGCCAAGTAGCTCATCTAAACGAGCCTGAATTTGCTTTTTGCTTAATGGTTTGCCATTCGTTTCTTGAAGCTCTAATACGGCTTGTATATTTTCCGCCACATTCAATTTACGAAAAACAGAAGCCTCTTGGGGTAAATAAGATAGTCCCATTCGAGCACGCTGGTGAATCGGAAGATGGCTAATTTTCTTTTGATTTAAGCGAATATCCCCGCCATCGAGCGGGACCAAGCCAACAATCATGTAAAACGAGGTTGTTTTGCCAGCACCATTAGGTCCCAATAAGCCAACGACCTCACCGCTTGCGACCTCAATACTGACATCACGTACAACTGTGCGAGAGCCATACCGCTTTTGAAGCGATGTCGCTTGAAGAACGGAGGGAGAAGCCGAGGTCATCTTATTGAACAAGCACTTTTTTTCTGGGAGCCAAGATTGCCCTTGATTGCGGGGGACGACTTAGGTCCAACTTTTGTGGTTTGATCTGATAACTCTCTTTAACATCTTCATATTCAATTTGCCAACCTTGGAGTTGATCGAGCATTTGCATATTGAGTAGGCGCTTGACGGTGGCATTACCAACCAACAAAAGCCTTTCCTTCTGATCATCATAAAGAATATCTTTGGCGATCCCTTGCATAAACTCATCTTGCAGGGTTTCGCGACGTTGGCGCATTGAGGCTGGTAAATTAGACTTTCCGTTTAGATCAATCATTTGATAGCCCTCGGGGGTGACTAGGACAAAGCCGCGCTCACCCGTGCCGACCATGCTGCCGCGTATTAAAAGAACATCACCGGTTAGAGTGTATTTTTGCTTTAGATCATCAAGATCAACTTGATCGGCATTAATGATCAACGGCCTCTCTCGATCAGCCTGATTGGCATTGGCAGACAGGGAGAGCGCACTAAGAGCCAGGATAAAAATCAGGGTTCTCAATTACGACCCTTTTGCTCAGCAGGCTCGATTCGACCACGTACTTGCCCTTTAAGGCTTGCGCTGTGATCGACGTTATTAAACGTTCCACCACCACTTGAATTCATGATCGACATTCCCTGTTGAAGCTCTAATGGTTTATCGGTACGCACAATATCATCATTAATTAAAACTTGGAAGTAACTTGAGCGGGCCAGTAATTGGGGGGCAGCCTTGCGATCCCCCAAGGCCTCTTGAGCTGGGCGAAAAATTTCACCATTCTCATACAGATCCAAGATCGTTAAATCACCATCAATATGACCACGCTCGGCCCGCACTGTAACGGGTGCGCCCTGATCTTGAAAGATACGAATCCGCGGACGCTCTAGATCGATCGATGCATCGTCTTCATAGTGAATTAGTTTTCTTCCCAAAACACGGTATTTTGTTTGTCCTTGCTCATCAAGATTGGATAGAGTTGCATTTTTGAGAATGTAATCCGGTACGTGTTGTGGCACGCGTGCTAGTGCAAGCGACTCAGGCGGTGTACTGCGCTTGACTAGCCAGAAGGTGGCCAAAGTTAGCGAGCCCATTAACAAAAAGGGTAGGACACGTAATAAACCGCGTACGATCCATAAATAAATAATGTGCCGAGAAAGTCTCATGAAGAGTTTGCCTAGCCTCTGGCTTTGGCTAGTAGCGAATCGTAATGCCCCTGGGCTTTGAGGATTAAATCACAGGCTTCACGAACCGCACCAAAGCCACCTTTAGCCTGCGTGACATAGTGGGCGGTTTGACGGACCGCTTCGTGGGCCTGAGCAGGAGCAATTCGCAAGCCCGCAGATTGCATGATCGATAAGTCAGGCCAATCATCCCCCATCACCGCTAGGTTGTTGGCAGGATTAAACGCAACCCGTTGCTGTAATTCTAGGAGTGCTAATTTTTTATCACTGACACCAGTAAATACATGCGTGATATTGAGTTCATCACAGCGCCCAAGCACCATTTTTGAGTGGCGACCGGTAATGACGGCACACTCAACCCCAATGCTTTGAAGAAGTTTGATGCCAAAGCCATCCTGAATATCAAAGCCCTTCATTGATTCTTTTCCGTCTGGTCCAAAAAAAACCTGACCATTGGTGAGAACGCCATCGACATCAAGTACCAATATACGAACTTGCGCTGCTCGCTCGAGTGCTTGAGGATAGTTAGATAATGGGTTTGTGGTGTGTGATTGAAGAGTCGGTGCCATCAATTAAATTACCTTAGCTGCAAATAAGTCATGCAAGTTGAGGGCGCCTAGTAAGCGTTTTTCAGGATCAGCCACAATTAAGTGATTAATCCGATGTTGCTCCATCATTGCGATGGCTTCTTCAGCAATTAAATCAGGCGGTATGGTTCTTGGGTTAGGGGTCATGGCTTCTGCCAGACTAATTGAGTCGATGCTTGCCTGTTTTTCGAGCAAACGACGTAGATCCCCATCGGTCAGAATACCTAATACTTGGTTGGTGTCATTCACAATCACGACCAAACCCATCTTTTGACCACTCATTTCTGCAAGTGCTTCTACAAACGATGCCTTTACATTGATTTTAGGAGTACTTGAGAGATCACGCATGACCTCTGAGACATGGGCAATTAATTTTCGACCTAGTCTTCCGCCGGGGTGAGAGCGTAAAAAGTCTTCCGCTTTAAAGCCTCGAGCATCCAATAGAGAAACAGCGAGTGCATCACCCATAGCCAGGGCTGCCGTCGTGCTAGTGGTTGGTGCCATATTGAGCGGGCAAGCTTCTTTGTCAACACTAATATCAAGATGTGCATCTGCCAATTTAGCAAGTGAAGAATTAGGATCCCCTGTTAAGGCAATTAATTTTGCGCCAGTTCGTTTAATGATGGGGACAATCGTGAGTAATTCGTCGGTTTCACCGGAGTTTGAAATCGCTACGAATACATCATCACGAGTGACCATGCCTAAATCACCATGACTTGCCTCGGCGGGATGCACAAAAAATGCGGGAGAACCAGTTGATGCAAAGGTGGCAGCCACTTTTCGGGCGATGTGACCTGACTTGCCGATTCCTGAAACAACAATCCGGCCCCTGCATTGTTCGAGAAGCTGAACCGAAAGCAGCAAGGCTGACTGCCCATCTTGGGCTAAGCGATCCCGCATTTTGCGAATCGCATCCGCTTCTAAATCAAGGGTGGTGCAGGCTAATTCCAGAGCGCGTTGGTTCTTTGCATTCATGGGGATAAGTATATGCTGACTACCCCCGTGTGGGATTTAAAGCCCAAGTTTTTCGAGATCTTTTTTCTTGATGGGGCTAGGATTGGCCTGCTTTTTAAGGAGGGGCTTTAAGTATTTTCCGGTAAAGCTAGCAGGGTGATTTGCGACCTCTTCGGGAGTACCGGTGGCAATAATTTGACCACCGCCAGCGCCCCCATTCGGCCCAAGATCAATTAACCAGTCAGCGGTTTTGATCACATCCAGATTGTGCTCAATGATCACCACGGTGTTCCCTTGCTTTTTCAGGGTATGAATCACCTCAAGCAATAGTTTGATGTCATGAAAATGCAATCCCGTGGTTGGTTCATCAAGGATGTAAAGGGTCCGTCCCGTATCCCGCTTGGAGAGTTCTAGCGAGAGCTTGACACGCTGCGCCTCGCCCCCCGAAAGGGTGGTGGCACTTTGGCCCAGGCAGACATACCCTAAACCAACATCGAGCAAGGTCTTAAGTTTTCGTTTAACTACCGGAACGGCTTCAAAGAATTCATGGGCTTGCTCTACCGTCATAGACAGAACTTCATGAATATTCTTGCCTTTATAGCGAATATCCAAGGTCTCACGGTTATAGCGCTTGCCATGACACACATCGCAAGGTACATAGACATCGGGCAAGAAATGCATTTCGACCTTGAGAACGCCGTCACCCTCACAGGTTTCGCAGCGGCCACCTTTGACATTAAAGGAGAATCGACCTGCTTCATATCCCCGTTCACGAGCAGCTGGGACCCCAGCAAAGAGTTCTCGGATCGGAGTAAATAGGCCCGTATAGGTTGCGGGATTCGAGCGTGGTGTGCGGCCAATCGGCGATTGATCCACATTAATCACTTTGTCAAAGTGTTCAATACCTTCGATATGATCATGTTCAGCTGGTTCAGCGCTCGAGCCATAAAGGTGTTGGGCAACCGCATGATGCAAGGTGTCGTTAATTAAAGTTGACTTACCAGAGCCAGATACGCCAGTGACACACGTCAATAAGCCGACGGGGATGTGTGCATCCACTTTTTGCAAATTATTACCACTCGCACCGATGATGCTTAAAAAGCGCCCATCATGTTCGGTACGTTTTTGGGGAACTGCAATATTTTCTTGGCCAGATAAGTAGGCACCTGTTAATGAATTAGGATGATGTTCGACTTCGCTTGGCGTTCCAGTGGCAACAATTTTTCCACCATGTACGCCCGCCCCAGGTCCAATATCGATAACATAGTCTGAGGCCCGTATCATGTCCTCGTCGTGCTCTACAACCAATACGCTGTTACCAAGATCGCGCAGGTGTTTGAGGGTTGCAATTAAGCGATCGTTATCGCGTTGATGCAAACCAATTGAAGGTTCATCGAGTACATACATCACGCCTGTGAGTCCAGAGCCAATTTGTGAGGCAAGCCGGATTCGTTGTGCTTCGCCACCCGAAAGGGTATCGGCGCTTCGTTCTAAAGATAAGTAATCCAGACCCACGTCATTTAAAAAGCGTAAACGCGAGGCGATCTCTTTAATGATTTTGTCAGCAATTTCGCGTTTAGCACCCTTTAATTGGATGGTATTGAAATAGTCTTGAGCTTCACGCAAAGGTAGGGCACTGATTTCATAAATGGCGCGCGCTTGCTGACCATCGCCCACTTTGACAAAGCGCGCCTCCTTGCGTAAACGGGTACCGCCGCAATCTGGACAAGCACGAATATTTTGATAGCGTGCTAATTCTTCTCGAACAGCCGACGAATCAGTTTCTCGATAGCGCCGCTCAAAATTAGCAAGGATTCCCTCAAAGGCATGTTCGCGCACAACCGAGCGACCCTTTTCATTCAGGTACTCAAATGGAATGGTTGTATCCCCGGATCCGTAGAGGATCAGGTCCTGGGCTTTTTTGGGTAATTTCTCAAAAGGCTTTTCAAGATCAAAGCCGCCAAACTTCGCTAAGGTTTGCAAGAGCTTGAAGTAAAACTGGTTGCGGCGATCCCAACCCTTGATGGCTCCTGCTGCGAGTGACAAGTCAGGGTGTGCCACGACCCGCTTGGGATCAAAAAAGGAGATGTGACCAAGTCCATCGCAGCTGGGGCAGGCGCCCATCGGGTTATTAAACGAAAACAGACGGGGTTCAAGTTCTTGTAATGAGTAGGAGCAAATGGGGCAAGCAAATTTGCTAGAAAAGATGGTTTCTTCCCCAGTGTCCATATTGACTACCATGGCCTTGCCATCGGCGAGTCGTAGGGCAGTTTCAAAGGACTCCGCAAGCCGTTGTTGAATATCCTCTTTGACGCGAATTCGATCAACCACCACTTCAATCGAATGCTTATCATTTTTCTTGAGTTGCGGCAGACGATCAGCTTCAACGATCTCGGCTTTGGCGGCGTTACTCGTGCCACCGCCAGAGCGAATGCGAAAACGCACAAACCCCTGAGCTTGGAGATTTTCAAATAAGTCAACGAACTCACCTTTGCGTTCACTCACCACAGGAGCCAAGATCATGAGTTTGGCATCAGCTGGCATTGCCATCACCGTATCAACCATTTGCGAGACGCTCTGTGCTTCAAGAGGTAGAGCATGATCTGGGCAGTAGGGGGTGCCCGCCCGTGCGAAGAGTAGACGCAAATAATCATGAATCTCGGTGACAGTACCAACGGTTGAGCGCGGATTATGGCTAGTTGCCTTTTGCTCGATGGAGATTGCGGGTGATAAACCCTCAATCACATCCACGTCGGGTTTTTCCATTAACTGCAGAAATTGGCGCGCATAGGCCGAGAGTGATTCAACATAGCGACGCTGTCCTTCGGCATAGAGCGTATCGAAAGCCAAAGAGCTTTTGCCAGAACCGGATAAGCCGGTCAACACCACCAGCTTTTCGCGGGGGATATCAAGATTGATATTTTTTAGGTTGTGGGTTCGGGCCCCACGGATTTTGATTTCGTTATTCATGATTTTTTAGCGTAACTTGTTAATATAGCCTTTTCCCATGAACTCTTCCGAACTACGCTCAACCCTTGCCCTTGCCGGTATCTTTGGCTTGCGGATGCTGGGACTTTTCTTGCTGTTACCCGTTTTCTCCTTGCATGCCAAGGATTTACCGGGGGGAGAGAATGCCTTATGGGTCGGTTTGGCCCTTGGGATTTTTAATATTGTTCAGGCCTTTTTCCATATTCCCTTAGGAATTCTTTCGGATCGGGTGGGTCGTAAGCCGGTTGTTTTATGGGGATTGAGTTTATTTATTGCTGGCGCATTGATTGCAGCCAGTCGAGATGATTTGTTGTGGATCGCCATTGGGCGAGGGCTCATGGGAGCAGGAGCAATCTCTGCCGCAGTGTCTGCTTGGGTGGCGGATTTAACACGCGAGCAAGTGAGAACTGCGGCAATGGCGATTGTGGGTGGAAGTATCGGTATCTCATTTGCCCTTTCATTAGTGATTGCGACGCCAATTTATCGAGCGATTGGCCTGGATGGCATGTTCTTGTTATTAGCAGTGTTGGGCTTGATTGGCTTTTTGGTTGCCTGGCTCTTGGTGCCAAGTCCCCCCAAGCAAATTCGGGGTGAGCATCAGCCGCTCATGCAAATTTTTCTAAGACCTGAATTATTCCGGCTCAATGTGGGGGTGTTTGTTCTCAATGCCACCCAAGTGGCCATGTTCCTGGTTGTGCCGCGCTTACTCGTGGATGCGGGTATGCCATTGGATGATCATTGGAAAATTTACTTTCCAGTGGTCGTTGTTTCATTCTTTTTGATGTTGCCAGGGATTATTTATGGAGAAAAGAAAAAGAAATTACGGCTTGTATTGCTAACAGCCGTTGTCATCCTTTTGATTGCACAAATCATCTTCTTGCAAGCTCATTCCATTACAACTATTGTCAGTGCTCTGTTGATTTACTTTGTCGGATTTAATTTACTTGAAGCCTTGCAACCCTCGATGGTATCGCGTTGGGCCAAAGATGAAAAAGGAGCGGCCTTGGGCATCTACAACACGACTCAGTCTGTCGGATTATTTACTGGCGCAGCGCTCGGCGGACTCATGATGCAGCTTTTTGGAAACCTTTCGGTATTCATTGGCGGCACCGTTTTAATCATTGCCTGGCTTATAATTGCTTGGCCAATGCGTGATATTCCATCGTCGCAAACCGCAAAGTAGCTTTAGCCACACTTTTTATTTAATTTTCTTCGGGAGACAAAATGGCTTCAGTCAATAAAGTCATCATCGTTGGTAATGTTGGGCGTGACCCAGAAACACGGTATATGCCCAGCGGTGACGCCGTCACTAATATTTCAGTAGCCACTTCAGATCGCTATAAAGATAAGCAAACAGGCGAAATGAAAGAGAACACCGAATGGCATCGCATTGCCTTTTTCGGTAAGTTAGCTGAAATTGCGGGTCAATATCTAAAAAAAGGTTCACAGGTTTATGTCGAGGGTCGCTTGCGGACTCGAAAGTGGACGGATCAAAGTGGACAAGAAAAGTATTCCACTGAGATCATTGCTGACAGCATGCAAATGCTCGGCGCTCGAATGGCTGGCTCTGGAGAGGAATCATCAAGCGGTCGTTCTAAGCCTGCTGAGAGCACATCGAGTCCAAGCGCAAATGCACTTGATGCAATGGATGACGATATTCCGTTCTAGTATTACTGCCTGGCGTGACGAATATTGTTGGGCCAGGCAGCATTGAAATCCGCCCGAAACGGATTAATGTCTAAACCACCCCGCCGGGTGTAGCGCGCATAAACTGAGAGCTTCTCGGGTTGGCAGCGAGCCTTAACATCGCAAAAGATTTTTTCAACGCAGTGTTCGTGGAATTCACCAAGCTGACGAAAGCCAACCAGGTAGCGTAATAGTCCTTCCTCATCGATGGGCCGTCCCTGGTAATAAATTTGTACACTGGCCCAATCGGGTTGACCGGTAACCGGGCAATTGGATTTCAGTAAATGCGAGACCAGAGTTTGTGTAATAGGGGCTGAGTTTTGATCTGCACTTAGAAGTAGCGGGTCAGCAATCTGTGTTTGATTGACTTCAATATCAAGGCGATCGAGAAGTTGACCATTTAGTTCTTGCATTGATGGGTATTTTTTTTGGTCTTGTATCTGGGATGGGTCAAGCAACTTGATTTGCAATGAACTACCAAGGGCTAAGGCTAAATCACGGCTTAAGCACTCGCGAACAGCGCCAATATTGTCAAAGTGATGTTGATTGAGGCTATTGAGGTAGAGTTTGAACGACTTCGACTCAATCATGTATGGCGACTCTGCAGGAATCGCAAATTCAGCCAATGCGATTTGTGGTTTGCCTTTGGGGTTTAGCCAGCTCAATTCAAAAGCATTCCAAAGGTCAACTCCTAAAAACGGTAGAGGTGAGCCCTCCTCAATGCCTAGTTTCTGGCGATTCTCGGCACGAGGGATGGGAAAGAGCAGACCTGGATCATACTGATTAGGGTAAGCACTTTGCTGACCGAGAATAAATTTAGACATAGAAAAATTTAGGCTTTGGACCGGTTGGTATTGCTGACCCCAGAAATTACATGCCCCGTTGGGGCGACACTGGAGGCAGCATTGCAATGACCGGTTTGATCATCAAAGAAAAAGTCAGGCTCGAACTCTTTCAGAAACTCGCGCTTGGATAGGCCCCCAAGAAACATCGCCTCATCCACATCAATTCCCCAGTTCATCAAAGTGCGAATGGCACGCTCATGAGCTGGTGCCGAGCGGGCTGTGACTAATGCAGTGCGGATGCGCATTTCATTTTTAGGTTCAGCTTCGGTTTGCAGTTGGTGAAGGGCGGCAAGCAAGGGCTTAAAGGGACCGGGTGGCAATGGGATGGCAGCACGTTGACTCTCATGATCAACAAATGCTTGTAGACCTTGATCCTGAAAAACTTGTTCGGCCTCATCTGAAAATAAAACAGCATCTCCGTCAAAGGCAATACGGATTTCATTAGGGTTGTTCTCGGCCATTTTGGTGGATTCTGGGTAGACGCGCGCCGCCGGAAAGCCGGCATCGAGTGTGGCGCGTACATCTTCTTCATTTGCTGATAAGAAGAGGTTGGCTTGCAGCGATTTTAAGTAGTGATACGGTGGCCTACCACGGGTAAAGACCCCGCGTTCAATACTAAGCCCATGGTGTTTGGCAGAACGAAATACGCGTAAACCACTGACCGGATCGTTACGTGACAGGATCACAACTTCGACACGCGGCTGATCTTGATTAAAGCGCAGTAATTTTTTAACGAGAGGAAAAGCAACACCCACTTGGGCTGGAATCGCTAAGCGTTCAAGCTGTAATTTCATGTAGGCACTGTCATCACTTTGTTCAAACAGGCGGTTTTCCTCTTCAAAATCAAAGAGTGCTCTCGATGAAATGGCAACGACTAGTTTTCCAGCGAGGGTATAGGACATCTTATTTTAGAAATAGGCGGTACGCAGGATTCGTGCTTTCATCCCAATGAGGATAGCCTAAAGTCTTCAAAAATTGTTTAAAGGCCGGCTGTTCGTTCTTCGGTACCTGGATTCCTAATAAGATTTGTCCATAATCGGCCCCGTGATTACGGTAATGAAACAAACTAATATTCCAGTTCGGGGCTAGGCTATCCAGAAAGCGCATCAGTGCACCGGGGCGTTCTGGAAATTCAAAGCGGTAGAGTAGTTCATCTTTAGCCAAGGCGGAACTACCGCCAACCATGTGTCTTAGATGCGTTTTGGCCAACTCATCATGGCTTAGATCAATGGTTGCAAATCCGGCTTTACGAAAGGCGCTGGCAATAGTTTTGTTATCACCCGCCCGTTGGGTTCCAATGCCAACAAAAATATGCGCTTGATCGGCATGAGCGATGCGGTAGTTAAATTCAGTGACATTGCGTTTACCAAGCATTTTGCAAAACGCTTTAAAAGATCCTCGCTCTTCAGGAATGGTGACCGCAAAGATCGCCTCACGAAATTCACCTACATCGGCACGTTCAGCCACAAATCGTAGACGACTGAAATTCATATTGGCACCACATGCAATGGCTACCAGAGTTTTCTTTTTGAGGTGATGCTTCTCAACATATTTCTTTAAACCAGCGATAGCGAGTGCGCCTGCGGGCTCCAAAATACTGCGCGTATCAGTAAAGACATCGTTGATCGCAGCACAGATTTCATCGGTATCGACTAAGACAATGTCGTCAACTACCTGTTGGCAGATCTTAAAGGTCTCCTTGCCCACCTGCTTGACCGCGGTGCCATCTGAGAACAGACCAACTTCCTTCAGTTCAACGCGCTTACCTAGTTGTAAAGACTGTTTCATCGCATCTGAGTCAACCGTTTGCACACCAATTACTTTGATCTTTGGCCTAACTGATTTGATGTAGGCGCCGATTCCTGAGATTAGGCCTCCTCCGCCAATTGCCACAAAAATGGCATCAATTGGATCAGGGTGTTGATCGAGGATTTCTTTAGCAATCGTGCCTTGACCAGCAATGACGTCTGGATCATCAAAAGGGTGGATAAAGGTGTACCCCTTCTTTTTCTGAAGCAGTTGAGCTTCTTGATAGGCATCGCTGTAAGAATCACCGGTCAAGACCAGTTCCACCCACTTGCCACCGTGAGCCTTCACTGCATCAATTTTGACTTGAGGGGTAGTGATTGGCATCACGATCACCGCCTTGCATTTGAGTTTGGCGGCAGACAGTGCAACACCTTGCGCATGATTGCCGGCAGAGGCGGCAATCACCCCCTTTTTAAGAGCCGCCGGGCTCAATCCGGCCATTTTGTTATATGCACCGCGCAACTTAAATGAGAAGACCGGTTGACTGTCTTCGCGCTTTAAAAGAATCGTGTTTTGAAAGCGTGCGCTTAGATCCCGAGCCTTCTCTAATTCTGTTTTGCGTGCAACATCGTAGACCTTGGCGTTCTCAATTCGGCTTAAATAATCATTTTTCATCACGAAAGCGTACCATGCTTGGCACATAAGTCCTTAAATTAATTCAGTATTGTGCCAAATTGATTGGCAACGGGAATGATCAAGCTCATCTAAAATAGAGCTTTAATCGACTGGCCACCATGAACGCACCTATCTCCTTAGATAGCTTGTCTGAGATCGATACGCAATCCCATCGTCTTCGTGAGATTCCGTATAACTACACCTCATTTTCCGATCGAGAGATTGTTATTCGTCTCTTGGGTGTCAAGGCATGGGAAATTTTGGAGCAGTTACGGAGTGTGCGACGTACAGGCCGCTCTGCCAGGATGCTGTTTGAGGTGTTGGGCGATATTTGGGTTGTCGAGCGCAATCCTTACTTACAAGATGACTTATTGGATAACCCCAAACGTCGCGAGGCACTCATTCAAGCCTTGTGGCATCGTTTGGGTGAGGTTGAAAAACGGATCTCGGGAGATTTTGCTGAGCAAGTTAACGAATTGATATTAGCCGCTCGCACCGCAGTGGAATCCTTTGCGAATAACTTTCAAACCGTATCGCAATTGCGCAAGCGGGCCAAGAAGGAATTTAGCAAATTTACGCATGTTGACAATATCGCATTTGACGGAATGTCACGCGTTGCGCACGTTACCGATGCAACCGATTGGCGAATCGAGTATCCATTTGTTGTTCTCAAGCCAGATACCGAAGCAGAAATTCCAAACTTGGTCAGAGCATGTATTGAGTTAGGACTGACCATTGTTCCGCGCGGAGGTGGTACGGGTTATACCGGTGGCGCCATCCCAATGGTGGCAATGTCGGCGGTGATTAATACAGAAAAGTTAATTGATCTTGGAGCGGTCGTACATTCTGTATTGCCTGGCCTAAGTACTCCGGTACCTACGATTTTCTCTGGGGCGGGCGTGGTGACCCGTCGTGTAGCAGATGCCGCAGAAAAACAAGGACTCGTTTTTGCTGTCGATCCAACCTCAGCAGATGCCAGCTGCATTGGCGGAAATATCGCCATGAACGCAGGCGGTAAGAAAGCAGTTTTATGGGGAACCGCTTTGGATAATCTGGCTAGTTGGCGCATGGTGGATCCCGATGGAAATTGGCTCGATATTGAGCGGCTCGACCATAACCTTGGCAAGATTCATGATCAAGGCGTTGCTCGGTTTCGTTTGATCTGGTCGGATGGCAAGGCGACACCTCAAGCCAAGGTTTTACGTTCCGAGGTTTTAGAAATCGAGGGCGCTAAATTTAGGAAAGCAGGTTTGGGTAAAGATGTGACGGATAAATTTTTATCCGGCTTACCGGGTATTCAAAAAGAAGGTTGCGATGGTCTGATTACGAGTGCCATCTGGATTTTGCATCGCATGCCAAAGCATATGCGTACCGTTTGTTTGGAGTTTTTTGGCCAGGCACGTGAAGCCATTCCAAGCATTGTTGAGATCAAAGCGTATTTGGATGATTTAAGTAAAAAAGGTGGACCCCTATTGGCGGGACTCGAGCACCTCGATGACCGCTATTTAAAAGCGGTGGGGTACTCCACAAAATCCAAACGCAACGGTTTGCCCAAAATGGTACTCATCGGTGATATCGCTGGAGAGGATGAGGAGGCCGTTGCTGCTGCGACTAGCGAAGTGGTGCGTATGGCCAATCGGCGTGTAGGCGAAGGCTTTGTAGCAGTGAGCGCTGAAGCGCGTAAGAAGTTTTGGTTGGATCGAGCGAGAACGGCGGCGATTGCAAAGCATACCAATGCATTCAAGATTAATGAGGATGTGGTGATTCCGCTCGAGCGAATGGGCGAGTACACCGATGGAATTGATCAAATTAACATCGAGCTATCGCTTAAAAATAAAATTCAGTTACTTGATGCCCTCGAGCAATATATCAATCAAGCAACACTTCCGATTCGTGCAAATGACGAGATTGAGGATATTTCACGAGCAGAAATGGTGGGCGATCGCGTCATTCAGGCCCAGACACTACTACGTGAAGTAAGGACTCGCTGGGCAGAGTGGTTAGAGAAAATAGATCAGTTTTTCCCACAGTTGCAAGATGGGACCCTGCGCGCTTCATGGAAAAACGAATTACTTGCCCCACTGCAAGTCATCTTTGGTGGCTCCACCTTTGATTTGGTATTAAAAGAAATTAAATCAATTCATCAGAAGATATTACGCAAACGCGTATTTGTTGCCTTACATATGCATGCTGGAGACGGCAATGTTCACACCAATATTCCGGTGAACTCGGACGATTATGAGATGTTGCAAGATGCCCACCGTGCAGTTGATCGCATTATGGTTTTGGCACGCTCCTTGGACGGCGTGATTTCGGGTGAGCATGGCATTGGTATTACAAAATTAGAGTACCTCACGGACGAGGAACTCAAAGAATTTCGTTCTTATAAAAATCGAGTGGATCCAAACAACCACTTTAATAAAGGCAAGCTAATGCCAAATGCCAATCTACAAATGGCATATACCCCAAGCTTTGGACTCATGGGTCACGAATCGATCATCATGCAACAAAGCGATATCGGAGCGATTGCTGACAGCGTAAAAGATTGTTTGCGGTGTGGAAAGTGCAAGCCAGTCTGTGCAACTCATGTGCCTCGAGCAAATTTGTTGTATAGCCCCAGAGACAAAATTCTTGCCACTTCATTATTAATCGAAGCATTTTTATATGAAGAGCAAACCCGCCGCGGGGTATCGATTCGGCATTGGGAAATGTTTGACGATGTTGCTGCGCACTGCACAGTTTGTCATAAGTGCTATACGCCATGCCCAGTCAAAATCGATTTTGGTGATGTCACCATGAATATGCGTAATTTGTTACGTAAGATGGGGCAGCGCCGCTTTAATCCAGGTACTAGCGCATCGATGTTATTCCTCAATGCAACTAATCCCGAAACCATCCGAATGAGTCGTAAGGTGATGATTGAATGGGGTTATGGCTTGCAGCGCTTTGCCCATCAATTATTCAAAAAATGGGCCGTTCAGCAAACACAATCACCACCTGCGACAGTTGGTAAGCCTGCTTTGAAAGAGCAGGTGATTTATTTTGTGAATAAGAAGATGCCCGGCAATTTACCCAAAAAGACTGCCCGCGCACTTTTGGATATTGAAAACGCGGACTATGTACCGATTATTCGTAATCCTTTGGAGACGAGTGTTGATACGGAAGCGGTTTTCTATTTCCCAGGATGCGGTTCGGAGCGACTATTTTCACAAGTGGGATTGGCGACTCAGGCAATGCTTTGGCACGTTGGTGTGCAAACCGTACTACCCCCTGGGTATTTGTGCTGCGGTTATCCGCAAAAGGGAAACGGCGACTTTGATAAAGCCGAGAAAATGATTACGGATAATCGAGTGCTATTTCATCGGGTGGCTAATACCTTGAACTATCTCGATATCAAAACAGTCGTGGTCTCCTGTGGTACCTGTTACGATCAACTGGCAGACTATCAGTTTGATCAAATCTTCCCAGGTTGTCGAATTATTGATATTCATGAGTACCTGCTCGAGAAAGGGCTAAGACTTGAGGGTGTTGAGGGAGTTCGCTATATGTATCACGATCCATGCCACACCCCTATGAAGCTTCAGGATCCTTTGAAGACAGTCAATGAGCTGATTACACTTGAGGATGGCACGGCAATTGTGAAGAACGAGCGTTGCTGTGGTGAGTCCGGTACGCTAGCAATTACTCGGCCAGATATTTCAACTCAAGTGCGTTATCGCAAGCAAATTGAAATGGAAAAGGGTGCGACCGAACTAAGGAAAGACTTTGCTGGTGAAGTTAAAGTATTAACCAGTTGCCCATCGTGCTTACAAGGCTTATCGCGTTTTGATGGCGATAGCGAGACCAAGGCGGATTACATTGTGGTTGAAATGGCCAAGCATTTATTGGGTGACAATTGGCTTGAAAGCTACGTAACTAAGGCCAACCAAGGCGGAATTGAAAGGGTATTAGTGTAATGATTCCAAGCAATTTAATCGTGCATGAAAACTCAAAGGTTCTCGAGCTTCAATACGAGAATGGAAAGAGCTATCGTTTACCTTTTGAGTTTTTGCGTGTCTACTCACCATCAGCCGAGGTACGTGGTCATGGACCAGGGCAGGAGGTCTTGCAAACGGGTAAGCGAGACGTTGGCATCCTAAACATTGAGCCAGTTGGTCATTACGCGATTAAGCCAACTTTTTCAGATGGTCATGACTCGGGTCTTTATTCATGGGACTATTTGTATGAGTTATGTGAAAACCAAGAGTCTTTGTGGAAAGATTACCTTGAGCGCTGCAAAGTCGCCGGTATTGATCGCGATGCTGCGATGGTGACTAAATCCCATGGTTGTGGGCACTAAATATGTCAAAGACCCATTTTGGATATCAAAGCGTTGATGAGTCTCAAAAGGCCGAGAAAGTTGCCGAGGTCTTCCATTCGGTAGCTGCGAAATACGACATCATGAACGATCTGATGTCGGCCGGTTTGCATCGCCTCTGGAAAAAATTTACCTTAGCCCAAGCGAATGTTAAGGCCGGCGACCGGGTGCTTGATATTGCTGGTGGGACTGGCGACCTTGCCTACTCTTTTGCGCAATCTGCGCAATGGGGCATTCATCCTGAGGCTGAGGTGTGGTTAAGCGATATCAATGCATCCATGCTATCGGTAGGTCGAGATCGACTTTTGGATCGCGGTCTTGTAATTCCATGCATTCAGTTTGATGCAGAACAGATCCCCTTCCCAAATCACCATTTTGATGTAGTGAGCGTTGCATTTGGTCTGCGGAATATGACGCATAAAGAGCGTGCCTTGTCGGAGATGGCTAGGGTGATTCGACCTGGGGGTAAGGTTTTGGTTTTGGAGTTTTCCAAGCCAGACCCACTCATAGCCCCAATTTACGACCTATATTCCTTTAAGGTGCTGCCATGGCTTGGGGACAAGGTTGCGAAGGATGCCGCTAGTTATCAATACTTGGCAGAATCAATCCGCATGCATCCAGATGCCCAAACCCTCAAAGCCATGATGGAGAGCGTTGGGTTTGATGAGGTCCATACCCATAGAATGACTGGGGGTATCGTCGCCTTGCATATTGGTATTAAATACTAGATATTCACTGTAAAGTAATACTTACAGATCGTAGATGGGAGACTGATTCAATGAAAAGTACTTATTTAAAAGCCGGTGTTTTTGCACTGTCCTTTGCTTTTTTATCGGTTGGGCATGTCGCTGTTGTTGACGCAAAGCGTTTGGGCGGTGGGTCGAACATCGGTCGCTCAGCCAATGCGCCTAAGCAAAAACAAGCACAACCTCCGGCCCAGCAAAAACCAGCACAGCAAGCGCAACAACCTGCTGCGGCACCTGCTCAAGCTGCTGCGCCAGCCGCTGCAGCTAAGCGTTCGGGCTTAGGTGGAATGTTAGGCGGTCTTGCAGCAGGTCTTGGAATTGCTTACTTGCTTTCGCATTTTGGTTTAGGTGAGGCTGCTGCTTCATTTTTGACAGGACTCTTATTGGCCGTCTTAGTTGGTTTTGTATTGTTATTCGTGTTGCGCCGCTTTATGCCAGCCAGCGCTAAAAATATGCCAAGCCCAGTGCCTGCTTCTAATGGAATGCAACGAACCGCGAGGCAAGAGCCTGCCTTTACGCCTAGTCATCCAGTGAATACTGGATTTGGATCGCCAAGCCCAATGCTTGAGGAGGCTCCTGCTTATCAACTGCCTGAAGGCTTTGATCAAATCGCATTTTTGGCCAATGCAAAACACTACTTCACGCGTTTGCAAAAGGCTTGGGATGCTGGCGATCTTGAGGCATTGCGCGAATTTACAACCCCCGAAATGTTTGCCAGCTTGCAACGTGATCTGCAGGGCCGTGCTGAAGGGGTAAATCAAACGGATGTGGTTACGCTAAACGCTGAACTCTTGGGCGTTGAGACCGACGCGAATACTTACCTGTGCAGCGTTGAGTTCACTGGCATGATTCGGGAGCAGGCAGATGGACCCGCTGAACCATTTAGGGAGGTTTGGAATTTATCGAAGCCTGTCAATGTTCCTGGGGGCTGGGTTCTAGCTGGTATTCAGCAATTGGTTTAAGCTTTAACCTTTCCCCGATTGGAAAACCCGCCCTGTGCGGGTTTTTTACACTATGAATCTGCGTTTTGATTTCCCAAAAACGGCTTTGGTGCGCGCCATTAATCATGTCCTTGAGCGTGAGCAGTGGGCTTTGCGTGATTTAAGTAATCATCAAGGCCAGGTAATCGAGTTAATTTTGCCAATCGGGTCAATGCAATGGCAAATTCAGGACGACTCGTTTATTGCTCTTTTATCTGAAGTGCATCCGCATCCTAATTTGGTTTTAGAAGTTGATGCCAACAGCTTTTCAGCGCTTAGCGCCCCGCAGGGAACCATCAAAGACCGGGCGATGAGAGCCGTCAAAATAACGGGCGATGCCCAATTGGCTCAATTGATTGCTAAGCTTTCAAATCAATTGCGTTGGGAGTACGAGGAAGATTTAGCCAGAATTATCGGTGATGCACCCGCACACTATATTAGTACGCAAGCCAAACGCTTTGCTAAAGCGACAGAGAAAGCAATCCTTGATTTACAAGGGAATATGGTCGAGTACCTAAGTGAGGAAAAAAAAGTCTTATTGCATCAACGCGATTTTGTTTCTCATAAAATGGAGATTCAGGCAGTTCGTGATGCGGTTGAGCGCCTTGAAAAGCGAATTTCCTTTTTACAAAAAAGTCGGGATTAACTGTGAGTCGTATTGTTCGCCTAAGCATTATTTTCTATACGGCTTGGCGCTTTAATTTATTTGGGCTGATTCGCGATAATTTGAGACCCGGTGTACGCCGGTTCTTTCTTGGACTCATTGCATCAACCTCCCCAAGTCAGTTACCTCGTGGCGAGCGAATTCGCTTAGCACTTGAGGCGCTTGGCCCAATTTTTGTCAAATTTGGTCAGGTCCTATCGACCCGTAGGGATTTATTGCCCGATGATGTTTCTAATGAACTAGCGAAGCTTCAAGATCGCGTCCCACCTTTTTCTAATGAGCAGTCCAAGGCGATTATTGAAAAAGCATTAGGCCACCCGATCGAAGTGATTTTCTCATCGTTTGATGCAACGCCAGTGGCGAGTGCATCGGTCGCGCAGGTTCATTTTGGAGTCTTGCGAGGTAACGAGACGCATCCCGAGTGGGCTAATAAAGAGATCGCCATCAAAGTATTGCGCCCTGGTATTTTGCCGGTGATTGAGAGCGACTTGGCTTTAATGCATGACTTGGCACGCATTGTCGAGAAAGTTTCAGAAGATGGTCGACGACTCAAGCCACGAGAGGTGGTCGCTGAATTTGATACCTATTTGCACGATGAACTTGATCTGATGCGCGAAGCGGCTAATGCTAGCCAATTGCGCCGCAATTTTGCAGACTCCGACAAACTCATGATTCCTGAAATGATTTGGGATTTATGTCATACCAATGTGATTGTGATGGAGCGGATGTATGG
Organism: Polynucleobacter sp. HIN7; assembly: GCF_030297595.1. Classification (NCBI taxonomy): domain Bacteria; kingdom Pseudomonadati; phylum Pseudomonadota; class Betaproteobacteria; order Burkholderiales; family Burkholderiaceae; genus Polynucleobacter; species Polynucleobacter sp. HIN7. The sequence continues at coordinate 1,638,421 of NZ_AP028138.1, read as the reverse complement.
CGTCTCAATTGGTAAAACGCATGAGTTGCGCGCTGCAGGAGTTGATTTTAAGAAGTTGGCTATCGATGGGGTTGAGATCTTTTTTACTCAAGTATTTGAGTATGGTTTCTTCCACGCGGACATGCACCCAGGAAATATCTTAGTCAGCTTGGACCCCAACACCTTTGGTCGATACATCTCCCTCGACTTCGGGATTGTTGGAAATTTGAGCGAGTTTGATAAGAATTATTTGGCCCAGAATTTCTTGGCATTCTTTAATCGCGACTATCGGCGCGTTGCCGAGTTACACATTGAATCAGGTTGGGTTCCAGCAAATACTCGATTAGAAGAGTTGGAGGGCGCAGTGCGCACCGTTTGCGAACCCTATTTTGATCGACCACTGAAAGATATTTCTTTGGGTATTGTGTTGATGCGACTCTTTCAAACATCACGTCGCTTTAAGGTTGAGATTCAACCCCAACTTACTTTATTGCAAAAGACCCTCTTAAATGTGGAGGGCCTGGGTCGTCAATTGGACCCTGACCTCGACCTTTGGAAAACCGCTAAACCTATTTTGGAGCGCTGGGTGAGCCAGCAGCTTGGATTGCGAGGCCTCATTGATGGGCTAAAGAAAGAGGCGCCAAATTGGGCCAAGATTTTGCCTACCTTGCCACGTCTGATTGCTGAAAACCTGGAACAGGTTCACCGTAAAGAGCAGCGCCCTGAGTTGGATTTGCTGAAACAGCTGTTAATCGATGAGCGACGCAAACGTCGCCAATGGCTCGGAATCGCTTTATTCCTCAGCGGTTTCTTAGTCGGCGCTCTTTTGGTTTTGGTCCGAATCCACTCCATTTAAGGCAAATCCGCCTGAATTGGCCTTAACTCGCTAAAATAGCGGGTTAGGCACAAATTCTCATGAAAAAATACTTTATTGCTGGCATTTTGGTTTGGATTCCGATGGCGGTCACGATTTGGGTGATCACATGGGGGCTAGGTGTCATCGATCAAATTTTTGGCTGGGTAATGTCGGCCATCATTACGCTTTCGCCTGGTCAATTTTCAGGGGAATTACGGCATTTCCGTGAAATCCCGGGGCTTGGGATTCTGATCGTATTGGCAGTGATTGGATTTACGGGCTTCCTTGCAATTAATTTTGCGGGCCAATGGTGGCTCAAGCTCTGGGACCGAACCGTGACCCGCATCCCAATCGTGCGCTCCATTTATTCGAGTGTGAAGCAGGTTTCCTCCACATTATTTTCTGGAAATAACCAAGCGTTTCGTAAAGCTCTGTTGATTCGTTATCCACATCTTGAGTCATGGGTAATCGCTTTCCAAACCGGCACCGCAGCGCCTGAAGTGAACAATAAGTTGGGTGGTGAATATGTCAATGTATTTTTGCCCACCACACCAAATCCAACCTCCGGCTTTTTTATGATTGTGCCGCGTGCCAATGTAATCGAGCTGGATATGAGCGTGCAAGAAGCGCTCAAGCATATTGTGTCGATGGGTTCGGTGGCACCTCGAATCGCTCAACCCAAGACCCTCAATCAACCTCATTAGGAATACTTATGTCGATGCGCAGTCATACCTGTGGTCAGGTTACTGATTCTTTAATTGGTCAAGAAATTACCCTCGCTGGCTGGGTTAATCGCCGGCGCGATCATGGCGGCGTCATTTTTATTGATCTGCGCGATCGAGAGGGATTTGTACAAGTGGTTTGCGACCCAGACCGTCCCGATATGTTTAAACAGGCCGAAGAGGTCCGTAACGAATACTGTATTCAAATTAAAGGCTTGGTTCGCGCAAGACCGGCTGGAACTGAGAACCCAGATTTAATCAGCGGTAAGGTTGAGGTTCTGTGCCATGACTTACATGTATTAAATGCATCGGTAACCCCACCATTTCAGCTTGATGATGACAATCTTTCTGAAACGACGCGCTTGACCCATCGGGTCTTGGATTTACGTCGTCCGCAAATGCAAAAGAATTTGCGTTTGCGTTATCAGGTTGCTATGGAAACAAGACGTTATTTAGATGCGGCCGGATTTATTGACATTGAAACGCCAATGCTTACGAAGAGCACCCCAGAGGGCGCACGCGATTATCTGGTGCCGTCACGCGTTCACGATGGTCAATTTTTTGCTTTGCCCCAATCGCCTCAATTATTCAAGCAATTATTGATGGTGGCCGGTTTTGATCGCTACTACCAAATTACAAAATGCTTTCGTGATGAAGATCTGCGTGCGGATCGCCAGCCTGAATTTACCCAAATTGATTGTGAAACCGCATTCTTAGACGAGCTTGAGATCCGCTCTCTCTTTGAAAATATGATGCGACATATTTTTAAAACCGTGATGAAGGTGGAGCTACCCAATCCATTCCCTATCATGCCGTATTCAGAGGCGATGGCGCGTTATGGTTCCGATAAACCCGATTTACGGGTTGCAATGGAATTTACTGAATTAACTGACCTGATGCGTGATGTTGATTTCAAAGTATTTTCGGGGCCCGCCAATCAAGAGGGTGGTCGGGTTGTAGCCTTATGCGTTCCTAGCGGAGCAGAAATCAGCCGTAGCGAAATCGATGATTACACGCAATTCGTATCGATCTATGGCGCTAAGGGCTTGGCATGGATTAAGGTTAATTCAGTTGCAGAAGGGCGCAATGGATTACAGTCGCCGATTGTAAAAAATCTACACGATGCTGCAATTGCCGGAATATTAGAGAGAACCAAAGCAAAAGATGGCGACCTGATTTTCTTTGGTGCAGATAAAACCAAGATCGTTAATGATGCGATTGGAAATCTTCGTCTGCGAATTGGTCATTCGGATTGGGGTAAGAAACAGGGACTCTTTACAGAAGGTTGGAAGCCATTATGGGTGGTTGATTTCCCAATGTTTGATTACGATGAAGATGATGCCCGTTGGGTTGCCTGTCATCATCCTTTCACTAGCCCCAAAGATGAACACCTGAAGCTATTAGAAACTGATCCCGGTAAATGCCTGGCAAAAGCCTATGACATGGTATTGAATGGTAGCGAAATCGGTGGTGGATCGGTTCGTATTCACCAAGAGGTTGTCCAAAGTCAGGTATTTCGTGCACTGAAGATTGGGCCAGACGAAGCGAAAGCAAAATTCGGTTTCTTATTGGATGCCCTGCAATACGGCGCACCTCCCCACGGAGGAATTGCCTTTGGATTGGATCGCATTGTGACCATGATGACGGGTGCAGAGTCGATTCGCGATGTGATTGCCTTCCCCAAGACTCAGCGCGCACAATGTTTATTGACGCAAGCTCCAAGTCCTGTCGATGAGCGTCAATTGCGTGAACTACATATCCGGTTACGCAATACCAATCCGGTGGGTTGATTTGAAAATCCCGATTTCGGTTTTAGTCCTTATTCACAACAGAAATCGGGAAGTCCTTCTGCTCGAGCGGGCAGATCGGCCAGGATTTTGGCAATCGGTCACTGGTAGTCTTGATTTTATTGATGAGCCACTCGAGAGCGCGGCGATTCGAGAGGTGGCCGAAGAGACCGGTATCAACATCCAAGCCCTGCCTTTGGATGCTCTTCAAAATCTTCATCATGCCGTGCAGTATGAGATTTATCCAGGTTGGCGTCATCGCTACCCCCCGGGGGTCGAGCGCAATACGGAGCACTGGTTTGCTCTGGAGGTTCCCACAAATACTACGATTCGGTTAGCGCCTCGGGAGCATTTGCAGTATGTTTGGCTGCCTTATCAAGAGGCTGCACAAAAGTGTTTTTCTCATACCAATCGAGATGCCATTTTGCAGTTTTACAACGATTCCTCTCAGTTGACACGATGAGAGGCGCTCAGAACCAGCCATCGGGTGGCATGCTGCCCATCAAGCGAGCCGCTAATCGTTCGGATTGGCAAGTCATTAAAGATCTTTTGCCATATCTGTTTGAGCATCGCTTTCGGGTTCTCTTTGCCATGTTGTGCTTAGTGGCTGCCAAATTTGCTAACTTGGGTGTCCCGATTGTTTTAAAGGACCTGATTGATGCCATGAACATCAAGCCCGGTTCTTTGCAAAGTTATTTAATCGTTCCTGCCGGCCTGATTGTGGGTTACGGCGCATTGCGCTTACTTGCATCACTGTTTTCCGAGTTACGTGAATTACTTTTTGCAAAAGTGACCCAAAGTGCTGTGCGCAAGATTGCGTTACAAGTATTTGAGCATTTGCATGCCTTGAGCTTACAGTTTCATTTAGGTCGTCAGACCGGTGGAGTGAGTCGCGATATTGAACGTGGGACGCGTGGTATTCAAACTCTGGTCTCATTCTCGCTCTACAGTATTTTGCCAACCATGATTGAATTCGCTTTGGTGTTGGCATATTTCGCTTACAACTACGATATTTGGTTTGCAATTATTACCTTTGTTGCATTAGTCATCTATATTTTTTATACGATCAAAGTAACCGAATGGCGCACTCATTATCGGCGAACGATGAATGAAATGGATTCAAAAGCCAATCAACGCGCGATTGATTCTTTGATTAACTTTGAGACTGTTAAGTATTTTGGAAATGAGCATTTTGAAGCGCGTCGCTACGACGAAAATCTTAAGCATTATCAGTCTGCTGCCATCCTCTCTCAACAATCTTTAGCGATTCTGAATCTAGGTCAGCAGGCAATTATTGCAGTCGGCTTGGTTTTAATTCTATGGCGAGCCACTCAGGGCGTGGTCGATGGATCGATGACTTTAGGTGATTTAGTGCTTGTGAATACGCTCATGATTCAGTTATACATCCCCTTAAATTTCTTGGGGGTGATTTATCGTGAAATGAAGCAGTCGATCACCGATATGGATCACATGTTCACGCTTTTGAATGAAGACCAAGAAATCAACGATTCCAAAAATGCCAAGCCTTTGCTTATTCGGGATTTTGCTAAGGGCCCCGAGGTTCGGTTTGAGCATGTCTACTTTTCGTATAACGAGAAGCGTGAGATTTTGAAGGATTTGAGTTTTACGATTCCAGCCGGGACGATTACCGCGGTAGTTGGGCAAAGTGGGGCTGGCAAAAGTACCTTAGCGAGATTACTCTTTCGCTTTTACGATGTGCAATCTGGTGCGATCCTATTGGATGGCCAAAATATTCAAGATGTGGAGCAAGCTAGTCTACGCAAAGTGATTGGCATTGTTCCTCAAGACACCGTCTTGTTCAATGACACGATTGCCTACAACATTGCCTATGGAAGCCCGCAGGCAAGTCGTGAGGCGATTGTAGAGGCAGCGCGTGCCGCACAGATGAGCCAGTTTATTGAACATCTGCCAGAGGGGTACGACACCCCTGTGGGCGAACGCGGTCTCAAGCTTTCTGGTGGTGAGAAGCAACGGGTTGCGATTGCACGCACCCTCTTAAAGAAGCCTGCCCTATTAATTTTTGATGAAGCGACTTCGGCGCTTGATTCAAAGACCGAGCGCGCCTTTCAGGATGAATTGTTCAATTTGGCAAAAAATCGGACCACCTTAATCATTGCCCATCGATTGTCAACGGTAGTACATGCCGACCAAATCTTAGTCATGGAGCACGGGCAAATCATCGAACGCGGTACGCATTATGAGCTTTTAGAGTCCAATGGCCGCTATGCTTCCATGTGGCAGTTACAAGAAAACGCACCGATTGACCCTGATCAAGCCATTGATAATTAGGCTTAAAATGGGCAAATGCAAACCTCACAGCCCTCCTCAAGTCGTCAGCTGCATTTAGAGGGCGCGTTTGCGGCGGCACTAGCCGTTGCCGATCCTAAAAAAATCGTTCCAGAGTATCTTGCCAAAATTTTTCCAAAGGGTAAGGCTCCGCAAGGTCGATGTCTCGTGGTTGGCGCAGGTAAAGCAAGCGCTGCGATGGCAAGTGCTCTAGAGAGCTATGCCAAAAGCCATTGGCCAGATACATCAATCGATGGTTTAGTAATTACTCGTTATGGTCATGCATCGCCAACGCAACAGATCAAGATCGTTGAAGCCGGTCATCCGGTACCCGATCAGGCTGGAATGGATGGTGCTGCGGAAGTATTACGCTTGGTCAGTACCTTACAGCCTGGGGATACCCTTATTGCGCTTGTTTCTGGTGGTGGCTCGAGTTTATTAACCTTGCCGCAGCCAGGAATCACGATCGATGACATGCGTAAGACCACCGAAGCTTTACTCAATAGCGGTGCACCGATTGAAGAAATGAATATTGTCCGCAAACATTTGTCGGCCATCTTGGGCGGTAATTTGGCGCGCTCTGCTCTGTCGCGCGGTGCTCAAGTCGAGGCTTTACTCATTTCTGACGTGACTGGCGATCATCCGGCTGACATTGCGAGTGGACCATGTGCAGCAGATTACTCAAGTTATGGTGATGCATTACAAATTTTCGCGAAATACCATTTAGATGAACGTAGTATTCCAGGATCGGTATTAACCCATTTGCAAAAAGGATTGGCGGGTGAGATCCCAGAAACCTTAAAGCAAGCGGACATCGATCAACATTGCTATCCCCTGCGCAACCATGTGATTGCAACAGCACATCGCAGTCTTGAGGCTGCTGCGCAATATTGCAAAGGCCTTGGATACACTGCCATTATTCTGGGGGATACGATTACCGGTGAAGCTAAAGACGTTGGTCTTGTACACGCGGGTATCGCACGTGAGTTAGCCCATCATGCCAGTTGGGGGAAGCTCCCCGTGGCGCTGATTTCTGGTGGGGAGTGCACAGTCACTTTGCCTCCTGGAACGCAAGGGCGCGGCGGTCGTTGCTCAGAGTTTCTCCTATCTTTATTTGCAGCGACTTCTGACCTAAAGACTTTATCTGCCATTGCTGCCGATACTGATGGCATCGATGGCAGTGAAAAAAATGCAGGTGCTTGGTTTACTCCCGAGCTACGCTTGCATGCCCAAGAGAAAGACTTGCGTGCCAGTCGCTATCAACAAGCGCATGATTGTTACGGCTTCTTTGCTGAACTCAATGCCCTAGTTCATACAGGCCCGACCTTAACCAATGTGAATGATTTTCGGATGATTTTGATCGACTGACCATGAACAGAACGCTTACCATCACGCGCCCAGACGATTGGCATTTGCATGTTCGAGATGGCGCTGTCTTAAATGATGTCTTAGCGCATACTGCTGCCCAATTTGGACGCGCAATCATCATGCCTAACTTGAAGCCACCAGTTACAACGGTTGATTTAGCCAAAGCCTATGAGGCTCGGATTCGGAAGGCATTAAAACAACTGGGAATCAGTCATTTCTCCCCGCTCATGACCTTGTATCTCACTGACAATACGTCAGCGAACGAGGTTAAAAAAGCCAGCGAGAATGGCATTATTGGATTTAAGTTGTATCCCGCGGGCGCAACAACGAATAGCGATGGTGGTGTCACAGATATTAAAAAGGCATACCCTGCCCTAGAGGCGATGCAGCGTTATTCGGTACCCCTATTAATTCATGGTGAAGTTACTGAGCAGGCGATTGATATCTTTGATCGTGAAGCGGTATTTATTGATCGCATCTTGGACCCTATTCGTAAGCATTTCCCAGAACTCCGTATCGTGTTTGAGCACATTACGACGAAGCAGGCGGCCCACTATGTGCGTGATGCAAATACCAATGGCAAGAACACCCTGGCTGCGACGATTACCGCTCACCATTTACTCATGAACCGAAATAGTTTGTTTACTGGCGGTATTCGTCCTCACCACTATTGCTTACCAGTTCTAAAGCGTGAGGAGCATCGAGTTGCATTAGTGGAAATGGCAACCAGCGGTAACCCTCGTTTCTTCTTAGGAACCGATAGTGCTCCTCATCCAAAAGGGGAAAAAGAGAGTAGCTGTGGGTGTGCGGGGTGCTATACCGCGCATAATGCACTGGGTCTCTACGCAGAGGCTTTTGATGGTGTTGGGAAACTTGATCGACTCGAGGGATTTGCCAGTCATTTTGGTGCTGACTATTACGGCTTACCACGACATACAGAAACAATTACTCTGATTAATCAACCGCAGACTGTACCATTTGAGTACCCTATGGGCGCTTCGATCCTGGTGCCTTTGCGCGCGGGTGAAACCATCGGCTGGTCCATCGCCCATTAATTTAGCAGTGCAAATTCGTTTCCTCGTTTAGACTGTCATCGCAGAGTTAACCAGGCAATCGCTGCTTTCGTAAGAAGGGAGAGGAAAGTCCGGACTCCATAGGGCAGGGTGTTGGCTAACAGCCATCCACGGTGACGTGCGGAATAGGGCCACAGAGACGAGCGTATTGAGTTACGGTGAAACGCGGCAACCTCCACTCGGAGCAATCCCAAGTAAGCAAATGTTGACATGGCCCGTCGAGTTTGCGGGTAGGGAGCTTGAGCCTGTAGGTAACTGCAGGCCTAGAGGAATGATTGCCCCCTAATGCAAATTAGGGCGACAGAATCCGGCTTATCGGTTAACTCTGCATTACCTCAAAGCTATATGTAATTTCAGCTGTTTTGCCAAGCATTGCAGTGGCTGAGCAATACTTGTCGTGAGACAGCGTAATCGCCCGTTCAACCTTACTGGGATCTAAGTTCGAGCCCTTCACCAAAAAATGTAAATTTATTTTGGTGAATACCTTCGGATCGGATTCTGCGCGCTCAGCTTTTACAAACACCTCACAGCCGCTCACAGCTTGACGGGAGCGCTGTAGGATTAAAACCACATCAAAGGCTGTACAACCCCCGGCGCCTGCCAGTAAGAGCTCCATCGGGCGAGGCGCTAAGTTATTTCCACCAGCTTCAGGGGCACCATCCATATTGAGGATATGACCTGTACCCGTCTGTGCCATAAACGCCATCCCAGCATCAGGCAACCAGTTTATTTTGCATTCCATCATATAAAAATCCTCAAATAATAATATTTCTATTTAAATCAATACGTTATATCAAAAAGTGGCTCTGTAAGTCTTATATAAAAGATAGGGTAAACCCAAATTTTTTCTTGCAATGCACAAGATTTAGTCCTAAAATTTCTTCATTGATGTCAACCTTGATTTACTTAAAGTCGTTTTTTGAATATCAAGTTTGCATTCTACTGATGTCTCCTCCACCCAAACATTGGTGGATTTCAACCCGGGATTGATTCCCGGGTTTTTTTTGATATACAATTCAATGCTTTACTGAATTACCGATTCGGTCAGCGGTAATTTGTTGGACCAATTGAGAAGTTTGATCTGCGAGCCTGCAAACATAAGCGGAGCCAAAGTGCGATTTCTGAGTTGGAGTATGTTGACCAAACAATTTGAAAGTAATCATGAAAACCTTTTCCGCAAAACCGCATGAGGTAAAGCGCGAGTGGTTCGTGATTGACGCTACGGACAAAGTCCTCGGTCGTGTCGCCAGTGAAGTGGCACTCCGTTTACGCGGCAAGCACAAACCCGAATTTACCCCTCACGTCGATACTGGCGATTTCATTGTCGTTATTAACTCATCCAAACTTCGCGTCACTGGAAGTAAGGGACTTAATAAGATTTATTACCGTCATAGTGGCTATCCTGGTGGTATTAGCTCGACCAACTTTGACAAGATGCAGGCACGCTTTCCAGCGCGCGCTCTTGAGAAGGCCGTGAAAGGCATGTTGCCTAAAGGCCCCCTTGGCTACGCCATGATCAAGAAGCTCAAAGTCTATGGCGATGCTACGCATCCCCACGCGGCTCAACAGCCTAAACCTTTAGAGATTTAAGGAAGCGATATGTACGGAAATTGGAACTACGGAACAGGACGTCGCAAGAGCTCAGTGGCTCGCGTCTTCATTAAATCAGGTAAGGGCGAGATTACCGTGAATGGTAAGCCCATTGACGCTTATTTTGCTCGTGAAACCTCACGCATGATTGCACGTCAGCCTTTAGCGCTGACTAGCAATCTAACCACGTTTGATATTCAAGTGAACGTTAGTGGTGGCGGCGAGACCGGCCAAGCTGGCGCAGTGCGTCATGGCGTAACCCGTGCGCTGATTGATTATGATGCGGCTCTCAAGCCAACCCTGTCAAAAGCTGGATTGGTGACTCGTGATGCTCGTGAGGTTGAGCGTAAAAAAGTTGGTTTACACGGCGCTCGCCGTCGTAAGCAATTTAGTAAGCGTTAAGCGACACCGAAATGTCTGGAAGGGGCCGCTAATGCGGCCCTTTATTTTTATACAATTTGCTTATTGATGAGTGGCAACGGAGAAGAGCATGATTAAAGTCGGTATTGTGGGTGGCACGGGGTATACAGGCGTTGAATTGCTTCGTCTTTTAGCCCAGCATCCTCAGGTTCAACTGCATTCGATCACTTCTCGATCTGAAGCTGGCATGGCCGTTGCTGAAATGTTTCCATCCTTACGCAATCGCGTGGATTTGAAATTTACGACACCAGAGAATGCCAAGCTTACTGAGTGTGACGCTGTATTTTTTGCGACTCCTCACGGTGTGGCAATGGCGCAAGCTAAAGAATTACTCGCAGCCAACGTGAAGATATTGGATCTTGCCGCAGACTTTCGTCTTCAAGACACCAAGGTCTTTGAGCAATGGTATGGAATGCCGCACGCATGCCCAGACATCTTGAGGGAAGCTGTTTATGGTTTGCCTGAAATCAATCGGGAGAAAATCAAAGAGGCTCGGGTTGTTGGCTTAGCAGGTTGCTATCCAACATCCGTACAGTTAGGGCTCGCTCCATTGTTATCACCAAAGAACGGGTTCCCAAAGCCGCTCATTGATGCCCAACGAATCATTGCCGACTGTAAATCTGGAACTTCTGGTGCGGGCCGTAAAGCTGAAATTGCTACCTTGCTATCTGAAGCGAGCGATAACTTCAAAGCGTATGCCGTTAAGGGCCATCGCCATCTACCTGAGATTACGCAAGGCTTAAAGGCCATTGCAGGGCATGATCAGGTAGCGTTGACCTTTGTGCCTCATCTAACCCCGATGATTCGGGGGATCCACTCGACCCTATACGTTCAATTAACCGCAGAGGGTAGATCGGTCGACTTTCAGGCCCTATATGAAAGTTTTTATGCCAATGAGCCCTTCGTGGATATCATGCCAGCGGGTAGCCATCCAGAAACCCGCTCAGTGCGGGGTAGTAATGGCATGAAGATTGCGGTTCATCGTCCTGGCGGTGGCGATATCCTCGTCATTTTGGTGGTTGAAGATAATTTGGTGAAGGGTGCCTCGGGCCAAGGAGTCCAGTGCCTAAACATCATGTTTGGCTTTCCTGAATCCATGGGCCTAGAGCAGATCGCCCTCATGCCATGATTCACCCTGTGCAAATAGGGGAATTAGAGCCTACAATCAATCGTATAGATGCTTAAAAGGGAGTAATCATGACCGCTACCAATACCGCTGTTGATCAAGCTTCAGCCATGGCTGAGCCACCAGTGCCATTGATATTTACCGATAGTGCAGCCGCTAAGGTTGCTGACTTAATTGCCGAAGAAGGAAATCCTGAGTTAAAGCTTCGTGTCTTTGTTCAGGGTGGTGGATGTTCAGGATTTCAGTATGGGTTTACTTTTGATGACGCTGTTAATGAAGATGACACCAGTTTTGAAAAAAACGGGGTGACCTTGTTGGTCGATTCGATGAGCTTTCAATATCTTGTTGGCGCAGAGATTGACTACAAAGAAGATATCAACGGTTCGCAGTTCGTGATCAAAAATCCAAATGCAACCACCACCTGTGGATGCGGATCATCTTTTTCAGCCTAATTGATTTCAGACGGGGTAGAGCGTCCCAAGGATTCGTAAACCTTTTGCTCCAGTGACGGCCGGCACATTTGCTGGCCGTTTTTGCATGAAGGCCCAGGCTAGCCAGGCAAACGCGAGACCTTCGACCAACTGGGGATCAATCCCAAATTGGGCTGATGACGCAATCCTTAGGTTCGGTAGTTGATGACGCGCCTGAATTTTAAGAAGCTCAAGTAAGGCAATATTCTTAACACCGCCCCCGCACACGATTAGGGTCTGAGTATTGCTTGCAAACGATCGCAATGCACCAAGGGTGCTATCAATCGTGAGCTGCAAGAGGGTAGCTTGAACATCTTCAGGGGCAATCGAGAGCCCTGTCATCAAACTGTTTAGCCATTGCAAATTAAAGTGGTCACGCCCCGTACTCTTTGGAGGATGCTTTGCAAAGTAAGGATCTTGTAACATCCGTGCTAAGAGTTCTGAATTGGGTTTACCCGTACTGGCCCACCGCCCGTCATCGTCAAACGCTCTTCCAAGATGATGATGCACCCAGGCATCGAGTAATAAATTACCTGGCCCACAATCAAAACCAGTTACTTCACCGGATGCTGGAAGAATCGTTAAATTAGCAATCCCACCAATGTTCAAAATGGCGCGATTTTCAAGGGGATCATAAAACTGCTCACGATGAAAGGCGGGTACTAGAGGTGCACCTTGGCCACCAGCGGCCATATCGCGCGCACGAAAATTAGCAATGACCTTGATTCCGGTGAGTTCAGCCAATAAGGCTGCATTTAGGCTCTGATGGGTATAGCTTTTAAGCGGATCAGAAGCGGGTTGATGACGCAGTGTTTGCCCATGGGCACCAATTGCACTGACTGCACTTGGTTGGATATTTTGAATCCGCAACAGCTCTTGACATACCTGTGCATAGGCATTGGCAAGCGCGTTGGCTGCAAGGTGTTCGCGGTGAAGCTCGTTGCTGCAAGCAAATTGCAATTCGGCAAGCTCCGATCTCAGGTCCGCATCAAAACCAACACTATGCGACTGAATCAGTCGGGCTTTGCCAGTAGCATCGATTTCGGCCAAGACTGCATCGATACCATCGAGGCTGGTTCCCGACATGAGCCCAATCCATAGAGAGCTCGAGGCGTTTGCTTGATTAGAATTCAAGGGTGTAGCGAACTTTCTTGAGAATGCGACAATATCACGTTAACGATATTAAACCCTTAATTTAACTGAAAAAATTAGGCATGAGCACAAAACCCTATCCGGTAACCCCACGCGTTCTTGAGGCTATGGAAGTTACCAAGCGTGGCTGTGAGGAGTTATTGGTCGAGGCAGATTGGTTGCAAAAATTAGCGCGCAGCGAAGCAACCCGCAAACCCTTACGAATTAAATTGGGCCTGGATCCAACTGCACCGGATATTCATTTGGGGCATACGGTTGTTCTAAACAAGCTACGTCAGCTACAAGATCTAGGTCATACCGTCATTTTCTTGATTGGCGACTTTACCAGCATGATTGGCGATCCGTCTGGGCGCAATAGCACCCGTCCGCCATTAACCCCAGAAGAGATTGCAGTCAATGCAAAAACGTATTATCAGCAAGCTAGCATCATCTTAGATCCCAGTAAAACGGAAGTACGTTACAACAGCGAGTGGTGCGATGCCTTAGGCGCGCGCGGCATGATAACGTTGGCGGCTAAATACACGGTGGCTCGGATGCTAGAGCGCGATGACTTTACCAAGCGCTATCGGGGTGGTGTGCCGATTTCGGTGCACGAGTTTTTGTATCCACTCATGCAGGGTTATGACTCAGTGGCCTTACAAAGTGATTTAGAGCTTGGGGGCACCGATCAAAAATTTAATCTTCTCGTCGGGCGCGAATTACAAAAAGAGTATGGCCAAGAGCCGCAATGCATCTTGACTATGCCTCTTTTGGTGGGTCTTGATGGGGTTGAGAAGATGAGTAAGTCCAAGGGCAATTACATCGGTATCAACGAGCCCGCCAATGAGATGTTTGGCAAGGTGATGAGTATTTCCGATGAGCTCATGTGGAGCTACTTCACATTATTGTCATTTAGACCGATGGCCGAAATCGATCTCATGAGGCAAGAGGTGGCGGCGGGTCGAAATCCGCGGGATTGCAAAGTGTTATTGGGTCAAGAGATTGTGGCCCGTTTTCATTCGCAGGTAGCTGCAGAGAAGGCGCTGGAAGACTTTAATCATCGCGCCAAAGGCGGAATACCCGACGATATTCCTACGCTTGAGTTAACGGGGGCTCCGCTCGGTATTGCTGCTCTTTTGAAGGCTGCTAATTTGGTGCCATCGACCTCGGAGGCGAACCGCAATATTGAGCAACATGGTGTACGGATTGATGGATCAGTTGTGAGTGATAAGACCCTGAAATTGGAACCCGGCACTTATGTGGTTCAAGTTGGTAAGCGCCGCTTTGCCAAAGTGACGCTCTTAAAATAAGGTCACTTAGTCGAGCAAATCGAGGTTTGCAGAGCTGCTTGGCGCCTTGAGGCCAAAATGCTCATAACACTGACGAGTCGCAATGCGGCCACGCGAGGTGCGTTGTAAATATCCCTGTTGAATCAGAAAGGGTTCTAATACGTCTTCAATAGTGTCGCGTTCTTCGCCAATGGCTGCAGCCAAGTTATCAATACCGACTGGACCTCCATTGAATTTATGCAAGATCGCCTCGAGTAGTTTGCGATCCATGACATCAAAGCCCATCGGATCAACATCTAGCATGGCTAGGGCAGCGTCAGCCATTGATTTTGTGATTACTCCACTACCCTTCACCTCAGCATAGTCCCGAACCCTACGAAGTAAGCGGTTCGCAATCCGAGGAGTGCCACGGGCGCGACGCGCGATCTCGCTTGCGCCCTGGGGATCAATCTGGGCATTCAGTAAGGTGGCCGAACGTTCAATAATTTTAGTAAGCTCAGCGGACGAATAAAACTCAAGTCTTGCCACAATCCCAAAGCGATCGCGCAAGGGATTGGTTAGCATACCAGCACGCGTCGTTGCTCCAATTAATGTGAAGGGCTTGAGGTCCAACTTCACACTGCGGGCTGCAGGACCCTCACCAATCATGATATCGAGCGAATAATCCTCAAGAGCTGGATAAAGAATCTCTTCAACGACTGGTGAGAGCCGATGAATCTCATCAATAAATAGGACATCGTTTTCTTCGAGGTTGGTAAGAAGTGCGGCAAGATCACCGGGGCGATCCAATACTGGACCACTAGTTTGTCGAAGATTAACCCCAAGCTCTCGGGCAATGATGTGCGCTAGGGTCGTTTTGCCTAAACCGGGTGGGCCGAACAATAAAACATGATCTAAGGCTTCTTTGCGCTTACGGGTCGCATTGATAAAAATTTCAAGTTGTGAGCGTGCTTTGCTTTGACCAACGTATTCATCGAGCTGCTTTGGTCGAAGGGCGCGCTCAAATACGGCTTCAGCTTGCCCAGCCCCAGGGCTGACAATCCGCTCATCACCATCATTAGCATCTAAGTTATCAGTATGAATTACCACGACTTAACCTTTTGAAAGAGATTTCAAGGCGATCTTAATCCCGTCGGAGACACTGGTATCGGCAGGGATTTGGCGAACTGCCAGATGCGCCTCTTTATCCGAGTATCCCAAGGAAACCAATGCTTGAATCACCTCGGAAGTGGTATCAGGCTTGCCAGATGGATTCTGGGAAATTCCTAAATCGGGGGCTAATTTACCTTTGAGTTCTAACAAAAGGCGTTCTGCCGTCTTTTTGCCAATACCAGGAACCCGAACTAAGGTGCCTGGGTCTTGGGTAGCAATTGCTTGAATCAACTCACTCACGCTCATACCTGATAGTACCGCTAGGGCAGTACGTGCCCCAACCCCGCTGATCTTGATAAGCGCTCGGAAGGCGTTGCGTTCGGCTTCGGTGGCAAAACCAAACAATTGTTGTTGATCCTCGCGCACATGGAAATGCGTGAGGAGGGTAATCATTTGACCCACAGGTGGTAATTGATAGAGAGTGCTCATTGGCACGTCGACCTCGTAGCCGACCCCATGGCAATCAATCAGCAATTTAGGAGCTGAAATCGTAATAAGCGTGCCATGGATACGTCCAATCATGCCTCTATCTTAACGCTTTGCTTTACTCATTTGAACCTGATGATGGTGAGCTGCACAAATGGCGACCCCAAGCGCATCGGCTGCATCGGGTGATGGACTTTTTTTGAGCTTGAGTAAGCGCTTTACCATTTCTTGCATTTGTGTTTTGTTGGCCCGGCCAGTACCGACGATTGCCTGCTTGACGCCACGGGCGCTGTATTCAGAGACCGAAAGACCAGTCGATACAAGGGCAGCAATCACGGCACCTCGCGCTTGACCCAGCATCAGGGTAGAGCGTGGATTCACGTTTAAAAAGATTTCTTCAATGGCAGCGGCATCGGGCTGATAGCAAAGGAGTACCTCTTGGACGCCTTGATACAAGGTTCCAAGACGATGAGGTAAGCCTAAGGCAACCTCGCCACTCTCAATCGTGCCCGAACTAACGTAGCGTAATTGTTGGCCTTCAAGTTCAATGACTCCAAAGCCAGTAGTTCGTAAGCCAGGATCGATACCTAACCAGCGCATGATTAATGTCTAAAGTGTCGCGTACTTGTGAACACCATTGCAATGCCATGCTCATTAGCCGCCTCAATCACTTCGGGATCCCGCATGCTGCCCCCGGGCTGAATGACACTAGTCGCGCCTGCAGCCACCACCACATCCAGACCATCACGAAACGGGAAGAAGGCATCACTCGCAACCGCAGAACCCTTGAGACTTAGGCCAGCATGCTCAGCCTTAATGCTTGCAATTCGGGCAGAGTCAATCCGACTCATTTGACCAGCACCGATTCCTAAAGTCATGCCATTGGCGCAATACACAATTGCATTAGACTTCACAAATTTGGCGACTCGCCAAGCAAACATCAGGTCTGCTAATTCAGTAGGACTCGGCTGACGCTTGGTTACCACCTGTAATTCCTGGGGGAGCACATTTTTTGAATCGCTCGATTGCACTAACAGACCGCCCCCAATGCGTTTGAAGTCAAATTGATTTAGAGGATTAGCCCCTTCCTTGGGAAGCGGAATTTCGAGAAGACGTACATTTTGTTTGGAAGCAAAGATTGCCCTGGCAGACTCGCTAAAAGAGGGGGCGATCAGCACTTCAACAAATTGCTTTGCAATTGCTGTAGCGCATGCCTCATCGCAGGGACGATTGAGTGCAATGATTCCGCCAAAAGCAGAAGTTGGATCGGTTTGTAATGCTTTTAGGTAGGCTTTTTCTGCGGTATCTGCTATTGCTACACCACAAGGGTTGGCATGTTTAATAATGACACACGCCGCTTGATCCTGACTAATGGATTTAACGCATTCCCAAGCAGCATCCGAGTCAGCAATATTGTTAAATGACAACTCTTTGCCTTGAAGCTGTTGGTAATGAGCGAGACTGCCAACCGGTGGTACGAGGTCCTTATAAAACGCTGCAGATTGGTGAGGGTTCTCACCATAGCGCATTTCTTGAACGCGCTCAAATGCCAAATGCAGAGTCTGTGGATAGGGATGGCGCTTTTGATGATCTTGCGTATCGTCTAAAGAACTTAAGTAGTTCGCAATCGCTCCATCATATTGAGCGGTATGGGCAAACACTTTTTTTGCAAGTGCCAAGTTGGTTGCAAACGACACTGTATTCTGATTACGGCGCATCTCATCCAAAACCATTGTGTAATCCGCTGGGGAAATGAGTACGGTGACATCTTGATGATTTTTAGCAGCAGCACGTAACATGGCTGGTCCACCAATATCAATATTCTCAACCGCCTCTTCAAAGCTGCACTTGTCTTGACTCACTGTTTGTGTAAAGGGGTAAAGATTAATTACCAATAGATCAATTGGTTCAATCCCATGCTCGGCAATGGCGGCCATATGTTCTTTGGAGTCGCGCCGAGCCAATAAGCCGCCATGAACCTTTGGATGTAAGGTTTTGACCCGACCATCCAACATTTCGGGGAACTTGGTGAGGCTTGCCACTTCAGTAACCGGTAAGCCTTCTTGGGCCAATAGTTTGGCGGTGCCGCCAGTTGAGATCAGTTTTATGCCTAGGCCATGCAGCGCTTGTGCAAACTGAACAATGCCACTTTTATCGGATACGGAGAGGAGGGCTGTACGAATCATGATTAGATTAAGCGATGCTCTAAAAGTTTTTTGCGTAAGGTATTGCGATTAATCCCTAAATAGGACGCTGCTAAAGATTGGTTATGCTTGGCATGCGCCATGACCAGCTCTAACATCGGTTTTTCAACCACACTCAAGACCATTTGATAAATATCATTGGGCGGCGTGCCTTTGAGGTCATCGAGGTAGCGTTGCAAATTGATTTCAATGCATTCTGTAACAGGATGTTTATTGCTTTTCATGATGGTTCAATTAGGCTGCTTCTAAAAATAAAAGATGATCGGAGTGGAGCTTCATTTCGTCAAAATAATCATTGACGAGTTGCAATTGGGTTTTGCAATCCTCAGCACTATTCATTTGGTGACGAAACGCATGCGAGTTGCGTAAGCCTTTGCAGTACCAGGCAATATGCTTACGTGCAGTTCGCAGACCTGTGTACTCGCCATAGAATGCGTAGTGATCGAGCAAATGCTCATTAAGAATCGCTTGAATTTCATGAACCCGTGGGGGAGGCAGGAGTTCACCCGTTTTTAGATAGTGCTCAATTTCCCGAAAAATCCAGGGTCTACCTTGTGCAGCTCGTCCAATCATGAGCGCATCCGCCCTAGTAATGTGCAAAACCTGCTTGGCTTTCTCAGGGCTGTTGATATCGCCATTCGCAACCACCGGAATTGAAATGCGACTCTTTACAGCCGCAATCGTTTCGTACTCAGCGTCACCGTGGTACAAGTCCGCCCTGGTACGTCCATGAATCGTGAGCATCGAAATTCCAGCCTCTTGCGCAATTTTTGCAATTTCTTGCGCATTCTTATGATCACGATCCCAGCCGGTTCTAATTTTGAGCGTCACGGGCACTGCATCAGGGCCAGTGCCAACGGCTTGAACCACCGAATCCACAATTTGCTGAACTAAAGGTTGATCTTTTAGGAGGGCAGAACCAGCTGCGACATTGCATACTTTTTTTGCTGGGCAGCCCATATTGATATCAATGATTTGGGCGCCTCGATCCACATTCAAGCGAGCTGCTTGCGCCATCATCTTTGGATCTGCTCCTGCAATTTGGACTGCAATGGGTTTGAACTCGCCAACATGGTTAGCGCGCCTCAAGGTTTTTTCACTATTCCATAGCATGGCATTGGAGGCGATCATTTCCGAGACCGCATAACCTGCCCCTAATTTTTTACATAATTGTCGAAAGGGGCGATCGGTAACACCAGCCATCGGCGCAACAAATAGAGCATTGGCTAGTGAGTAAGGACCGATTTGCATACCGAGGGAAATGGATCTGAATTGGAGGCATCACTGTACCACACCCGTTCCTCAACTGCTTAATTTTTAGGCAATCTAGCGCCGGCCAAACATCATTTGCTTGGCAAGAGTTATTTTTACAGGCGGTAGCCAGGCGAGAGCGCTGAGTGCTAGGCCACGCGAGACCTGAATGGGGAGTAAGGGCGACGTGAACACGCGTGCTAAGAAGTCGGTAATGCCAATCGTTGCGCGCCGATCAATTTGGCGGCTTTTTGCATACTCAAGCAGTTGGGCTTTTACGGCATTGGGCGTTACCGCCTGTCTTTGCTTAAAGAGATCGGCGAGTTTCTCAGCAAGTAGGTAAGCGTCGCGTAAGCCAAGATTAAGACCTTGGCCAGCCACTGGATGCAAGGTTTGTGCTGCATTGCCAATCCATACCTCATGATCAATACAAACCTCTTTGCGGTAGTTCAAGCCAAGGTCATACAAACGACGATTAGCGATGTTAGTAAATCGACCCAGGCGCCGACCAAAACTATGCTCCAGTTCATTGAGAAACTCATCATCACTAAGAGCTAGTCGGCGTTGACTCGATTCTGGGGAGGCGCACCAGACTAGATTATGTGTATTGGGCCCTAGATGCGAGGGCAGCAGTGCAAGCGGACCTTCGTCGGTAAAACGCTCCCACGCTTGATGGGCAATTGGATGTTCCACATCCACAGTGCCCACGAGGGCCGCTTGACGGTAATCGCGGCCTGACTCGACCCAATCCTGTTGCTTAAATAACCCACCCTCGGCATGTACGATGCATGCAGCTGGTGGTGTATTGAAGCTTTCATCCGCATTGTGATGCCACACAAAATTCGGTGAATGGGCCCCCAGAGCCCGCAGTGCTTTTCTGAGGGTTAGATGAATATCGCGATAGCGACTAATATGACCCAAGGCATCCTGCCCGAGTTCTTCACGCGTCATTAGGGCTCGACCAAAGTGGCCAACCTGAGAGACGTGAATTCGATGAATCGCAGGGCAATTGGATGGCCAAGCATTGATCGTATCTAGTAATAATTTACTGCCATGCGATAGCGCGATACCACGTTGATCGCCCGACTGAATTTGCTCGTCATCTGCAGGATTACGATCAATCAAGGTCAGACTAATGCGTGGATTTTTTTGTAAAAGCCAAGCTGCGCAGGCAAGACCGACAGGACCCCCGCCTTGAATGACAACTGTATGAAATGTATTCATACACTCATTCATTAAGAGCGGATGATGGACTCAATTTCAACTGGATCAACCGGGACCCCACGGGAAATGAGTTCGCAACCATTGGCAGTCACTAGAGCGTCATCCTCAATCCGAATTCCAATATTCCAATAGGCCTTCGGAATATCCTCAGCTGGGCGTATATAAAGACCGGGTTCGATGGTAAGCACCATGTTCTCTTCAAGCGTGCGCCAAGGTCTTTCGGTATCAGCTTGAGTCACAGTATGAAGTTCGCGATAGGATCCGACGTCATGGACATCCATGCCCAACCAGTGGCTAGTGCGGTGCATATAAAAGCGCTTATAGGCTCCTGTCTCAATGGCATTGTCGAGAGAGCCAACTTCGCCAATCCGAATCAGCTTTTCATCGATTAAGCCTTGCGTCAGAACTTTTACTGCGGCTTGGTGTGGATCGATAAACGAATGCCCAGGGCGGGTCGCATCAACCGCTGCTTGTTGGGCAGCAAGTGTAATGTCATAGAGGGTGCGCTGGGCACTGCTAAATCGTCCATTAATTGGAAAGGTTCGGGTGATGTCGGAGGCATAGCCATGAAGCTCGCACCCGGCATCAATTAAACACAGATCACCATCTATGAGTTCAGCCGATCCTGCACGGTGATGCAATACGCAGGCATTCGCACCGGCGGCCACGATGCTGTTATAGGCAACGCTCTCGGCCCCGTGATAACGAAACTCATAGAGCAACTCGGCTTCTAATTGATATTCACGCTTTCCGGGTTTGCAAGAGCGCATGGCGCGAATGTGAGCTTGGGCAGAAATCGCTGCGGCTTGCCGCATGATGGCGATTTCCTCAGGACCTTTAAACAAACGCATTTCATGCAAAATAGTTTCAATGTCATGAAATACCTCCGGGGCATTGATTCCCATGCGGGCGCGCTGGCGCACCGTGTTCATCCATTGCCGCATCGATGCATCATCATGTGAGGCTGCGGCAAGTTTGATATATACCGCGTTTTGATCTGCTAAAAAATCAGGGAGTTTTTGGTCTAGTTCAGAGTTTGGGTATGCAGCGTTTATCAGTAAATGGGCAGGTGCCTCTTGGGGGCCCAAGCGGTATCCATCCCAAATCTCGCGTTCGAGATCTTTAGGTCGACAGAAGAGGTGGGTCTCATAGCTGGATTTTGTAACCACCATCACTAGGGTAGCCGCAGGCTCTTCGAAACCGGTGAGATAAAAGAAGTCACTGTCATGCCGATAAGGAAAATCGCTATCTCGATTGCGTGCCTTTTCGGGGGCAGTTCCTAGAATGACTACCCCACCACCTGTTTTGGCTTGAATGATGGATGCCAAGTGATCACGACGCTGTTGGCAGGCATTCATGAGCGGATTGTGCGAGTTAAGACGATTCATCTTGATGATTTTAGGATCGATTTAGTTCAGCTAAGCGTTCGGGACTACCTACATCCTGCCATGAACCTGAATATTTTTCACCGGAGATCTGATGATTAAGCATTGCCCTGCGTAAGATGGGGGCTAATTTAGCACTTTCTCCCCGATTTAAGCCATCAAATAAGCTCCGGTGATAGATACCAATCCCTGAAAAAGTCAGTTTTGGACTATTGGCATTCGAATGCTCCTCCCCGCGCACGATGCTGCCATCAAGATAAAAGTCGCCTGTCGGATGATGGGGTGGGTTGGGAACCAAAATTAGATGAGCCAAAAACTGATTTTGGTTACGGAGTTGATTAGCACGTTGGATCAATTCATGAATTGGAAAATTAGGACTAAAAACATCCCCATTAATCACCAGAAAAAAGTCAGCAGGCTTGAGAATGGGCAATGCTTGGCAGATTCCCCCGGCTGTTTCCAGGGCACTTACCTCCGGAGAGTATTGAATCGACAGGCCATATTCATGGCCATTCCCTAAGGCCGTCTCGATCTGTTTACCAAGCCAGGCATGGTTGATCACCACATGTTGAATCCCAGCCCGCTGTAGGGATTCTAGATGCCAGCTGAGCAATGATTTACCACGAACGTTTAATAAGGGTTTCGGGGTATGGTCGCTTAATGGACGCATGCGCTCCCCTCGACCAGCGGCCAATAAAAGACAAGGTAAATTCTGTGCAGTCATCGATAGTGAACAGTTTAAGACGACTGTTTTGCAACTTGATCCAAAATCCGCAAAAGAGGCTTAAAGCAACCGTAACGACTTGCAACCGCACGCGTATATTTGAGAACCAAGGGAATGTCGTTTAAGTAATTGGCTTTGCCATCGCGGTGATATAAGCGCGCAAAGATACCTAGGACTTTCAGGTGACGCTGTAAGCCCATCCATTCAAAGTCCCGATAAAAATCCGCAAAATCAGATGGAACTTTCAAGCCAGAAGCGCGAGCTATATCCCAATACTCAATCAAGAAATCAAGTACTTCTTCCTCGGTCCACTCAATATAAGCATCGCGCAATAAAGAGACAATGTCATATGTAATCGGTCCATATAAAGCATCCTGAAAATCCAAAACTCCGGGGTTGTTAGATGAGCAATGCATTAAATTGCGCGAATGAAAATCGCGATGGACATACACCTGCGATTGGGCAAGATTATTTTCTTTGATCAACCGAAAAATAGTATGCAGTTGATTTCTCTCATCATCACTTAGAGTGTATTGATGATGACGTTTTAAATACCACTCATCAAATAGATCGAGTTCGCGCTGCAAGGTTGCATCATCATAAGGTGGCAAAACACCCTCACGACTGGCATATTGCATTTTTACTAAGGCTTGGCTGGCATCTCGGTAAAGTGCTTTTGCATTACTTGGTGATAAGACGCTCAGATAAGTTTGACTTCCTAAATCACTGAGTAGTAAAAATCCTTTTTCCTGGTTTTCTGCGAGGATGATGGGTACATGAAGCCCTGCATCTTTTAAAAGATTAGCAACCTGAATAAAGGGTAAAACGGTCTCTTTATCGGGTGGAGCATCCATCACAATCAGGCTGGGGTATTGGGGGTGAGCGCTAGCGATTCGGAAGTAGCGTCTAAAGCTGGCATCTGCGGAAGCAGGGGCCAAGCTGGTGGGCTCTAGCCCCCAACGGCCCACTAGGCTATCAAGCCATTGATTCAGTTGAATTAAGCGATTGTCAGGCATGATCGATTCGTATAATAAGGGCTGTCTGGATCCATGAGTCATTATCGCCTTCGCGCCGGCATCAGCGCCTATCTTGCATCTTTAAAGACCCCGTTCGTGATCCTGGGCAGGGGGCTATTGGTCGCCGCACTCTTTGTGTCGCTGCCACTGATGGCACAAAACTTAGGCCCAGTCACCAATGCGATTTCACCATTATTACCATCGCCCCAACAAAATCAAGCGCAACAGGAGCTTCAAAGACAAGCGCCAGTTCCGATTGGCGAGCCACCCCGACCATTGCCGGTTGGATCGCTCCCAACCACAACCCTAGTTCCTAGTCGCGCCGAAGTCACGGTCTTAAAGTTAGATGATCAATTACGGGTTGGTAAACCGATTCCAGATAGTGAGGCCTTGACCTTCACCTTTAGCGATGAAATTGATGGGGTGGTTGATCGTCAAATGAACTTGAAGGGGCGTGCTCAAATTCGTCGGAACAATACCATCATTAAGGCCGATGAAATTAATTACGATCCTGATACAGATATTGCAAATTTAATTGGTAATGTCGAGCTCATTAAAGGAAATACTCAGTTCTCAGGGCCCCGCGCACGCTTTAAGGTTGATGCGCGTGAGGGAGAGATGGATAAACCGAACTATGAGCTTCGGGATGTTCGCGGACGTGGTAAAGCGAACAAGCTAACGATTGAGTCGGCCGATGTATTTATCTTTGATAAAGCCACCTATACCACTTGCAGTCCAGATAATTTAGATTGGTATTTCACGGCTACTCAGATTGAGGTTGATCAAGAACAAAAACAAATGACCGGGCGCAATGGCGTGATGCGTTTTTTTGATGTACCGATTGCATACGCACCTTACTTTAGTTTGCCTACGTCAAATCAACGTCGCTCGGGATTGTTGGCGCCTGTGATTGGTTATAACTCGAATAATGGTTTAGATATTGCACAACCGTACTACGTCAATATTGCGCCGAATCGCGATCTCACCATTACACCTCGGTTCATGAATCATCGCGGGACATTACTAGGCGGCGATTTTCGTTACATTGATCCCAAGTATTCAGGAACCTTGAGCGGTCAGTTCATGAACTACGACAAAATTTTAGGACGCGATCGTTGGAAGTACGACTGGCAACAGCGACAAATGCTAGGTCGAGCGTGGAATGGTTACGCGAATGTGAGCAAGGTATCGGACAATCTATATCCAATCGATTTTTCCTACGGCATTGGTGGTGCAGTGACGAATCAGTTTCGGCAAGAAGTCGGTACCAATTATGGCGGTATCAAAAACTGGAATTTCACTGCACGCGCACTGACCTTTCAGACCCTACAACCAGATCCAACAGCACCCGTCACTTCTCCCTACAACATCTTGCCCCAAGTCACCGCCAATTATCGAAATCAGCGTGCCTTGGGCGCCCCTGGAGCATTCTCGGGTGGGTTTAATCGAGCCCCCGACATTACATTCAGCGCAGACTTCACTCGCTTTTCATATAACACCAATAATCTGTATGCACCAGCCTCTGGCATGCCACAGGGAGGGTCATTTAGTCAGGCGGATCGAACCGTGATTCGCGGTAGTATCGCTTTGCCACAAGTTACTCCGGGATATTTCTTGAGACCCAAGTTAAGTTTTCAGGCCAATCAATATTCTGGGATGCTCACAAATAGCCCATCAACTTCGATTAATCAATCCTTAAATCAACCGATTCAAGGATTTGCCTTACCAACCTTTAGTTTGGATTCTGGTTTGGCGTTTGAGCGTGACGCAAGAGAGATGAAGGGCTTCTTTGGGCGCGACATGATTGTGACCATGGAGCCACGCGCCTTTTATGTGTATACACCATTCCAAAGTCAGGCACAGACCCCGCTCTTTGATACTGCTGACGCTGGCTTTGGTATTACTCAAATATTTAGTGAGAACACTTTCGTGGGTAATGACCGCGTTGCTGATAACAATAAATTAACTATGGGCTTGACAAGTCGTGTTCTAGAAACGAACACTGGCGCCGAGCGAGCCACGGTAACTTTGGCCCAACGCCAAGATTTCACAGGTCAACGGGTAGGCTTGAACGGTACGATCCAAAATCCCACACGTTACTCCGATACGCTGGGTGCCAGTACGATCCGTTTGCTAGGAAACTTTAACGTCGATTTATTTGGACAATACAACACCCAATTGAATCGTTTTGTACAAAGCAGTGTTGGCGCGGGGTGGCGACCGACTCCGGGCCGCAGCCTTAATTTTGCCTACCGGAATGTTTGGAATCCACCAACCGATGGCACGAACTCTGGTGTGACTCAGACCGATCAATACAATGCCTTTGGCGAGTGGCCAATATTTAAAAAGTATCGTGTATTAGGCCGTTGGGGGTATGACGCCTTAACAGCAAAGACCTTAAATACCCTCGTGGGATTGCAGTATGACGCAGATTGTTGGACCGCACGCTTTGCTTACTCGCAAGCCCGTAACACCTCCCAAATCACTACTACCCAGGTCCTTTTTCAATTAGAATTTAGAGGCTTTGCTAGTGTTGGAAATAATCCAGTCGATGTGATGCGTCTAAACGTTCCTGGATACCAGCCGGTAGCCAAGCCTTTGCCACCCTCACCCTACGAAAATTATCAATAATGATTTTGTGTCGTAATTCATTCCTAAAGTTCACCATGTTTCCTTATTTGATGGCATGTGGATTCTTGGGCGTGTTGTTTAGTCAGCCATTGGGCGCACAAAATAATCCGTCTGCCAATGAGCCTAAGATCGTCAACATTGATGGCGTAGTGGCGGTTGTGAACACTGGGGTTGTAACGCGTAAGGAAATTGATGATCGGATTGCCTCGATTCAAAAGCAAGTACCAGCTGGCGGAAAAAAACTGCCAGAGGGTAGCGAGCTACGTAAGCAAGTGCTCGAAAACTTGATCTTAGAGAAGATTCAAATTCAGGAAGCTGAGCAAACTGGTTTAGCCGTTAACGATAAAGAGCTCAATAAGATTATTGAAGACATTGCAACTCGGAATAAGTTGACCTTCAATGAATTTCGGGAGACAGTCACCAAATCAGGCATGAGTTTTCAGCGCTATCGCGAGCTATTGCGTGAAGATGTTCTAAAAGCGCGTTTACGAGAGCGGGAGGTTGATTCACAAATTAAGATCTCGGATGCTGAAATCGATAACTTTATTGTTGAGCAGATGCAGCGTCGCGGAGCAGAGCCTGCTGCAGCAGGCTCAGGTCCTGAAGAGATTGCGGTTGCTCAAATTTTTATCCCGGTGGAAGAGGGGGCTGGTCCCAGCGCTCAAGCTGATGCTAGAAAGCGTGCTGAAGCCATATTAAAGGAAGCACGTGGTGACGCAGATTTTATGCAGTTGGGCGCACAAGCCAATAAAGAAAACTCTCGTATTAAGTTCCAGGATCTTGGCTATCGAACCCAAGATCGTTTACCTCAAATCTTTGTTGAGGCTGTAAGAAATCTTGGTCCTGGTCAAGTGGCGCCATCGGTGGTTCGAAGCCCGGCCGGCTTTCATGTATTAAAAGTAATGGATCGACGTTCCAGTGGTACAGGGGCACGCGCAGCTACCAGTAATGCCAATCCAGCGGATCTCACCCCGCAGAATATGATTGTTACGCAAACGTTAGCGCGACATATCTTGATTCGTCATCGCCAAGGATTGCAAGACGCGGATGTCGAGCGACGCCTGCAAGGTTATCGTGATCAGATTCGTGCCAAGACCGCTGATTTTGAGTCTTTAGCGAAGAAATTCTCGGAAGATGGCTCGGCCCAGAATGGCGGCATATTGGGTTGGATGGGTCCTGGCGAATTGGTGCCCCCATTCGAGATTGCGATGAATCGCTTGCAAATTGGCGAGGTGAGCGATCCAGTCAAGACGGAATTTGGTTGGCATTTAATTCAAGTACTGGAGCGGCGCGATGCGCAATTAACGGTTGAGAAGCAACGTGAGTTTGCTCGAGCAGCCATTCGAGAGCGTAAGTTCGAGCAAGCCTACCAAGACTGGTTGCGCCAATTACGCGATACCGCGACTGTCAAGATTTTGAATCTGGATGAGCAAGTCCGTTAAGCTCGCACTGAGCACTGGGGAGCCGGCTGGCATTGGCCCTGAAGTTTCATTAGCAGCTGCCAAGGCCTTCATAGCAGCCCATGCTGATGCAGAGATTAGATTATTTGGTGATCGGCAGTTATTTGCGCACGAGGTATTGCCGCCCCAAATCAAAGTTGTGCATATCCCTCTAAATCATCCACCACAATCTGGTGTTCTTAATCCAGCTAATGCACACTACGTGCTTTCAGTCATTCGAGCAGCCAGCGATTCTTGTCGAGTTGGTCAACATCACGCCTTAATTACTGCTCCGGTCCAAAAAAGTATTTTGGATACCCCGCAACATCCATTTACAGGACACACTGAGTTTTTGGCTGACCTTGATCAGCAACGCCAGGTCGTGATGATGTTGTGCGGCGAAATCCCCCAAGCGCTCAGTGGTAAAGGGCAAGTAATCCCCTTACGAGTCGCTCTTGCCACCACCCATTTGCCTATTCTTCAGGTTGCCGATGCGATTCAGTTTGAGTCTTTATTCAATACTCTGAAAATCATCAAAGCGGATTTAAAGACACGCTTTGGTATCGCAAAGCCTCGCATTGCGGTGACTGGCTTAAATCCCCACGCTGGAGAGGACGGTCATCTTGGTCGCGAGGAGCTTGACGTGATTATTCCTGTGATTGAGGCTGCTAAACATGAAGGGATCTTGGCCTCTGGACCCTATCCAGCCGATACCTTATTTCATGCGGATCGCTTGCATTCATTTGATGCGGTCTTGGCGATGTACCATGATCAAGGCTTGGCTCCCTTTAAGTTAGCAAGTTTCACGGAGGGAGTGAATGTCAGTTTGGGCCTCTCGTATATCCGTACTTCTGTTGATCATGGTACCGCCCTCGATATTGCTGGGCAGGGTAAGGCAGATTGGCGCAGTATGTTTGCAGCTTTACAACTCGCAAGAGAGTTGGCTCTTACAAAATTGAATCACGATGCATCGAGCACGTAAGCGCTTTGGACAGAACTTCCTGATCGATCAGGGAGTAATTGCTGCGATTGTGAATGCCTTAAATCCGACGCCTGGCATGCACGTTCTTGAAATTGGTCCTGGACTTGGCGCCTTAACTCGACCTTTACTTGAGCGACTTGAAAAACTCGAAGTTCTTGAGATCGATCGTGACATTGTTTATACATGGCAAGAAGCAAAACAGCGAGAGCAGTTAGGTGGCCTGATTATTCACGAAGGGGACGCTCTTCAATTTGATTTTGTTAGCTGGGCTAAGCAAGCCAAGCTATCGAAAGAGCGCTGCGCCTTGATCGGTAACCTGCCATATAACATTTCATCGCCTTTGCTATTCCATCTGATTGCAGCCGCCCCATGGGTTGATGAACAAGTCTTTATGTTGCAGGCTGAAGTGGTAGAACGTATTACTGCATCAGCGGGTGATTCGGAGTACAGCCGCTTATCGGTCATGCTGCAAGCAAGGTACCACGTGGATTACTTATTGGATGTGCCGCCGACTGCGTTCGAACCTCAACCCAAAGTAGATTCTGCAGTGATTCGGATGATTCCACGTGCTGATTTTGCTTTAACACCAGCACAATGGGGTGCGCTTAGTCAGATTGTGGCCTTGGCCTTTGCTCAGCGTCGCAAAATGTTACGCAGTAATTTACAGAGTATTGCTGAGCAACTAAATCTTACCGATACGGAGCTAAAAGCACGCGCCCAAGATATTTCAGTGGAGCGTTATATTCAGTGGGCGTTGATGCTGTCAGAAAAATGATTATTTAGCTTGATAAGCTGCTGGGTCAATCCGCCGCATTTCACCCTCGATCCAGGTTTCTACGGCCTCATGTAATCGATCCCCAGACTTGCCCTGGGAGGGAATCGACGGTCCAATCGAGACTGTAATGAGACCAGGGTACTTCAAAAAGCTATTTCGTGGCCAGCAGCGCCCAGCATTGTGGGCGACCGGTAATACGGTTGCTCCCGTGAGTCCGGCTAAGCGGGCCCCGCCTTTGCGATAGGGCTTATGAGATCCAACGGGTGTTCGGGTACCCTCAGGGAACAAAATCATCCACTTGCCCGCCTTTAAACGCTCTTTACCTTGATTGGCAACCGATATTGCGGAGCCGCCTGCATCAGAGCGATTGATATGAATCATGTTCAGTAAGCCAATCACCCAACCAAAAAATGGAATCCAAAGTAGTTCACGTTTAAATACATAGCAGAGCTCTTTGGGAAAAATTTGTAAGAACGCGATGGTCTCCCAAGCCGATTGATGCTTACTAAGTATCACCACAGGCTGATCAATCACTGCTTGTATATTTTCTCTTCCCAGAACTTCAAACCGAACCCCACAAAAGAATTGCAAGAAAAAGATAATGCTTTGACCCCAGAACTGAATGATGCGATAGCGTGTATGTTCGCTCAGAAAGGGAAATGTCATTAAGCAGAAAACAGCATACAGCGGCGTGTACGCTACAAGACTAATAAAAAAAAGAAGAGAACGAAGCCAAATCATGACTGCGCCAAAATTGATCGCGCAAAACCCATCAAATCCTCATGAATTTGTGTATTGCTAGGTAACTCAGCCCTCTTAACACCACGACCTTTCCCTGTTAGGACCAAGTGCGGACTGGCGCCCAGAGCCGTTCCTGCCAAAAGATCGCGCAATGAGTCGCCCACGATCGGAACATTGCTTAATGGCAAAGCAGGATTTGCAGGACTTTTTAAATATCGATTTGCAATTTGCTGCATTAAGCCCGGTTTAGGCTTACGGCAATCGCATTGATCGGCATCGGTATGAGGACAAAAGAAAATACTATCAATCTTGCCGCTCAATGGTTTAAGCAAATCCATCATTTTTTGGTGCATCGCATGCAATTCACTTAAGGTGTAATAACCGCGTGCAATGCCCGATTGGTTGGTGGCAATGGTCAGGGTATAGCCTGCCTGAGAGAGTAATGCAATCGCCTCTAAGCTATTAGGAATCGGGATCCACTCATCGCATGACTTCACATAATCGTCACGATCTTGGTTAATCACCCCATCGCGATCCAAAATGATGAGCTTATCGACTTTAATGGTCATGCAAGTTTGCCAATATCAGCGACCAAATTCATTTGTTGGTGGAGGCGCTGGAGTAGAGCAAGACGATTATTTCGAAGCTCGATGTTCTCATCCATCACCATAACATCTGCAAAGAATTGATCTACTGGATCACTGAGTGAGACCAAGTCTTGCAATAGATCAATTAATTGTTGGGCTTGGAGCTTCTGATCGAGGCGCGGTTGCAGTTGAGTAAGGGCCGTGTATAAATTCTTTTCTGCTGCAATCGTGAGCAAACTTGGATTGATCTCTGCACTCACTTTGCCATCGACCTTCTTCAGGATGTTACTAATTCGCTTATTGGCTCCAGCGAGCGCGGCCGCTTGCGGTAATTGATTAAAACTTCGAATGGCTACTAAACGTGCAATTAGATCATTGAGTTTTTGCGGATGGGTGCTCAGGACCGCATCAATTTCTAAGGGGCTAAATGTGGCGCCATCAACGGCTTGATCTTTTAAATATGCTTTTAATCGATCCAGAATAAACTGATAGATAACTTCTTCATCAACCTCGACCTTCAAAACTAGATTTGAAAACTGCTGCTTCGCAAGACCAATGAGTTGCTTGAGATTGAGCGGCAGATTCTTTTCTAGTAGCAGCCGGCAAATGCCCAAGGCATGGCGTCGCAATGCATAGGGGTCCTTATCACCTGTGGGAGCAAGACCGACACCCCAAATCCCAACAATCGTTTCTAATTTATCAGCAATCGCCAATACGGTTCCCACTATGGTTTGTGGCAGAAAATCCCCAGCAAATCGAGGAAGATAGTGCTCATAACACGCGGCAGCGACATCCGGTGCTTCATGATTGGCTAAAGCGTAGTACCGCCCCATGACCCCTTGGAGTTCGGGAAACTCGCCAACCATATCCGTTAATAAATCAGCTTTAGCAAGTTGTGATGCACGGTCAAGCTCTTGTAGATTAAGCTGTAATCCAGTTTGATTCAGGCTGTTGGCAATTCCACTAGCGATAGCTCGGACCCGCTCGGAACGCTGTAACTGATTTCCTAATTGATTGTGATAAATCACCTTAGCTAAATCAGGAACGCGTGATTCAAGAGTGCGCTTTTGATCTTGCAGATAAAAGAAGCGGGCATCAGCTAAGCGGGGGCGAATTACGCGCTCATTCCCTGAAATAATTGACTCTGGTTGATCGGTTTGGATGTTTGAGACGATGAGAAAGCGATTGCTTAGCTTGCCATCCTGATTGATCAAGGCAAAGTATTTCTGATTGGTTTGCATCGTCAGAATCAAGCATTCCTGAGGAACTTCCAAAAACTCAGGATCAAATTCGCAGGTATAGATCGCCGGATACTCCACCAAGGCGGTCACTTCATCCAAAAGAGCATCTGGCATTAAAACTCGTAGGTCGTTGGCAGCCTTTTGTAGCTCCAATTCAATATAAGCGCGGCGTTTGGTAAATGACGGAATTACTTTTGCAGCCTCCAGTTGGGGTTCGTATTGCTGCGCGTCACTAATGGTAATGATTCCAGGTGATAAAAAACGATGCCCTTCGGTTTGATTGCTGGCATCAATTCCCAAAGCATGAATTGCAAGCGTCTTCGATCCGTGTAATGCAATGATGCGGTGCACAGGTCTCGCAAATTGGACCTCTTCAATTCCACCTGACTGGCCTTGGACCTGGTAATGCATCATCTTTGCAATCGGCAAATGATGAATTGCATCCATAAGAGCCTGTTGTAATGTCGATTCCAGGCGCGCACCTTTGGCAATGGTATTTAAATATAGCGCTTCATTTTTACCTTCACCACTGCGTTCCAGTTGATTCAGTGGAGTATCAGAGTGACCTAAGCTTGCCAACTTTTTGGTAAGCGCTTGACTGGGTTTGCCTTGTTCGTCAAAGGCAATTGAGAGTGGCAAGAGTTTCTCGCGCACCGGATAATCGGAAGCTTGATCCAAAACATCGCTAATCAGGACTGCTAGACGTCTTGGGCTGGCAAAAGACTGACAGGTGCTACTGGCACTTAGCAACTGTGCTCTCTTTAAACCTTCGTAGATTGACTGCGATAGGGATTCACCTAAACGTTTGAGTGATTTTGGGGGAAGCTCTTCGGTAAATAGCTCGAGTAGCAAGGGGAGACGGTTCATATGAAAATTAATGCCTTAATGCGCTTTAGTTTGCAACATGGGAAAGCCTAGTTGTTCACGTGATTCGTAATAGGCTTGTGCGACCAAGCGTGACAAATTACGAATACGACCAATATAAGCAGCACGCTCTGTTACTGAAATCGCCCCACGCGCATCAAGCAGATTAAATGTATGGGCTGCTTTTAGAACCATCTCATATGCAGGCAGTGCAAGCGATTGCTCCATGAGGCGCTTTGCTTCGCTTTCGTACTGATTAAAGTTTGCGAACAGGAAGTCTGTATTGGAGTGTTCAAAGTTATAGCGTGATTGCTCCACTTCATTTTGGTGATAGACGTCACCATAGGTCACACTGTCCGTCCAGACGAGATCAAAGACGTTTGAGCAGTTTTGCAAGTACATCGCCAAACGTTCAATTCCGTAGGTAATCTCACCCAATACAGGTTTGCAATCTAAGCCACCCACTTGCTGAAAATACGTAAATTGAGTCACTTCCATTCCATTGAGCCAAACTTCCCAGCCAAGGCCCCATGCTCCTAAGGTCGGGTTCTCCCAGTCATCTTCTACGAAACGAATATCGTTTTGCTGCAGATCAAGCCCCAAAGCCTTCAAGGAGCCCAGATACAAATCCAAGATGTTGGCAGGTGCTGGTTTTAAAACAACTTGGTATTGGTAGTAGTGTTGTAAGCGATTTGGGTTTTCACCATAACGACCATCCTTGGGACGGCGTGAAGGTTGAACATAGGCTGCTTTCCAGGGTTCAGGACCAATGGCTCGCAAAAAAGTGGCTGTATGCGAGGTACCAGCCCCAACTTCAAGATCGATGGGTTGCAACAAAGCGCACAACCCTGTTGGTCCCAATAATCTTGAAGTTTGAGAATAATTTGTTGAAACGTTAGCATGCGACACAATGATTTTTTAGATAAGACCTTGATTTTACTCGGCAAACCAAGGACTCGTTAAAAAATCAATTCGGTCGTGTTCTTCCCCAATAGCCAATCCCTAAGGCAAAAAGTACCCAGATCAAAATCGGCCAATTACCCCAAATCACATAAGGCGTTCGTCCCTCAAAGGCTTGTACACGCAGCTCAAGCTCACCCTGCACAAATTGCTCAAGATCTGCCATGACACGTCCGCGTTCATCAATCAGTGCAGTGATTCCGGTATTAGTGGCACGTAAACTAGGTAGGCCGGTTTCGAGAGAACGCAATTGAGAGAGGCGCAATTGTTGCATCGGGGCTTGCGATTGGCCAAACCAAGCCAAGTTGGTCACATTCACTAAAAGATTAACTGGCTCTCTACTATTGCGAATTCGGGTAGCGATTTCGTTACCAAAAATATCTTCGTAGCAAATTGAGATGGCGGCATAAAGGGGGTGATCTGGATTAGAGCGGGGGCGAATTGAAAATGGTGCTTGATCAATCGATCCTCTGGCAAAGTCACTCATCGGTACTTTAAAAGCATCCACAAACCACTGAAAACCCGGGGGAATAAATTCGCCAAAGGGAACTAAGTGATGTTTATCGTAGTGGTAGATTGACTGTTCTTTAGAAAAGCCACTGACTCGATTGGAATATTGAACCGCGGTATCGCCCTTAGCAATTTTGCCAATTAAGCCGAGTAATACGTGACTATCTGTTTCATTCACAAACGCTTGAATACGTTCAATAGACTGATCAGGAATATCGGTCTCAGGCCAAGGAAACGCGGTCTCAGGGGCAATGATTAAATCGGCTGGGGCTTTAATAATTTGATCCCGATAAAAATGGATTTGTTTTAGGATTTCAGCGGGATTAAATTTGAGGCTTTGTTCAAAGTTCCCCTGAATCAGTCGCACCGTGATGGGTGAGTCTTTGGGGGTTGTGAATGACCACATTCCCAAGACCTGGACAATCGCAACCGCTCCCACTACGCCAGCGATATTTCGTAATCGAGGCTGACTCAATTGCAAGGCGGCCCAGATGCATAAAAAGGTACAAGCTAAACCGCCAAAATAGGGCGCAATATTGGCAAAGGGGCCATTTACTTGCGACTCGGCAAAGCCCATCCACGGAAAGCCAGTAAAAATCTGACCCCGTAAATATTCGGTGAGTACCCACGCTGCAGGGATCGCGAGGGATCGCCACGCAGAATGAGCAACTTGCTTTGCAATCAGATTAGC
Organism: Polynucleobacter sp. HIN7; assembly: GCF_030297595.1. Classification (NCBI taxonomy): domain Bacteria; kingdom Pseudomonadati; phylum Pseudomonadota; class Betaproteobacteria; order Burkholderiales; family Burkholderiaceae; genus Polynucleobacter; species Polynucleobacter sp. HIN7. Next base: position 1,603,500 of record NZ_AP028138.1, on the reverse strand, counting down.
TAATCCAAAATAGACCGCCATGAGACTGGCTAGAGCGAAAACAGCAAGACTTGATAACCAGACCGCCATTCCACCGACATCGTGCAGGCTTATAAAAATCCACCAAAGAGCGATTACAAAATAGCCAAGACCGAGTAAGAATCCATCCCGAAATGCCTGACTAAATTTTGCCTCGCTACTTTTATTTAGTATGTATAAAGTGTAAGCAAATAAGACTATTTGAATATAGCCGCTAAAGGGAAGCTCACTCGCGACCGCTAAGAGAACTCCTAAAAAAATAAGTAAGGAGCTATAAATAACGGTATTGGCCTGAAGACGACTACTTTGCAATTAAGAATCAGTGGCAGAAACGTTGGGGGTTGCAATACGGCGCATTAGAAGTATGTGGACCTGACGGGGATCGGCACGTTGGACCTCGAATTCAAAACCATTAATACGAACCCGCTCGCCAAATTTTGGTACTCGACCCAGATGTTGAATGACCAGCCCGGCAACAGTTTCTACGTCTTCTGCCGAAAAATCCGTTTTTAACTCATCGTTGAGCTGTTCTAATTCGGTCATGCCCTTGATGCGATAGTCGCCATTTTTTAAGACGGTGATATTGTCAGCATCCTCATCGATGTCATGTTCATCTTCAATATCACCAACAATTTGTTCGATGACATCCTCAATCGTAATCATTCCAGCCACGCCACTGTATTCATCGACCACAATAGCCAAATGGTTGCGGTTATTACGAAAGTCTTTCAGTAGAACACTTAAACGCTTTGATTCAGGAATAAATACAGCCGGCCGAAGCCAGTCGCGAATCTGAAAATCCTTTTCTGTGAAATGGCGCAAAAGATCTTTGGCTAAAAGAATTCCGATGACTTGATCGCGACTCCCTTCATAGACTGGGAAGCGCGAGTGGCCAGTTTTGACTACATCTGCAATGATTTGAGACAAGGGGGCATTGATGTCAATCCAGTCAATTTGGGCTCGAGGCAGCAATATATCGCGAGCGGATAATTCGCCAACCTGAAAAACGCCCTCGATCATCGAAAGCGCATCGGCATCCATGAGCCCATCGGCTTGGGCTTCACGAAGAGTCTCAATCAACTCCCTGCGCTGCGCTTTGGGATCAGAGGACTGGTCCGAAAAAAACGCGCTTAGACGATCAATCAGGCTATTAGACATAAATTAGTAGACAGCATAAAACATTTTGATGAAAGTCCGACAAACGAATCTTTTTAGTAAGGGTTTGCAAAGCCAAGCGATTGCAATATCTTGATCTCTAAGGCTTCCATTTGTTTAGCATCTTTTGGCTTTAAATGGTCATAGCCTTTGGCGTGCAAGCAGCCATGAATTAAAAGATGGGCGAGGTGAGCCGCGAGTGGCTTTTGTTGTTCTTTGGCTTCTTTGCGCAGAATTGGTAAACATAAAACAATGTCTGCTTCAATTGATTTTCCCTGTGTTGGGTAGGAAAAAGTAAGGACATTGGTAGGCTTATCAAAGCCGCGAAAAAATAGGTTGAGATCATGGGCCTCGGCTCGATTCACAAAGCGAATCGTGAGGATTACTTTACTTTGAAAACAGGCTCCAGCCCATTTACGAATTTGCGCCAAACTCGCTATCCTCAAAACTTGGCTTTGGAGGGCTTGGGTAGCAAACTGAAGATCAAGATTGAGGGTTTGGCTCATGAATCAATTAGACCTAAGAATGAATAATTTCACCCCGTAGGGTGTGCTTGAGAACTTCAGTCACTTTAACGTCTAGCATCTGTCCAATCCATTGATCAACTGAGCGTTGATCAGAATCACCCTCAGGAATAATGATATTGACCACGCGATTATTCTCGGTGCGCCCCAGCAGATGAGCCTTATCACGAGTCAAGCCTTCAATCAAGACTCGCTCATGATTGCCTAGCATTGCTTGACTAACTGTCAGCGCTTGAGAATCAATTTGCGCAATCAAACGTTGTAAGCGCTTTAACTTGACCTCATAGGGCGTGTCGTCTTCTAGATTGGCTGCAGGAGTACCGGGCCGAGAACTAAAGATAAATGAATAACTGTTATCAAACTGCAGTTCGGTCACCATATCCATTAGCTTCTCAAAGTCAGCTTCGGTTTCTCCAGGAAAGCCTACGATGAAGTCACTGGAAAGTGAGAGATTGGGGCGAACCATACGCATTTTGCGAACAATGCTTTTGAACTCTAAGCTCGTATAACCTCGTTTCATGGCTGACAAAATTTTGTCAGAGGCGTGCTGTACGGGGAGGTGTAAATGACTGACTAATTGTGGAACTCGGTCATACACATCAATTAGGCGTTGGGTAAATTCTTTTGGATGGCTGGTGGTAAATCGAATCCGCTCCAGCCCCGGTATCTCTGACATGTATTCGAGGAGCAGGGCAAAATCAGCAATCTCTGATGTTTGGCCCATAAGCCCGCGATAGGCATTGACGTTTTGGCCTAATAGGGTGATCTCCTTGACGCCTTGCTCGGTTAGGCCCACTATTTCAGTGAGCACATCTTCAAAGGGGCGAGATACTTCTTCACCGCGCGTGTACGGTACCACGCAGTAGCTGCAGTACTTGGAGCAACCCTCCATAATGGAGACAAAGGCTGAACCTTTGGTCTGACGTGAGCGCGGGAGATGATCAAACTTCTCAATTTCGGGAAACGAGATATCTACTTGCGATTGACCAGTGGCGAGTCGCTCATCAATTAGTTTTGGCAAGCGGTGTAAGGTTTGTGGGCCAAAGACAAAATCCACATGCGGGGCACGATTAATAATTTGTTTACCTTCTTGGCTCGCAACGCAGCCGCCGACGCCAATTAACAGATCGGGCTTTAATTGCTTTAGTTCCCGTAGGCGCCCTAGGTCTGAGAATACCTTTTCTTGGGCTTTTTCTCGGATAGAGCAGGTATTGAGCAAGATGACATCAGCATCTTCAATTTGATCCGTTTGGTTCATGCCTTGTGCTGAATGAAGTACGTCGGCCATTTTGTCCGAATCATACTCATTCATTTGGCAGCCAAATGTTTTGATATAAAGCTTTTTCATACGCCGATCTCAGGTTTATAGCTGGGGGCAAGACCCCTATTGTAGGCGATTATCGCTACGATTTAGGCTCTTGAAATCGCTTAAGGTGCCCCAATATAAAAGCAATCGAAATCAAGACCAAAGAGGACGCTTACTAATGAGTGCAGTTAAAGAAACCCTTGGCTTTCAAGCCGAAGTAAAACAACTTTTGCAGTTAATGATCCATTCCTTGTATTCCAACAAGGAAATCTTTTTGCGAGAGCTCATTTCAAACGCTTCAGATGCTGCTGACAAGCTACGCTTTGAGGCGATGAACCATCCGGATTGGTATGAGTCTGATCCAGAGTTAAAGATCAAAATTAGCTTCAATAAAGAAGCCAGAACCATCACCATCAGTGATAACGGAATTGGTATGAGCCGGGATGAGGTAATCGCCAATCTCGGAACCATTGCCCGTTCGGGTACTAAGGAGTTCTTTACAAAACTCTCTGGCGATCAGCAAAAGGATGCCGCTCTGATTGGTCAGTTTGGTGTTGGCTTCTATTCGGCATTTATCGTGGCTGATAACATCATCGTGGAAACACGACGGGCTGGTTTGCCCGCATCCGAAGGTGTGCGTTGGGAATCCCAGGGCGCTGGGGAGTTCACGATTGAAACCATCAATCGTCCAGAGCGTGGTACCTCGATCACCTTACACTTGCGTGAAGGCGAAGACGAGTTGCTTTCCTCTTGGAAATTGAAATCTATTATTCGCAAGTATTCGGATCACATTTCTTTACCAATTCAGATGCAGAAGGAGGAATGGGATGAAGAAAAGAAAGAGCAGGTTACAAAAGATGAGTTTGAGACCATCAATCAAGCGACCGCCTTGTGGGCCAGACCAAAGTCAGAAATTACGGACGAGCAGTACAAGGAGTTCTATAAACATATTTCCCATGACTTTGAAGACCCCCTAACATACTCGCACAATCGAGTTGAGGGACGCAGTGAGTTCACTCAACTCTTATTTATTCCCAAGAAAGCCAATTTTGACCTGTGGGATCGCAATAAGCGCAATGGCATCAAACTATATGTCAAACGCGTCTTCATCATGGATGACGCTGAACAGCTAATGCCTATGTACCTTCGCTTTGTCACGGGTGTGATTGATTCGGCTGATTTGCCACTTAATGTTTCTCGTGAAATCTTACAAGAGTCACGTGATGTCAAAACTATCCGTGAGAGCTCAACCAAGCGAGTTTTAACGATGCTCGAGGAGTTGGCTAATAGTGAGGATACTGCTAAAAAAGAGCTATATGCTCAGTTTTGGCAAGAGTTTGGTCAGGTTCTCAAAGAAGGGATCGGAGAGGATGTTGGTAATCAAGAGCGAATTGCGAAATTAGCGCGCTTTGCTAGTACGCACACTGATTCTGCCGAGCAAACAGTTGCGCTTGCTGACTATGTGAGTCGTATGAAGGAGGGGCAAGACAAGATTTATTACGTTACCGGTGAATCCTATACTGCTGCCAAGAACAGCCCTCACTTAGAGATTTTCAAGAAAAAAGGGGTTGAGGTTCTGCTGCTATCGGATCGAGTCGATGAGTGGATGCTGTCGTATTTCCATGAGTTTGACGGCAAGGCCTTGGTATCGGTTGCAAAAGGCGGGCTTGATCTGGGTGCCTTGGCCGATGAGGCCGAGAAAAAGGAGCAAAAGGAAACCGAAGAGCAGTACAAGGATTTGATTGAGCGTATGAAAAAATCCCTTGATAGCAAAGTGAAGGATGTGCGGGTTACGTTGCGCCTGACTGATTCGCCAGCGTGCTTAGTTGCTGATGAGCATGAGCTCTCCGCAAATTTATTACGAATGCTCAAAGCCGCAGGCCAACAGGCCCCGGATAGTAAACCGATTTTAGAAATCAATCCGCAGCACCCGCTAGTTCTCAAATTAAAATATGAAGATAAGCAATTTGATGATTGGGCAACCATTTTGTTTGATCAAGCATTGCTTGCAGAAGGGGGTCAATTACAGGACCCTGCTGGATTTGTAAAACGTATTAATCAAATGCTTTTGGCATAAAGGATTGGGTATGAGAGCGGTGGTATCTCGATTTGGTAGTGGTAATTTTCAGCAGACCCTAGAGGTAGGCAATGATCATTTTGTCTCGGATGTTGCAAAAGACAAGGGCGGTGATTCTGCAGGACCATCGCCACATGAATATTTAGGCGCTGCCTTAGCTGCCTGCACAGGCATGACCCTAAAAATGTATGCCCAGAGGAAATCCTGGGATCTACAAGATGCAATTGTGACGGTAGATATCGAGCGAGAAAACGAGATCGAGAAATTCAAGCGTTCAATCAAGCTTGTAGGCATCACTGATGCCGAGCAATCAGAGCGATTACTTGAGATTGCCAATAAATGCCCTGTTCACAAGGCACTTATTGGCACTATTGAAATTAATACTGAGTTACTTTGAGCTTGATGAGGAGCTATTCGAGTTGGTAGAGCTTGCCTTACCGGCTTGATAGCCTTTGTTGTATTGGGCTTGCTTGTCTTTTTCGTACATGTCATACACGTAGCCAGAGGCTGCACCAACTGCAGCTCCACCGACTGCACCCCAAATGGGGTTGCCATGGAAGATTGCGGCACCAACCGCTCCAGCGGTAGCACCGATTGCGCCACCCGATAAGGTGCGCTGTTGGGTGGTATCCATATTGGAGCAACCTGTAATCAACAATGCGGAACCAAGAATGATGGGTAATGATTTTTTCATGATCAAGTTCTCCTAAATGAAATGATTATTTGCCACAAGGAAAGCGACCAGCAAGGTAACGCAATGCGCTATCGGCTGCAGGTGTATTAGCATATTGCTGATTTTGCTTTGCCCAATTGACGTAATCGGCAATCACTGCATCAATCGGGGGTGCCGGTTGCTTTAGGCAGATAAACGGTTTGGCATTCGTTGGATGGCGGGTTACGAGGTAGGTATCGTAAATCGCAGTTGAGTAGCCAACACAAAAGGATCGAAATTCTGAGCTAGCAGGAAGCTGACAGTACTTCACGAGCTCTTGGGTACTTAAGGCTTTGTTTTCAGCCATGGCTGGGGTGCTTAAAAAAGATACACCTAATCCAAGTAATAGAAACAGTTTTTTCATTGTTAGTCCCTTAAAAAACATAATTTGCACCGAAAGGGTGCAAAATTTTGATCATATTGCCCCACTTCAAAACATAATACCGAAAATTCACTTACAAAAATAGGGGTATTAATGGATGCGATGAAATCTGGGGCCGATGTCCTTTTCATTTTGATGGGCGCAATTATGGTTTTGGCAATGCATGCGGGGTTTGCATTTTTGGAACTTGGAACTGTGCGTAAGAAAAATCAAGTCAATGCACTGATCAAAATCCTTATTGATTTTTCGATCTCCACCATTGCTTATTTTTTTATTGGCTACAGCATTGCTTACGGAGTCAACTTTTTTTCAAGTGCAGAGTTACTCTCTCAAAAAAGCGGCTTTGAGCTTGTAAAGTTTTTCTTCTTATTAACTTTTGCCGCAGCGATTCCAGCAATTATTTCTGGCGGCATTGCCGAGCGTGCCAAGTTTAATCCGCAATTGATTGCTACCTTTGTGATTGTTGGTTTTATATATCCTTTCTTTGAGGGCATTGTTTGGAACCAACATTATGGAATACAAGGTTGGATTAAAAATCTCACAGGTGATGAGTTTCATGATTTTGCCGGCTCGATTGTGGTTCATGCAGTTGGTGGTTGGCTCGCTTTACCAGCAGTCATTTTGCTGGGTGCTCGACGTGGGCGATATTCTAAGGAAGGTCAAATTGCAGCGCATCCACCTTCAAGCATCCCATTCTTAGCTCTTGGGGCATGGATTTTGACAGTGGGATGGTTTGGGTTTAACGTCATGAGCGCACAGACGATTGATAAGGTCAGTGGTTTAGTTGCTCTTAATTCTCTAATGGCTATGGTTGGTGGAACCATTGCAGCGTGGTTTGTAGGGCGCAATGATCCAGGGTTCTCTTATAACGGGCCTTTAGCTGGTTTAGTGGCAGTGTGTGCTGGCTCCGATTTGATGCATCCTCTAGGGGCACTTATCGTGGGATTAGTTGCGGGCGCTTTATTTGTCTATATGTTTACCAAAGTACAGAATCGTTGGAAGATCGACGACGTGCTTGGTGTTTGGCCATTACACGGCTTATGCGGTTTGTGGGGCGGTATCGCTGCAGGTATATTTGGTCTCACAGCCTTAGGTGGACTTGGCGGAGTCAATGTTATTGCTCAGTTAATCGGTAGCTTATTAGGGGTAGCGGTTGCTCTAATCGGCGGTTTTATAGTTTATGGAATTCTTAAAGCATCGGTTGGGATTCGAATGTCTCAAGAGGATGAATTTGATGGGGCCGATCTTAGTATTCATAAAATTTCCGCCACTCCAGATCGGGAGTCAAACTGGTAATTTGGCCTCACTATAATGAAAGCATGGCGATATATGAATTGGATGGTATTTCCCCGGAGTTAGCAGAAGGGGCATGGGTTGCAGACTCGGCTGAGGTCATTGGCCGAGTTCATCTTGGAAAAAATGCCAATGTCTGGCCGCGCGTGGTGATCCGGGGCGATAACGAGCCGATTCGGATTGGAGCTGGTACCAATATTCAAGATTCTGCGGTTTTGCACTCTGACTATGGTTGGCCACTCACCTTAGGTGAGAATGTATCCATTGGTCATCAGGCGATGGTGCATGGCTGCACGATTGGTGATGGTAGTCTCATTGGAATTAATGCCATCGTCCTCAATGGCGCCAAGATTGGTAAAAATTGCTTAGTCGGTGCGGGAGCCTTAGTTACCGAAGGCAAAGAATTTCCAGATGGCTCTCTGATTATTGGAACGCCAGCGAAAGCGGTGAAAACGCTGAGTCCGGAGCAGATTGCTGAGATGAATCGCATCTCCTCACATTACGTCGAGAACGCTGCCCGTTATCGCAAAACCCTCAAGAAAATTTCCTAGGTTTTCATTGCTGCACGTTCTTAACGTCATCATTCCCATCTTCGCCTTAATTTTGGCGGGATACATTTGTGGCAAAACCGGTAAGTTAAGTCCAAACGCATCAACCGAAATCAATCGCTTTGTGGTGTGGCTCGCACTGCCAGCCCAAATGTTTGACTTCACTGCCCATAGTAACTGGCAGGAGTTATGGCAACCAGGGTTCATTATTGCGTTTAGCTCGGGCGCCATTTTGGTTTATTTGGCCCTCTTAATTTATTATCGGATTCAAACTAAAGATTGGACCGTTGCTAGTTTTCAAAGCTTGAGTGGTTCGTATGCGAACACTGGTTACATGGGCATTCCGCTGCTACTCCTCGCATTTGGTGAAAGCGGCCTCGGGCCTGCCGTGATTGCCACCTTGATTGTGGTGTGCGCACTGTTTGCAGTAGCGATTATCTTTATTGAGCTCGGGGTGCATGCTAAAAAGCCGTTTGGTGAAATTATTCAAACGGTTGGAAAATCCTTAGCCACCAATCCTTTATTGGTTGCCCCATTTTGTGGAGCGCTATGGGCGACTACCGGCTTAGAGCTTTATGCACCTCTGCGCCAGTTTGTCAGTTTTTTAGGGGCTGCAGCTAGCCCCTGTGCCTTAGTATCGATTGGATTATTTTTGGTTCAAAAAACTGCTGCGCCCGCAAAGACCACTTGGAGCCTTGTGTTTGTAAAACTGATCTTGCAGCCATTCGTCGTTTGGGTGGTAGCTGATCCTATCTTGGGATTACCGACATTTTGGGTTTATGCGGCAGTATTAGTCAGCGCTTTGCCAACGGGTACGGGCCCATTCATGTTGGCTCAGTATTACCGAGCCGATGGTTCTTTGATCTCGCGGGTCGTACTCATTACTACCCTTGGTTCTTTATTTACCCTATCAATCCTAGTGTGGTGGATGACGCCTAGCTAGGCTCTGGATTTTTTCCTTCCGCATCAATTTGATGTTCCCAAGAGGCATTCAAAAATGCGGGGAGTTGCATGCAGTTATACGTAATACGCTGCAAAGTTGGATAGTTACTAAAACTTATCTTGGCATCATATGCATTAAACACTTGCGGAACTAAAAATGCATCAGCCATACCTGGCTGATCGCCATAGCAGAATTGACCAACGCGTGGATCATTCGAAAGACGTTTTTCTAGAGCAATGAGACCCTTTTCAAGCCAATGGTTGTACCAACCCAAGCGGGCTTCATCGCTAACCCCAAGTTTGCCAACGAGATAGCGCAGAACTCGAAGATTATTCAGTGGATGAATATCAGCGGCGATATCCTGTGCCAAACCTCGTACCCAGGCTCGATCTTCGACCCTAGTTGGCAACAAAGTTGGAGTGGGGTACTTTTCTTCGAGAAATTCTATGATTGCTGCTGATTGATGCAAGGTAAGGCCTGCATCGATATACAGTGGCACTAAGCCATTTGGGTTCAATACTTGATAAACATCTTTGAGCTGTTCTCCGCCGCCCTTGCGAAGGTGGACTGGAATCACATCATATTCAATCCCTTTTAGATTGAGTGCAATCCGCACCCGAAAGGCGGCAGAGCTGCGCCAGAAGCTATACAGAGTTGGTTTCATCAGAACGATGCTACCGCACCATCACTTCTTGGATCCCAGCCACCCTTGAGGATGCCCGATGGCTCACGAATAATGCAACCCGCGTGTCCCACCGTTTCGTCAAGCTCAGCCAGGATCTCAATGTCATGCCCCATGTCGCGAAGCTGTTGAACTAGTGCCGGATCAAAACGAGATTCCAATTTCAGCGTATCACTGGTTTGTCCCCAAGTGCGTCCTAATAGCCAGCGAGGACGGCTAATCGCATCTTGTGGATCAAGCCCATAGATGGCAGTTCGGGTAAATACTGCGCACTGGGTTTGTGGTTGGCCATCACCTCCCATGGTTCCGTAAACCATAGACCGACCATCTCTAAATAATGCTAGGGCAGGATTCAAAGTATGAAATGGTTTGCGGTAAGGCTCTAGGGCATTGAGCGCTTTAGGGTCTAGTGAAAAGCTGCAACCACGGTTTTGCCAGTTAATGCCTGTTTTCGGTAAAACAATTCCGGAGCCAAACTCATGATAAATACTTTGGATAAACGAAACGCAACGGCCCTCACCATCAATCACGCCCATCCAAATCGTGTCCGCAGGCCCTCTACCGGCACCCCAGGGTAGGGCGCGTTGACGATCGACTTTGTTGGCGAGTGTTTTTAAAAAGCTAGGCGATAAAAATTCTTGAGCATGCTTTTGCATATATGCAGGATCCGTAATGTGTTGATCACGAATCTTGAAGGCTTGTTTAGTGGCCTCTACACAGTGATGTACATACTCTGGACTATCGACTGCAAATTGTTTGAGTTTGAGTTGATCCAAAATACCCAGAATCATCAGCGATACCACCCCTTGAGTTGGGGGCGTCATGTTGTATACATCTGCCAAACTATGAGCTAGGTGCAAGGGGTTGATCAATTTTGCATGGTGGCGTTGTAGATCATCGAGGCGCAGTGGACTACCCAATTGTTTGAGTTCTTTTGCAATCAACTCAGCGAGTTCACCGCGGTAATAATCATTCGTACCTTTTTTGGCGATCTGACGCAAAGTATTTGCAAGGCGCTTTTGATAAAACACACTGCCAGTTGCTGGAGACTTACCTTTTACTAAAAACGTCTCTGAGAATCCAGGTTGCGGACTAAGCTCAAGCCGTTTTTTCTCAGTGAGGGCAGACTGACTATGCGTTACTGGAACACCATGCTCGGCGTAGTGAATCGCATCTTCGAGCAATCGAGATAAGGGTAATCTGCCGCCTAAACTCTTTTTAGAGAGTTCAAAAGCCGCCCCCCATCCTGAAATGGTGCCTGCAACCGTATTGGCTGCAACAGGCCCACGAAATGGAATTGCACCTTTGATTCCGTGCTCCTGATACCACGAGCGAGTTGCTAATCCAGCGGCGCCTCCGCAAGCATCAATGCCTCCCATGGCCTTACCAGGCGCATGAATTACCCAAAAAGAATCTCCGCCAATCGAATTCATATGCGGATAAACCACTGCAATGGTGGCGGCTGCCGAAATCATGGCCTCTAAAGCATTGCCGCCCTCCCTAAGAACTGCAAGCGCTGATTGAGAAGCGAGTGAGTGAGGCGCAACGGCCATTCCACGGATACCCCATTTTGGTTGCATAGCAATACTTTCCTTTGAACTAAAACGAGGAATAGATTCCCCAAATTAAAGAATTAACGCACTACTTTAGGGAATAGGTCTAGTGCACACCTAATTTTTCTCGATACATTTTACTTTGCAAGAAATTACTAAATTCTGGTGTCTTGCTTGAATTAAGTACTTCATGTCATCGCAACACATTATTTGGAATTTTATAACTAAGGAGAAAATAAATGAGTTCAAGCCGTCGTAAGTTTTTAACCAAAAGTTTAGGTGCCGGTGTTGCTGGCGCCGCACTTGCTGCGCCTGCAATTGTAAAGGCTCAGTCTGCACAAACCTTTAATTGGAAGATGACCAGCGCCTATCCAAAAGGCGCACCCTTTTATATGGATGGTCCAGGTAGCGCTACTGATTTAGCGAAGCGCATTCTGGAAATGTCTGGTGGTCGTTTACGTATTCAGGTATTCGGTGCAGGCGAGCTGATCCCAGCGTTTGAGGGTTTTGATGCAGTGCGTGCGGGTACAGTTGAGATGAATCACGCAAATGCTTATTTCTGGACTGGTAAAACAGCAGCTGCCCAATATTTCACGGCAGTGCCATTTGGTCTTAACTTTCAGGGTATGAATGGCTGGCTCTATGACGGCGGTGGCAATGACCTGTGGAACGAAGTCTATGCACCGTTTGGAATGGTGGCCATGGCTTGCGGTAATACTGGCGTTCAAATGACGGGTTGGTTTAAGAAAAAAATTAATTCTGTAGCCGATCTCAAGGGTTTGAAGATGCGTATTCCTGGATTAGCTGGCAAAGTCTATGCCAAATTAGGTGTTGATGTGAAGGTGCTACCCGCCGGTGAAATCTTCCCCGCACTTGAGCGCGGCGTAATTGATGCTGCTGAATTTGTAGGACCATTCCAAGATCGTCGCTTAGGTTTGCAAAAAGCCGCCAAGTTTTACTACACCACTGGCTGGCATGAGCCCGCAACTACGTCTGAGCTACTCATCAATAAAGCAGCTTGGATGAAGCTACCAAAAGATCTGCAGGAAGTTGTTACCAATGCTGCAGCGGCCTGTAATGTGATTGGTGAAGCATGGTGTCAGAAAAATAACGCAGACGCTATGGAGGATTTGGTTAAGAAGCAAGGTGTTCAAGCCTTGCAATTACCAGACTCTGTAGTCAAAGCAATGCGTGATGAAACCATGAAGATTCTGAACGAGGAAGCTGCAAAGGATCCGATGACCAAGAAGGTTCATGACTCCTATTTTGCCTACAAGAAAAAATATGATGCCTGGGCAGTCTATAGTGAAGCAGCCTATCACAGCAAGGTTCGTGGTTAATTAACAAATCGGGAGATTCAGTGCAAAAAGCATCGGCAGTAATTGCGTCGCGCATTGAGGCCTTGATTGATCTATTTGGCAAGGTGGCCTCTTGGCTCACCTTGTCAATTGTTCTATTGATCGTTATCAATGTGGTCTTACGTTATTCAATGAGTCTTGGAAGTGTTTGGGCTCAGGAATTGGAGTGGCATCTATTAGCGGCCATGATTTTGTTTGGTATGAGTTATGCCCTATTGCGTGGTGAGAACGTTCGGGTTGATTTGTTCTATGCAAATTATTCCCCCCAAAAGAAATACATTGTCGACCTGGTTTCAGCAATACTGACAGTACTGATCGCTTTGATCTTTATTAAAGTATCAATTAATTACGTCGGACAATCGTTCTCAATTGGCGAGAAGTCGCCCGATCCTGGCGGTATACCAGCGCGTTGGGTAGTTAAAGGCCTGATACCAGTTGGCTTTGCCTTACTTGCACTTCAGGGAGCAGCAGAAGCAATACGGGTTTATCTCAACCGTCCTGGAAATAAGGGGGCGGATCATGTTTAACCCCGAGATCATTGCATTTTTGATGTTGGGCGGGTTTTTTGTCATGCTCATGATTGGCATACCCGTTGCGATCTCACTGGCAACTGTTGGATTCGTATTTGGCTTTATTGGCTTTGGTGACACGCTTTTTAATTTGTTGCCAGCCCGCGTCTTTGGGGTGGTTGGTGGCTATCAATGGCTTGCGATTCCGCTCTTTATCTTTATGGGCATCATGTTAGAGAAATCAAGGCTTGCCGATGATTTGCTCGATGTGATTGGTCATTTAGCAGGGGGTGTGAAAGGAGGTATGGCCGTTGGCATCGTTCTCTTTGGCGCCTTAATGGGTGCGACCACCGGAATTGTGGGTGCAACCATTATTACCTTGGGACTCTTAACACTGCCAACCTTACTCAAACGAGGTTATGACAAAGGGATTGCGTGCGGCACAATTTGCGCATCTGGAACCTTAGGTCAAATTATTCCTCCCAGTCTGATCTTGATCTTGCTCTCTGATATCTTGCAATTATCAGTTGGCACTTTGTTTGCAGCGGCAGTGATGCCGGGTTTATTGCTTACAACAGTATATGTGGTTTATTTATTGATTCGAGGATGGCTACAACCTGAACTGATGCCGCCCATCCCGATCGAGGAGCGTAGTAAGGTCTCGGGTAAAGAGCTTTGGATTCGGTTTTGGAAAGTGGTTGTACCACCCATTATGTTGGTGGTCGCCGTCTTGGGATCGATTGTGGGCGGTGTTGCCGCGCCTACTGAAGCAGCTGCAATGGGTTCATTTGGCGCTATCTTGGTGACCGCGTTTTCGGGTCGTCTGACCTGGGAGCGTTTAAAGGCTACGATGATTGATACCACCAAAATCAGCGCTCTGATGATGTTCATCTTGATTTGTGCCCAGGTATTTTCATTGGCCTTTAGAGGGCTCAATGGTGAGGAGCTGATTGCCAAGCTATTTAATGCAGTGCCCGGTGGACTTAATAGTGATATTTGGCTTATGTTGCTTCTTATTTTCGTGCTGGGATTTTTCTTGGAATGGATTGAGATTAGCTATATTGCCGTTCCACTCTTTATGCCTATTTTGTTATCCCAAGGTGCAGATCCAGTTTGGGTTGCCATGATGGTCACGGTTTGCTTGCAATCCTCATTCTTGACTCCACCATTTGGTTGGGCTCTCTTTTATCTCAAAGGAGTTGCTCCGCCAGAAGTATTAATTAAGCATCTTTACAAGGGCGTTGTACCATTCATCGTTATGCAGGGCGTGACACTATACTTAGTGTTCCAGTTCCCTCAAATCTCGCTATGGTTGCCTAAGTTAATTGGATGGTAAAAAAGTAATTAGTATTGAATCACTCTCGTACTCGGGCCCTGTGCCCGAGCGAGGGCTTTGTACTGACTGCGGGATTTCTAGATCTTCAGATCCCAAACGCTGTGGTCGAGCTTGCCAGTTTATTGACCCCCAATACGAGTCTCTTGAGCAATCAATCCACGGAAAAGCCCGAGCATTAGAAGGGGATCAACTCTTCTTTGGGGTTTATCGCAAGATGTACCGAGCCAGTATGCGTGAGCCGCTCGTGGGTGCCCAGTGGACCGGAATTACCACCTCGATTGCTAGCCAACTTCTCAATAACAATTTAGTAGATGCCGTATTAACGATGGCGCCAGATCCAGATGATCGTTGGCGACCCATGCCTGTCTTGATCACCGATCCTCAAGAGCTTCATCAAGCACGCGGGATGCGGATGGGCTACGCTCCGCTCCTGGCTCTCCTAGATATTGCAAAAGAGAGAAATTACCAACGGCTTGGAGTGATTGGCATTCCTTGCCAGGTTTATGCATTACGAGCTTTAGAAAAAGAGTTGGATCTAAAAAAACTCTATGTGATTGGTACGCCGTGCTCGGATAACACCAGTACCAAGAACTTTCATGAGTTTTTGCAACTGATTGATGAGAGTCCAGAAAAGATTACCTATTTAGAGTTTAGGGCCGACTACCATGTAGAAGTTCGTTATCAAGACGGAAAACAACGAACAATCCCATTTTTGATGCTGCCATTATCAAAACTTAGACCCGATTTTTTCCCATTGACGTGCAGAACTTGCGTGGATTACACCAATGCTCTCTCCGATATCACGGTTGGCTATATGGGTGGCTCTGGCGAGCAATGGTTAATTGTGCGCAATCAACAGGGAGAGGAGCTACTGAATCTATTAGGTAATCAAATCAAACTAAGCGAACCAGAGAGTGCTGGTAATCGTGTGGGTCCAGTGAAAGGATTTATGAAAAACGTGGAGTTAGCTGCTGGTGGTTTACCACTGCGTCAGATGCCCAATTGGTTACGACCGATCGTCGGGTGGCTCATGCCAAAGATTGGACCCAGGGGATTAGAGTTTGCAAGAGCGCGAGTTGAGATGAAAGCCATTGAAACGGTATTGCATCTTCGCAGAGAGCTACCAAAGAAGATGAAAAACATGGTGCCCAATCATGTTTGGCAACTAGTCAAACCTTACGGGCTAGTTGCAAATACCAGTGAAATCAAAGATGAAGTGAAGGTACAGCTAAAGAGAAATAACAAACAGAGCAATGATTAAGAGATTCAGGATGCCGAAAATAATGAAGACGGGTTTATAAATATATTTACGCTTAACCGCTTCATCCCGCTCTCGTTGTGTTTTTGGATCCATAGCAGATTATTTTTTTGGTTTTGCTGAAAAAGCACCAAATAAAATTAAGACGGCAATCACAATACCAATGAGGTCTTTATCCCGTATATACATGTAAAACCCTAAACCAAGGGCAATAAACCCAAAGATCATCCACCACGTTCTAGAAATCATCGATATACCTTACCAATAAACGATCCAAAAACAAAGCCCCCAGACAGGCTGAGGGCAGAATTTGGTGGCGAATCAGGGATTTGAACCCCGGACCTGCGGATTATGATTCCGTCGCTCTAACCAGCTGAGCTAATTCGCCGAACTGAGAATTGTAGCAAATTGACTGTGGTGCTGTGTGAATGTGACGACTGTGGCTAACTCTGTCAAATAGTTCAAACCGTTGTGGCTACGGGATGCCCTAACTAAAATATTGTCGTTTAAAAAGACAATGCCTCGGTATCTCTAAAGCCATAAATTAATTGATCAAATCAAAACCCATTATTTTTAGTGGTTATTGAAAATTTTCAGATCCACTTAGAATGTAAGCATGCGCTTTAAATTCAATCGATCTTTTTTGATAGCTTTCTTGTTCTTGGGAATTTTTCTCAAGTGCATGTCTCCGTTCTTACATGCGCATATCGCTGGAGATAACGATTCAGGATTTCATATGTCGGGTTTGAGTTCTTTTGATAGTGCGCGACTCTTAGATGATGGCAGTCCTGAGCCAACCCCGGATTCATATGCAGTGACTGTTCCAGATGCGCGTAAGCATTTTCTCGACACCACTTTTGTGGTTGCTTTTGTTGCAGTCGTCCTTTTAGTCTTAAAAGATCGACCCTTTATTCGGCGCGTTTCGTTTGCCAAGACCTTATTGGTCCCGTTTTCATTTCTTAACCCCAAGTTTCCACCCCCGGCCTTAGCGCCACCCCAACGCCACTTCATCTAAGCGCTTACCGCGTTAGGTAAGCCAATGGTTGGTGGCAATCCCTAAAAAGTACATTTCATTGCTTTAAACCCTTAGCGGGTTGTTCGCCTCCATTCTGGGCGGTTTCTCACGAAACCAAGTTCTGCACCTAATAGGGTGCGAAATCGGTATGGGGATGTTTATGTATTACCAAGATAGCGTTGGCATTTATGTGCCACAAAAACCAGTCACGCACCGTAATGATGAATTTGTTGAAGATCAGTTTGCCCATTTATTTGAAATGCAATCCAAGCATTTTTGGTATCTAGGGCGCCATCGTTTTTTATTAGAGTCATTAAAGCGTCATCAAGCATCAGAAAACTTCTCAGCCATTGATTTGGGTGGGGGATGTGGCGGCTGGGTGCAATACCTTACTCAAACAATCCCTAATCGATTAACCGATTTGGCGCTGGCGGATTCCTCCCGGGTAGCGCTCCTCAATGCCAAAGGGGTATTAGATGAGGATGTGGACCTGTATCACGTTGATCTCATGGATTTACAAATGCAGGAGCAGTGGGATACCGCTTACTTATTGGATGTAATTGAGCATTGTCCGGATGATGTCACCGTGATGCGGGAGGCAGCCAAAGCCGTGAAGCCGGGTGGCAAGCTATTTGTGGCGACCCCAGCGCTTGACTTCTTTTGGTCATACAACGATGAGTTCGTAAAGCACGTGCGTCGCTACGACAAACGAAAGTATCAGGAGCTCGCAAAGAGTAGCGGACTAATCCTTAAAGATGCGCGCTACTTTATGTTCTTGCTTAGTCCGCTGTACTGGCTATCGCGCAAAACCCGCCCCAAAGAGCTTAATGAGGAGCAAATGGCAAAACTCTATAAAGAAGAGTACAAGACGCCTCATCCCATTATTAATAATGCCCTTAAAGCTGTGTTTTATGCAGAAACGCCATTGGGTCACCACTTATCGTTTCCGTGGGGGACATCGATATTGGGGGTGTTTGAGAAAAATTAATTTTTTTCAAAGATGAGAAATAAACCATTTAAAACATATCGTCCTTTTAAAAGACAACTCATGCGCACTAGCGCACATTTCTCAAGCTCTACATCAGTTTGCGTATAATGAACATTCTTTCGTGGCCTGGTAGCTCAGTCGGTAGAGCAGAGGACTACCAATCCGTTTGACGGAAATCCCACTGTAATTTCAAGTATCTAAATACACCAAAAACGTGGTGTGTTACAAAGCGTCTTTTTAAAGGACAAATTTGTGGCAAATAAAAAGTATCTATTTGGTATTTGACACCATTAGAGAATCCAAAAATTTTTAGCACATGAGCACGAGCTATATAGGTTGATTTTTCCAATTCAGCAAAAGGTATTTTCCAAAAATAAGTACCAAATGAATTAAAACAATCGAGAGATAAAATTCACCAATAAATTCGTGGCTATTTTCAGAGAATTTAATAAACCATTTCCCGCCAAATTCCTCATAAGTCATGATTCCGAACAAAACAAGTGGGATGGATAAAAGGTACATTAGAAATACCAAAATCCCCATACCGGAGCCATACCAAATTTGCCATTTGCAAAGACGCTCAAGTTTTAGATCCTTCAGATCCTGCACAATCGTTTTAAAAAGATTGGCACGCATCCAAATTGTTTGAAATGCCATCGATGTTCTTAGAACTAAGCCAATCAAGAGTCGAAGGGAAAAGATAATCCCAAAACCATATCCTAAATACACATGAATCAATCGCCAGGATTCACTATCGGCGGTAAGGTATGCCCCAATAAAAGTGATGGCGCCTGCTAGGTGAAGGATTTGCTTGAGTGTCTTCATCGAATGGCCTTAGTCTGGGATCCGAACATCATCATCGTCAAATAGACCTTGCTCAGCCCGCTGATGGCAGGCGGCACAATTGGCAGGACTTTTCACGGAAGGCTTCATAAAGTCACTCGGTTTCACTTTGCGGTGTTTGCGTTCAAACCATGCCGATTTAGTAATGCGATTCTCAGGTGGCGATTCTTTAACCCGTTTATAGCTGCCCCCATATTGGGTTAGCCACTGATTGATTTGATGGTTGGATTTGGCATCGATTGAGGCATCCGTTCCATAGTGTTTGGAAAGGGTGGACATCAATTGCTCCCATGAGGATTTTGGGAGGAATGCGGGAGGGTAGGCTAAGTGGCACGAGCCACATTCGGTTTGATATACAGGAAGCGGTTGTGCTGGCTGCATATCCTTGCTACCGGCATTGGCATGCTTGCTAGCCAAAGCAATGGCGGCCAAGAGAACCAAGGTCAATAAAATTAGTCCAAAAAACTCTTTCATGTTGATCTCCTGACGGTGTTTTTTTTGAGCCATCTCACTTATCCATTTATTTGGTTAATGAAATTAAATAAGCCAGCACATTGGCTTTTTCTTGAGGGGCGCATTCCCTAGCAAGAACATCATTGCAGTTACGTCGAAACCACTTTTCAATCTTTGTGGTTTCCGTAAATGCTTCTGGATTACTACTAGGCGCTAAGGGTGGAATAGCTTTATTCGTGCTTGCATGTTTACCAGTGGAGATTGGAGGATTGCCGTGACATGAGGCACAAGACCATTCTTTGCCATGCGTTTGGGTGAAAAAAAGCTTTCCAGCAATCGGGTTTGCCGCCGCACCTGCTTTATCTGTCCAGTATTTCAGCTGTTCAGTGGGGCTAGTATCACCGGCAATGGCGGCATTTACCATGCCTATGCCAATAATCAAGATGAGGCTGAAGGAGTATTTCATTTGAGTCCTTTATTGTTTGGACCCCAGTATTCAATAGTGTTCCTAGACCCAGGCTGAAGGCGTTGTTCAGATTCCGTTCATCTTGCCGATCTACAATTTCCGTATGCGAAAACTCCCACAGTTTCTTCTGGTAATAGCACTCATCGTGATGCCGATGACAAGTTTTGCCGATTCAGATCATGAGCGAGCCAGAAAAGCCGTCCAATCCGGTCAAATCCTTCCCCTACAAGAAATCTTGCAAAAGGTTTCTAAAGATCATCCCGGTCAAGTGCTCGAAGTGGAGCTTGATCAGGAGAAGGGTGGCTGGGTTTACGAAATCAAGCAATTGACTTCGGCAGGCTCGATTGTGAAGTTAGAGGTGGATGCTAAAACTGGTCAGGTTTTAAAGCAAAAGATTAAGAAAGACTAAAAGGCCAATTGATGCGTTTACTCGTGGTTGAGGATGAGCCAACTCTACTTGAGCAATTAAAACTGGCGCTCCAAGAGCAAGGTTATGTGGTGGATACTGCCAGTAATGGTGAGGATGCGCTTCATTTTGGAAAAGAAGAAGCGATTGATGCGGCCATTTTGGACTTGGGCCTTCCCAAGCTTGATGGGATTTCGGTCTTAAAGGGATGGCGAGCTGTTAAGAAAACATTTCCAGTCATTATTCTGACCGCACGGGATAACTGGGGCGAGAAAGTAGCCGGAATTGATGCCGGAGCCGATGATTACCTCACAAAGCCATTTCATATGGAGGAGCTTTTAGCAAGGGTGCGAAGCGTTATTCGTCGCTCAACCGGTCACTCTTCTTCAGTAATTAGTATCCAAGGATTAACCTTAGATCTTGCTAGTAATCGAGTGAGTCTTGACGGCAATACCATCAATTTAACGAGTTATGAGTTGCGCTTGCTAAGTTACCTAATGCATCACCCTAATAAAGTGATTGATAAAACAACCCTGAGTGAACATCTTTACGCCTATGATGAAGACAAGGACTCCAATACGATTGAGGTCTTTATCGCGCGTTTGCGAAAAAAACTACCCGAAGGTTTGATCGAGACAGTCCGTGGCCTTGGGTATCGACTCAACGATCATGCTTAAGTCCCTGCGATTTCGGATCGCAGTCACCTCAACCTTAGCAATTCTTATCGCATTATTTGTTGCTAATCGGGTCATTACGGAGTTATTTACCCAATATGCCACAAAGCAGTTTGAACTCAATATAAAGAATCAATTTAATCAGTTAGCGAGTCTTGTCTCGATTGATTTGCGGTCTCAGCAGCCCCAGTTAGTATCGCCAGTGGGAGAGCCCAGATGGGCTAAGCCCCTATCTGGACTCTATTGGCAGATCAATGCATCAGATGGGACCGTGTTACGCTCGCGTTCCCTTTGGGACCAAACACTCGCCATCCGCGGCTCCAAAAATCAGTCTGATCAACCTTTTTTTTACGAAATCACTGGCGTTGGTCAGCATTCATTACTGGCTTACTCCAAAACCGTTTCCTTGGAGGATGCTCAGTCAACTCCATTTACGCTAACAGTAGCTGTCGATCGCTCACCGCTTGACGCTGAAATTACATTATTTTCAAGTGAAATTAGACGTTACTTATTCATTCTTGCGCTTGCGCTCCTCATGATATTAATCATGCAAATTACGATTGGATTACAGCCTCTTGAAGCATTAAAAAAAGCAATGATTCGATTAAAGAGTGGCAAAAGCTCAATGATTGAGGGTGAGTATCCTACCGAGTTCAATATTTTGGTGAAGGACTTCAATACTGTTTTGGAGCAAAATCAACAGATCATTGCTCGAGCAAGAGCGCAAGCTGGTAATTTGGCGCATGCTATTAAAACGCCGCTAGCTGTGATTCAAAACGCTGTCAACGACAACAATCTATCTAAAGAGGCCTTTAAGGAATTGGTTCTACAGCAGACACAATCAGCTAAAGAGCAGGTCGAGAGGAGTTTGGCGAAGACAAAAACGTTGGCGCTTAATCCTATCGTAACGACTCGAACTCCGATTTTAAGTACTATTCAATCAGTTGTTCGGGTGATGGATAAATTACATAGTGATAAGAGCCTACTTATAAAGATTGAATGTAGTGAGCCAAATTTAATTTTTAATGGCGAAGCTCATGATTTGCAGGAAATCATTGGCAATGTATTAGACAATGCTTGTAAATGGGCTAAATCAATCGTCAATATCCACATTTCAAACAAAGAAAATTTTGTGGAAATTTGTATTGAGGACGATGGGGTTGGTTTGAATCCTGCGAAATTTGATTTGGCTCTCAAAAGAGGAATGAAGCTTGATGAGATTACTCCAGGTTCTGGGTTGGGACTATCCATTGTGAGTGAGCTAGTTGAGCTCTATGGTGGCAAAGTAAGCTTGAATCAATCGTCTTTTGGGGGGCTGTCTATAACGCTCGTGTTACCAAGTGTACTTTCAATCAATTCGTGAATGCGTCGTTTTAAACGACACTTCCAAACTCAAGCCACCTAAATTTTTTCACGCAATCACCACACATTTTCTCGTGGACTCCGTGCGCCTAACCCGCCAGCCTTTAGCCATAAAGCTTCCGAGCTTTGTATGGTGAAGTGTTCAGCACAGTGTGTAAAGCACCCGTTTTTGTGGTGCTGTTATGTCTTTGAAACGATTGAGGATTTTTCTGAAACTTCGAGCTTATGATTCCGTTGCTCTAACCACCTGTACCCATTCGCAGCTGTGAATGATGGAAAACCAAGTTATCCCTAAAGATTAGGGTGGAATTTGGTAACCATGGGCTTTCAATATCTCTTTGGCTTTAGGGGATTGCATAAACTCATAGAGCCGTATTGCATCAGGGGTGGGATTTTTAATGAGCACCATCCGTTGTTTAATGGACTGATAGCCTTCGGTTAGTTCAGTAGAGGAGATCTGTTTAGCAACTGAGGGAGATTTCGCAATGGAGAGGGCGGTAAAGCCAATATCAGCAGAGCCAGTCGTTACAAACATCGCTGCCATGGCAACATTGTCGGCATACACAATCTTCGAGTTTGCCAACCCCCATAAATTACTAGCTTTTAAATACTCAACACTGGCACGTCCATAAGGGGCAAGTTCGGGCTTTGCTAGAGCAATCTTGTTGGCTTTCCTAATGACATCTGCAATTTTGTCTTTAGAGTCATCCAGAGTAATTCCTTTGCCTTTATTAGCAATCAGCGCTAATTTTCCAATCGCATAAACAGTGCCCTCATTGACCGTTTTCCCCTTTTTAAAAAGCTCAAGAGGATATTGCTCGTCTGCAGAGATAAATAAGTGAAACGGGGCGCCGTTCATGATTTGTGAGGCAAAGTTTCCGGAGGAGCCATAGATGACCTTTAATTCCCCCTTGTTTTCCTTCTGGAACTGATTCTGGATCTCAATAAATGCCTCTTTCATATTGGCTGCCACGACGACAAAGCTTGCTTGAGCGTGAACAAGCCCTGCAAAGAATGAACAAAAAAGAACTAGTAGGAATTTTGGAATCATGAAGTCAGTTGCCGAATTTTGAAGAGCAAAGTGAGGTTGGTCTCAATCGCTAAGATTTGTTCGATTAAAGCAGCTCGCATTTTCAGATCAGCATTGCCAATCAATTGATTGCGGTGGCATTGATACAACTTGAAAAACATATCCTCTGTAAGCCCAAATTGTTCCCAATCGAACATCATATTGAGTTGCGCCTCGCGTAATGCCTTTTGGGCAGACCCTGAATCGGGATGTTTGGCTTGGCTCAAGATGTGGTCTGAGTTTTTAAAAAGAGTCACTTTAAGTTCTTCAAAGCGTTGCTTGATAGCTTCATGACGAGTTCGTTCAACCTCATCCATATCAGTAAATAGCAGACTCGTAAATGCTTCAATCTCTCGATACCTTGCTTCTAAGGCATCGATCTTGGTGGACGTTTTTAAATCATGCTCTTCTAAAAACATCGAATCGTTATCCAAGTTGCTTTACAAAGCGGCCATCTTCCATCTCGGCTTTGGGTCGAACCCACAAGGTCTGGTTACGAAGCGCTTCATAGATGTATACATCTTCTAAATTAGCCTCTATCTTCCCTAAGCCAATTACGCGATAGTGTCCACCTGACTTGAGATGAATTAATTGGTCGCCTGCCTGAAATTTTGCTGTTGATGTCATCAGAAATTTATATGGATAGCCTATAAAATCCACACTTTACATGGAACTTAACAAAGGTTGGTAATGAATTTATTCACTCCCGTTACGCTTGGCTTACTCTCTCTTGAAAACCGAATCTTGATGGCACCACTAACCCGGATGCGTGCGGGTGATGATGGCGTCCCAGGACCATTGGCAGCAGAGTACTATGCACAGCGTGCTTCCGCTGGTCTCATTATTAGTGAAGCAACACAGATCTCACCATTGGGTAAAGGCTATCCAGCAACCCCCGGTATTTACAGCGACTCTCAAGTGGCTGCGTGGCGGACAGTGACTGATGCAGTGCATGCGCGGGGTGGCAAAATCGTTTTGCAGTTATGGCATGTTGGGCGCATTTCTCACTCCTCACTTCATCCAGATGAAGGCTTGCCAGTTGCTCCCTCAGCCATTCAACCCGCAGGCAAGGTATATACCGCATCTTGGTCCTTGGCCGAGTACGAAACTCCAAGAGCATTAACCCTTGAAGAGATTGGGCAGTTGAAGGCTGATTATGTGCATGCTGCCCATCAGGCTAAAGCCGCTGGGTTTGATGGCGTCGAGTTGCACGCAGCGAATGGTTACTTGTTAGACCAGTTTTTACAAGATCGCACGAATCAGCGCACGGATGCATATGGCGGATCGATTGCCAATCGGTGCAAATTAGTCTTGGAAATACTAGAGGCGATTATTCCGGTATGGGGTAGTGGTCGCGTCGGAATCCGTTTATCGCCTTATGGCACATTCAACGACATTGCCGATTCCGATCCGAAAGCTTTATTTGCCCATTTGATCAACGCACTCAATCGATTCAATCTTTCTTATCTGCATTTGATTGAGCCACGCGCAACCACAGCGGGCGGCAGTGATCAATTGGTGGCTGATGCGCCACGAACAGGCCAACTGTTTCGTTCTTTATTTACTGGGAAGGTGGTATTGGCTGGTGGTTTTGACCAAGCCAGTGCTGAGAAAGCGATTGCTGATGGCGAGGCCGATGCGATTGCATTTGGCAGACTGTTTATTGCTAATCCCGATTTGCCAAAACGCTTTGAGTTAAAAGCCCCATTAAACCCCTATCAGCGCGCCACCTTTTATGGCGGCAATGAAAAGGGTTACACCGATTATCCGGCGCTATAAGTCCATTCATTACAATGGAGGGATTGATTCTTATATGCGAACCCCCGAATAGTTATGGCCACCTATCAAACAGAGCGCGTGCTCTCTGTCAAACACTGGAACGAAAGTTTATTTAGCTTTACAACGACCCGCAATCGTGGGCTACGTTTTCGTAACGGCCATTTTTTAATGATCGGCCTTGAGGTGGATGGTAAGCCATTAGCTCGTGCCTATAGTGTAGTGAGTCCGAACTATGAGGAGCATTTGGAGTTCTTTAGTATCAAAGTACCCAATGGTCCATTAACCTCGCGGCTTCAGCATATTCAGGTGGGCGATTCCATTCTTGTGAGCGAGAAATCCGTTGGCACCTTGGTGATTGATGATCTGAATCCAGGAAAGCATTTATATCTATTTAGCACTGGAACCGGCTTAGCTCCATTTCTGAGTATTATTCGCGACCCAGATACCTATGAGCGGTTTGAGAAAATCGTTTTAGTTCATGGTGTGCGCGTAGTGAGTGAGCTTGCCTATCAGGACTACCTTACAAACGAATTGCCCAATGATGAGTTTTTGGGAGAGTTGGTACGTAATCAACTCATTTATTACCCCACAGTAACTCGTGAAGCCTATTCCCATACTGGCCGCTTAACTACCGCAATTGAATCCGGAAAACTGTTTACTGATATTGGATTGCCACCGCTCGATCCTGCAGTGGATCGCGCCATGATCTGTGGCAGCCCTGCAATGCTGAAAGAAACCAGTGAGTTATTGGATCAACGGGGCTTTAAGGTCTCTCCATCCTCCGGAGAGCTGGGCGACTACGTCTTCGAGCGGGCTTTTGTCGAGAAGTAATCTAAAAAAGAAGCCCCTTGCGGGGCTTAAATTCAAAGGAAATAAATCAGCCTTCATTTAAGAGCAAGGCTGTCAATTTCACTATACAGATTTATCAGTAATTAAAAACCCTAGGTTGGGCCCTGTGATTTTGGTGATAAACCACTAGAATTCAATGATCATGCGCATTGAAGATACCGATCCAGCCCGTCACAACGCCATTGAGTACCCCATGGAGGTAGGCGCACCGAAATTTGCGCCGGTTCCGATTCGCGAGGAAAAAGATAAAGCGATCAATATTGCTAGGGCGCATGCCAATCAAGAATATGAGCGCATCATGGAGCAGGCCGCAGTATTGATGCGTCAAGCGAAAGCGCTGCAAGCGCGCTTAGATGCAACCGAAATGGTTCATGCGGCCAAGTTTAGTTTCAGCCCAGTCTATGGCAAAAAATATTATTTGTATCAAGATGAGAGCGTCGGCTCTTATCGTTTGGTTCAAAACGCTCCCAGTGAATGGAGTTGCGGTATTCCAGCAGGCTGGTCTTTTTGCCAGGTGGTTCGTAAGTTAGGCGACAGTACCTGGGAAGTGGTGGAAGACTAAATCAACGAGGTGAAGATATGAAAAAGTCGGATAGCCGTTGTTGTGGATCCGGTGTTTGCATCATCAATGACGCTGGTGAGTGCTGGTGTGGCCAAAAATGGGATGGTGAAAAAATGGTTCATATGCCATTAAATCTTGGTGAACCCCAAGACGAGGCCATGCAAGTCAAGCTTGAAAGCAAAAACGATCAGGCCTAATTAGTTCCCTTGACGCTTTTTGTGCAGATAGGCAATGGCCCGAAAGTGGGCATATGCCATCACAACAGCTAAAACAGCGACGGAGTACTTGAGGGGAATCCGAAAGAGCATCTCTAAGAGTAGGGCAAAGAAAAATGCCCATGCCATCATGCTCAGATACGAGATGGCAATAAAAAAATCTCGTAATTTTGATCGATCCAAAAAGCGTGAATACACCATGCCGATGGGTATTAACGCAATCAATAGATACAAAACCATTCGCATTGCAGGCCACTCCTTTTGGGAAGAGTGTAAACAGTTTTATCTTATGAGGAAATTTCGACCGGGGCTAGAGTACTTACCTGTTGATTTGGCTCTGATGGTTTGGGTATCAACGGGCAGTTTTGATGAGAGTCACAGCCATGCTCGGCAGCGCAAACGGCGGCCGATTGCTTGGGGTCTAAGCGGGCACCGGTTTGTTCACAAAATAATATAAGTCGCATTTTTACCTCGAGTTGATCTTAGTCTAGCAAGAGGTAGATCTGATAATTTGCGCTAGATCAAAAAATCAGTTGGTTTTGCTTGCCCAAAGGCGTCTTTCCCTCCGAGAACCGTCCGATTAGACCGCTCTCCTTGAACGATCTCTCTTTATTCGTGGGTACTATTCGAATTCCTAAATCACTCTTATACTTATTTGTCAAATATTGGAGGAGCCATGTTCTTAAAAACCATACTCAGTTGCCTTGCTGTCGGAATCACCATCATTGGATTGTTAATGTTCTTTGATTCGCAAGATGCAACTGTATTTACCATCGGGATCATTAGTTATTTCCTGATCGCTTTATCGTCAAGCATCAAATGCAAATGCTTGAATTCACTTCGTTCGTAATTAACCTCCTAGGAAAGAATATGAAGATTAAATTGGCTATTGGTGTGAGTGCAGTCGTTTTGGGTTTAACGGCCTGTGGTGGCGGTCCTAAGGTCATGACCGAGCGTATGCCCGAGTCTGGATTTCTGCCAAATTACAACGTGCTGCAGGTGGTAGGTAATACGCCTAAAGATATACGGGCTTGGCGCTATATCAAGCCAGGCATTCAAGCATCGAGTTATACCGCGGTCATGATTGATCCTGTTTACTTAAATCAGACCGAGTACACCAAAGAAATTACCCCTGAGGTGATTGCGCAGACCAAGAAAATTTTAGAAGAGGCGATGCGCCAAGCTGTTCAAAGACGCTCTGATATTAAGTTGGTCGATAAGCCTGGCCCTGGCGTAGCAAGGGTAGCTGTTGGTATCACTGGTGCTGAGTTATCGGCTGATGGTCTTAAGCCTTGGAACTTTACTCCGATTGGATTGGCTGCGAATGCGGCTGCATTTGCAACGGGCAACAATTCAAAAACGCCTGCTTTGGTCGTTGAAAATCGCGTGACCGACAGCCAAACCAAAGAATTTATTGCGGGCGGTATGGTCGCTGTGCAGGGTGAGCCCTTCCGTCTGGGTTCAAGCTCCGTTGGCGCCTTTCAGGATATGACGCGGCGTATCGTAGTGTTTGCAATGGAGTCGCCCTTAAAGCCGTTACCTGGCTCTGCGATGAAATAATTGAGACCTAGTTAGGAAATCATCCATGCGTCATTTTGTGATTCAGTGTCTGATGGTTTGTACCGGATTCTTATCCGGTGCAAGCCTTGCTCAATTACCGCCCAGTAAGACGCAAGGGGATACAACCTTTATTACTGGCGGCATTGGCAGTGATGAGTCTAGTGCCATGTTTGCGGCTGCTAAAAAGTGGTCACTACTTATTGAGATGTCGGAGATTGATGGAAGTGGCCGTGGCGTTTGGATTGCGGGTATTGATATTCGTGTGCAGAACGCCAAACAACAATCCATCCTAGAGACCGTATGCGATGGACCCTTAATGCTTCTCAATGCCCCGCCAGGACAATACACTGTTGAGGCAAGTTATCAGGGCAAATTACTTAAGCGCAATGTGGTCCTCAAAGAAGGCGATCCACAAAAGCTGACCTTATTCTGGCGCCCTTAAGAAGTTCCTAAAATTGGGGGGAGGAGTTTAGTGAGAGCGGCGCGCTGACTCGTTGCTGATCCCGCTAGGGCAAAGCCGATGAGTTCAGATTGATCGTTATGAAAGAGCCCCTCAATCCCGCCGTCTAAATGCTTGATTGACCATGAGCCAGAGCTTCCTATCGGTGGAGGCGAAACAATCAAGGGCAATGAGGGCGTTTTAATCATTACCGGCATCGCTGGATAGACTAAAGATGCGTTTTGTCCAGCCAAAACCATGGCCAAGGTGCGAGCAGCTTGCATGATTGGCATTACGTACGGAAGAACCTGACCCTCAACCTCTGCACAATCACCCAGGCTATAGATGTTCTGGACGCTGGTTTCTAACTGACGATTTACAACAATCCCGCGATTAATGGTGATGCCCGCTTCTTTGGCCAATTGAACCCTGGGGGCTAGCCCCAGTGCTGATAGCACCAGATCGGCACTGATTGATTGACCATTTCTTAATGAAATTTGTAGATGATCGCCATCGTGAGAAATCGATTGAATACTGGTTCCTAAATGCCAAAGGACACCAAGACTGGATAGCTGCTGCTCAAGTGCTTGCGCAATGGGTTTTGGCAATAGGCGACTCAAGACCTGGTCTACAAGATCAATTACTTCAACCTGATAACCACCGAGTGCCAAATCGTTTGCAAATTCACAACCAATCAAACCCGCGCCAAGAATCACCACTTTTTTCTTGCCATCGAGTTGTGTGCGGAAGTTGGCGTAATCGTGCAAATCATTGACCGATTGAATCGCATCGCTAGCGTCCCCATCGATCGAAATGCGGATTTGATCAGCACCAAGCGCTAAGACTAATTGGCTATATCCAATATCAATTGATTGATCATCGCTAAGGACTACAGAAATCATTTGATGCTTCGGCTCAATCCTCTTAACAGTTGCATGGGCATGCAAAGTGAGATTGAATTGCTCAGCCATTTTGGCTCCCGAGCTGGTGACAAGTTGCTCGGCAGATTTTTGACCAGCAATCGCAGTCGATAGCATTGGCTTGGAATAAAAATCACCCGACTCTTGGGTAATTACGGTAATGGGATGCTCTGAATTGAGCTTGCGGTATTCACGAATCAGGGTATAGGCTGCGAGGCCGCTTCCGATAATAACAATTGGTTTAATCATGCGATCTAAAAATTTCTAATGTTCTGTAAAAGACAGTATTGTGAACCCAATCACATGACTGCCCAAGACTAGACATGCTTTATGGTGTGATGGCAAGCAATTCCTGAAAGGAATCAATGCTTGTAATGCCTTTGATCTGCGTCAGTTGGGGTGATTTGGGATCAATCACAAATGCTTTATCTACCAGCTTTAGCATATGGAGATCATTGAGATTATCCCCAATGGCCCA
Source organism: Polynucleobacter sp. HIN7 (assembly GCF_030297595.1). Taxonomy (NCBI): domain Bacteria; kingdom Pseudomonadati; phylum Pseudomonadota; class Betaproteobacteria; order Burkholderiales; family Burkholderiaceae; genus Polynucleobacter; species Polynucleobacter sp. HIN7. The sequence goes on along the minus strand of NZ_AP028138.1, from coordinate 1,573,768 downwards.
AACCTCTTTAAAGCTAGGCCTTGATTTCTTGGTCAGAAAGCGATTTGCGACATGGCTTTTGCACGCCAGCGATCGATCGCTAGACCCGTCGGGCAGAAAATCAGAATTAATGCGAAGTTGGCCCGTGCAGATATCATTTTGGAAGTGGAGGACATGTGCAATCGCAAAATCTGCAAAGATCCGACGCCTCATAATTTCAGCGGCAATAAAGTAGCTATCAGAAACAATCCCAACCATGAAGCCCCGGCGTTTCATCTCATTGACTAACTCAATGACCCCTAGACGAATCGGTAATCCCATTGCCACTTTTTCAAATTGATTGCGATGGGTGAACTTAAAAATCTCCGCTATTTTTTGACTACGGGTACCCGAATCATCTTGGGGGTTGTCTAATAAAGCGTTTAAGGTTTCGTGGGTATTGGTAAATTTGGCTAAATCGACAACAAATCGGTTGGGTGTAATCGTGCCATCCATATCCAGCAGTAGGACTTTGTCACGATTTTTTTGGCGCGAGATGATGAAATCAAAGGAAGCTGATGCTTGGCGTTGCATTTCATACATTTCACTAATTTGCTCAACGTGCAGACGCCCAGCCTCTTTCGAATAGAAATGAATGACTCTGGCCACTTCATTGGCCATATACGTTAGATCATGGAGTGGCTGACTCTCATGCTCTAGGGAGCCAATATCCACTTCTGCGATACGCGCACCTTTCTGGAATGCGCCCAATAAAAGTCCAATATCAACCCCGTAGCCATTTTCAAAGTGCAGGTTTTTGAGGAGACTTGCCTTGGCAGCAATGATTCCACCGAGGGGTTGGTTAATGTGGGCAAGTTCCGGAAAGAAAACTTTCAACATGGGTTTTGCCGTTAGTTCTGTTACCCGACCCCCACCTCGGCCAAATTTGGCTTTCACAAAATCGGCCCGATCTTTTTGCAATGGCTCAAGCATGGCTGCGACTAGGTTCTCATTGAGGTCTTTTAAGTCACCATCCAAATAAAGAATGTACTCATGCTGGGCAACCATTAGGCCATCATGCATGGACGCCCCTTTGCCTAGCATGGAACTCCGTATTACTCGGGCTCCTGACTGCTTGGCTAGTTCAGCAGTTCGATCAATCGAACTATCGTCAACCACAATGACTTCTTTGGTCAACTTATCTTTAAGCGCAAAGGCAATCACCGAGGATATTTGCCTCTCTTCATTGAGCGCTGGAATGATGACACTCAATGAGATTGCTTGAGGTTTACTCGACTCTTTCTTGCGATCAGGCTGGATTAGTTTTGCTGGAAACAAACGTTCACTTTGAACGCGAAGATAATGCTTGAACCGTTTCCATAGCCGCATTAGGAAAATAAACATATTTTCTCCTGCTGATTTTTGGATGGTCAGTATACCGACATCTCCTGTCAATTTTGCTTGACACCCAAGCAAAACATGAGATGCATTCCTAAGTAAATGAATTTACTTGGATTTAAATTTCTTCCAAAGTTCTTTCAGAAAAATCCAAAGCGCAGGTAAGCCAGGAATAATGATCATTGCGAGTGCAACGATTGAGAAATTACTCTTCACCCACGGATGCTCGCCGATCAAAAAACCAAGGCCTGTTAGGCTGCAGACCCAGATGATGCCGCCAATAATGTTATAGAAAACAAATACGGGGTAGCGCATCTGGGCCACGCCGGCTACAAAGGGGGCAAACGTTCTGACAAATGGCAAAAATCGACCAATCACAATGGTGATGGGGCCGTATTTTTCATAAAAGGCATGTGCTTGATCAAAGGCTTTCTTATTAAACCAGCGTGAGTTTTCCCAAGAGAAGACTTTATTGCCCACAAAACGCCCAACTGAGTAGTTCACGGCATCACCCAAAATGGCCGCACTGGTCAGTAAGACCATGAGTACCGGAAGACTTAGATCACCCGCTGCAGTGAGTGCGCCCGCGACAAAGAGCAAGGAGTCGCCGGGCAGAAAGGGCATGATGACAAGCCCAGTTTCAACAAAGATGATCGTAAAGAGCAGAACATAGATCCAGGTGCCCCATTGATTGGCAATGAGTGCCAAGTTCTTATCAAGATTGAGAAATAAATCGATGAGGTAAGAAAAGTCCAAGATTTGCCTTTAATGTATTGCTGGCATTGTAATGATATTGGCTAATGATGAAAAAGCTCTAGAATGCAGCCATGCAATACATATTTACTTTTATCCAAATCACTTTTGGTTTGTGGGTGGTCTTTAATCTTTACCAACTCGTGGTGAGTTTCTATCGATGGCGTAATGACCCGAATCCAGATTACACCTTTTTAATCTTTTTGCAGGAGCGTTTAGGGGCTCTAGGAAATACTTTTGTGCACACCTTTGTCTACACAATACTGGCGATCGGTGCTGGCTATTTAATCTACGAATTTATTGCAATGCTCATGGAGTAGTTTTGATATTTGGTAGTAGGGCATTTAAGTTTTCTCCGCTATACCGTGGTTTAAGACCAATTTCTTCAAAAGGTAGCAAATAACGATTGACCCAAAAGGTATCAAATCCAAACCAGTTGGCACCAATAATGTCCCAGGCATTACAGGATATAAATAACACCTGATCTTTTGCCACGGAGAAGTGCTTGAGAACCAATTGATAACTGGCAGGTGTAATTTTGAACTGCCGTGCTTCGTCAACTGAGATCACTGCATCAAAATATTCCTTGAGCTGACTATGGCCAAGGGCTGTCGATAGCATTTCGGTGTTGCCGTTTGATAGTACACAGGTTTTTAAACCCATTCTTTTTACTTCCCCAAGCACCTGCTTAGATTCTGTAAATGGATCTAAATGGGCGTATTGCTGAAGTAACTGAGCCTCATTTTCCCTCGTAAGATTGAGCTTGAGTTGCTTACAACTAAAACGCAATGCTGCAATGGTGATATCCCAAAACGACTGATAGTGTTGACTACCCTCTGCATTTGGATCTGCTAGGGAGATCAGGCGTGTGTATTCGAGCTGTTTATCCCGCCAGAGCTGCGATAAGGATTTTCCATGCCCCGGAAACAATTGCTCAGCACTCGCCGTAACCGCAAACACATCCAGCAGGGTTCCATAGGCATCAAACGCAATTAGTTGGTATTTCATGGGCGGAGTAGTTGACTAGAAATCAAGGTAAATAAGCGAATAATCTTATTGTATTGATTCAAGAGTACATCGTGTTCATAATGAAATGGTACCGATACATAACGTAAGCGAGGTATTCACTCAATGGAATCCACAGATCTACAAAAAGTGACTCCCATATCGTACAGCCTTGTACAAAACCTACGTCAGCAGTTAATGCGCGTACTACCTTTTTCAAAAATGGCAGAGCAGGACGTCGATTTCTTCTTGCGCCATTCTGTTGAATCGTACTTTGCTCCCGAAGAAATTATTCTTTCTCCAGCAGACGGTGTACCAAAGATGCTTTATCTGATTCGACAAGGGAGGGTATCGGGTCGCCGTTTGATTCCTGGCTTTGAAGAGACTGGATTTGAGCTGGACCCGGGCGATCTGTTGGCAGTTAGCGCATGTTATGGAGGGCTTCCAAGCACAGTGAAGTACGTGGCAATCGATGACTGTTTTTGCTTAGCCTTACCGATAGAGCGTATGCATGAGCTCGCTAAGCGATCCAAGCCCTTCAGTGACTTTTTAAATAACCGTATCTTGAAGCTACTTGAGGAATCTAGAACGGCTTTGCGTAATAGTTTTGCTTCTCAAGCCTTAACTGAGCAGTCTCTTGAAAGTCCAATGCGCGATCTGGCGCTCAAAAAGCCGATTTCAGTTCGCCCTGACACCCCATTGAAGGTTGCATTGCAATTAATTCATGATAAAAAAGTGGGCTCTGTTTTGGTGGTGGATGAGGGCGGAACTATTGTCGGCATCTTGACCCGCTACGATATCTTGAGTCGGGTAACGCTTGCCCAAGTTTCCCTCGAAATACCGATATCTCAAGTCATGTCGCGTGATGTTAAAACTGTATCCATTGACGATACTGCTGAGACCGCTGGCCTAACGATGTCGCGTTATCACATTCGTCACTTACCAGTGTTGCGCGGCAAGGAACTGGTTGGCATTATTTCGGAGCGTGATTTATTTTCTTTGCAGCGTTTATCACTTAACAATATCAGCAGTTCAATCCGGTCGGCCGAAGATGTGGATAGCTTAAAAGAATGCGCTAGTAATATACGTAAATTTGCGCGCAATCTTTTAGGTCAGGGTGTGCAAGCGCGCCAGTTAACCGCCCTAATTAGTCATCTCAATGATGTATTAACAGCTCAACTGATTGCTATCTTTGCCAAGCAACATGATTTGAGTATGGACCGATTTGCATGGATCTCGCTTGGTTCGGAGGGTCGTAGCGAACAAACGATTGCGACTGATCAAGATAACGCACTTATTTTGATGGATTCTGAGATTTCCCACAAAGCGCGCTATCTTGCCTTTGCCAAAGACGTTAATCATGCTCTTGACGCGTGTGGTTACCCTTTATGTAAGGGCAATATCATGGCGAGCAACCCTGAGCTTTGCATTAGCCAACAGGAGTGGTTGCAACGCTTTGCACGTTGGATTGAACAAGGTAATCCAGAGGATCTTCTTAATGCCAGCATCTTCTTTGACTTTAGAGCGCTTGCTGGTAATGAGTCTTTGCTTGAGCCATTACGCAATTATGTTGTGAAGCACGCAGAGGCTACCCCACGATTTATTAAATTATTGGTTGAAAATTCCTTACAGTGGAAAGTGCCATTTAATTGGTTTGGTAGCCTAGAAACCAAAGAGCTTGATGGGAAGAAAACCATCGATATTAAGTTACAGGGCACAGCGATTATGGTTGACTGCGCACGGATTTATTCATTAGCTCATGGTATTAGTGCCGTCAATACACGTGAGCGACTCGCTGCAATTGGCCGTGCATTAAAGCTCAATGAATCAGAGAGCATTGCATGGATTGCAGCCTTTGAGTATTTACAAACCTTACGCTTAGCTGCGCAAATTGATGGTCATGCGATCGGCGGCAATCCCAATGCAGTGGATGTGGAGCAATTAAATTCGGTTGATAAGACTATTCTGCGGGAGTCATTATCTGAAGTGCGCAATCTGCAACAGCGTTTAGAGCTTGATTATGTTCGCTAGTTTATTGGCGCGTTTTGGTTTTTCATCACCAGTGCCTGAACCCAATCGCTGGGTTGTACTCGACGTTGAAACAACTGGCCTTGATCCCCATCGCGATCGACTATTAGCGATTGCGGCGATTGCTGTCGAGGTGGGGCCAGGCTTTACTCGGCCCGCGATTATTTTGGGAGATAGTTACGAAGCCGTTCTCCGCCAAGAGTTTGCATCCGATAAGGACAATATATTGGTGCATCACATTGGCGCAGGGGCTCAAAAGCAAGGTAGACCAGCCGTTGAGGTGTTAGAGGAGTTTCGTCACTGGGTTGGTGATTCTCCCTTGTTGGCATTTCATGCGCCTTTTGATCACGCCATGATTAATCGTGCATATCAGCAACTTCACTTACCACCATTGAGTAATGATTGGATTGATATTGAGCCTTTAGCTGCTTTATCAGGATTAAAGCCAAAGGCACGTGCTTTAGACGATTGGCTGTCACACTTTGGAATTGAGTGCGCAGTTCGCCATCAAGCAGCGGCCGATACTTTGGCAACCTGTGAGTTACTGCTTTGCCTATGGAGCTCAATTACACGCGAGGCGAATAGCCTTAAAGCGCTTAAAACCCTGGCCAAGCACGGGGCTTGGATTCCTAGAACGTAAGCTTAGATTGACATACCTAGGGTAAGTACTAGATCCCAAGGGATTTATTTATCACGACCTAGGGTAAGCACCGATTTGGGTGTTTTTGCACCCCAACCATAATCCCCATTGGTTTTTTCACTAAGCTCTATAAGGCTTTCCGTGCTTTTATTTCTGAACATCGCTCAATTACTTTTATATATTGGCGGCCTAGCTCTCATTGGCCAAGGGTTGTTGTATGTTTTAACTGGAGTAAAGCGGGAAACCAATCTCTTTTATCAGCTATTCCAAATCGTGAATAAGCCATGGACAAGTGTGGCGCGTTTTATCTCGCCAAAGCAAATTGCGGACCATCAAATTCCGTTTGTTGCCTTCTGTATTGTCGCGGTCTTATACATTGCTGTGACCCTGGCCAAAATTGAGCATTGCGTCACGATTGGGGTTGAGCTATGTCAGTAAGCCACAATTTACGCTGGTATCTCTTTAAGTGGCGAGCCTCTGCATTCATCCTATTTGGCTTGCAGCAGCAAGCAATGATGGTGTTTGAAGAAATGCTGCGTGAATACCCAAATGATCCCTATGTACTCTCGAGCCTTGCTTATTTAAAAACTCAAGCAGGGGATAAAGAGGGCGCAATCGCTTTTTATAAAAGGGTTGTACAGCGCTCAGATGCCCCAGCCTACTCTTGGTACAACCTTGCTTACTTACAAGAAGAATTGGGTCAAGTGGAGGATGCCGAGTTCAGTTTTCGTAAAGCGCTCAAGCTAGACGAGAAGATGGATCTAGCCTGGTACGGATTAGGGCTAACCCTAATTCAGCAGCGTCGTTTTGATGAAGCCATCAAGGCTTTGAAGAAAAATACTCAGCTTCAGCCCATGAGTCCCTATGGTTGGTACCAATTAGCAAGGGTTTATGTGGATCGCCAAGAACCCGAAGAAGCAGTAAAAATCATCAGGCATTTAAAAGAATTTGAGCCGAAATTTGCTAAGCAGTTGGAGCGGGAGACTGGTCTAACTGCTTAGCACAATGAAGTAGAAGTACGAAGTTTGATGTAGATGTTTTTAATAACCTAAGGAGAAACTGTTATGCAATTAACAGAATCGCATAAACAATATTGGTCAAAGAACCTACGCATATCAGCTCTGCTGTTGGCGATTTGGTTTATTGTGACCTTTGTTGTTGGCTATAACGCGCGGGACTTAAATTTCAATTTCTTTGGTTGGCCCTTTAGTTTTTGGGTTGGAGCCCAAGGAGCATTGGTAATTTATGTGCTGATCATTGCTTACTACGCACACTACATGAATAATCTTGATAAAGAATATGACTGTGCTGAAGTGGAGGAAGATTAATCATGGCTGGAATGACACCTGGTGATGGTAGTGTTTTTGGCGGCGGCGGCAGTAATGCCGACTTTAAAAAGAAGCTAAACAAAGTCTATGGTTTTTATACCCTCGGCTTCCTTGCATTTGTAGTTATTCTTGGAATTGCTGAAGCAATGGGAATGGCTCGCGCCACCATTGGTTACGTTTTCCTTGGCGCAACCGTGTTGCTTTATGCCGGTATCGGCGTAATGAGTCGAACAAATGATGCTGCAGAATACTATGTAGCTGGTCGACGAGTGCCCGCGGTTTACAACGGTATGGCAACAGGCTCGGACTGGATGTCGGCAGCGTCGTTTATCGGTATGGCAGGTACTTTGTACCTCACTGGTTACGGCGGCTTAGCCTTCATTATGGGTTGGACTGGTGGCTACTGCTTAGTGGCATTGTTCTTGGCACCATACCTGCGTAAGTTCGGTCAATTTACGATCCCTGACTTTTTGGGCGCTCGTTATGACGGTAACTTACCTCGCTTCATTGGTATTTTGGCAGCGATTCTGGTCTCGTTCGTATACGTGGTTGCGCAGATTTACGGTGTTGGTTTGATTACCACCCGTTTGGCTGGCGTACCATTTGAGATTGGTATTTTCTTAGGCTTGGCTGGTATTTTGGTTTGCTCGTTCTTGGGTGGTATGCGTGCCGTGACCTGGACACAGGTTGCACAGTACATCATCTTGATCATTGCTTACATGATTCCAGTGCTCTGGTTATCCATGAAGCAAACTAGCTTCCCAATTCCACAACTGATCTATGGTCAGCAATTGGAAAAAGTGACCGCTAAAGAAGCTGAGCTCATCAAGGATCCGAAAGAGCTGGAAGTCCGTGCAATTTTCAAAGCACGTGCTGATGCACTTGCTGAGAAATTAAAGGATGTGCCTGCTGCCTTAGCTGCCGACAAGGCTGCTGCGGAGAAGAAAGTGGCTGATCTGAAAGCAGCGAATGCGCCTGCCGAAGAAATTGCTGCTGCTGAAAAAGCGTTAGCTGCCGTTCCAAAAGATGCGGAAGCTGCAAAGAAGGCTTGGACAGCGCAACGCACCAGCGCGAATAATCGTTCGAACCCATTAGCGAACATGCCACGGCATGCACAGCAGTTTGCTGGCGATCCGAATGGTGATGAGAAGGCTCGCACCGCATTTGATACATCGCGTCGTAATTTCTTAGCGTTGATCTTCTGTTTGATGTTAGGTACTGCGGCATTGCCACACATCCTGATGCGCTTTTACACCACACCATCGGTGAAAGCGGCGCGTGAGTCTGTGACCTGGTCGCTGTTCTTCATTTTCTTGCTCTACTTCACTGCACCTGCCTTGGCAGTCTTGGTGAAATACGAGGTCTTCACGGTCTTGGTGGGAACGCCGTTTGATAAGCTACCAGCCTGGATTGCAGCGTGGTCGAAAGTTGACCCATCCTTGCTCTCCGTTGCTGATATCAATAAGGACGGTATCTTCCAATTGGCTGAGATGACCATTGGTGGTGACATCATCGTGTTGGCGACCCCAGAAATTGCGGGCTTACCATACGTGATTTCCGGAATGGTGGCAGCGGGTGGTTTAGCTGCTGCGCTCTCAACTGCTGACGGCTTGCTGTTGACCATTGCAAACGCTTTGTCCCATGATTTGTACTACAAGATGATCGATCCAAACGCACCTGCTTCACGGCGCGTAGCGATTTCGAAAGCCTTGTTGTTGGTCGTGGCCTTAGCGGCTGCCTATGTGGCTGCCCAAAAACCAGCAGACATTCTGTTCTTAGTAGGTGCGGCGTTCTCCTTTGCTGCAGCCTCATTCTTCCCAGCACTTACCTTGGGTATTTTCTGGAAGCGTGCAACTAAAGCAGGTGCTTGTATTGGTATGGTGGCTGGTCTTGCAATTACCTTCTACTACATGGCAACCACACAACCATGGATGCGCGGAATTTTTGGCGTTACTTCCCCAGTTGAACTCTGGTGGGGTATTCAGCCAATCTCTGCCGGCCTCTTTGGTGTACCGGTTGGCTTTGCAGTGATTATCTTGGTGAGCTTGGTAACCCCAGCTCCACGCAAAGATATTCAGGAGTTAGTCGATCACGTGCGTTACCCAACGCTGCGTGGCGATACGTTAAATACACAAGCCAACTAATCAAGTTTGATGTAGTCTGAAACCCGCTCTTTGGAGCGGGTTTTTTTATTCCTCCTTGTGAAAAATGGGGTTTGTGCAAGGGTCATAAAACTCCTCTATGCTTGGTGGCATGAAATGGTCTCTTTATCCAACCCTTTGTCTTGCGCTTGCCCTTTTGGGGCCAAGCTGGGTATTTGCGAATGCGTCCAGTACCAAATCCCCGGTTTATCGCTACATTGAGAGCGCTAGCCTCCAGGGTCAGGGCCGACTCACATTTTGGGGTTTTGACGTCTACGACGCCCGCTACTATGTGGCTGATCCCAAAGGCCAAAATGGCTTTGCCTTGGAAATTCATTACATTCGATCCTTTAAAGGTGCTGATTTAGCCAAGCGCACGATCGATGAAATGACCCGCTTAGGTGTTTCTGAAAAGCAGCGCACGATTTGGTTGCAAAGCCTCGAGAAACTCTTTCCAGATATTGCCTCGGGTGACACCTTAGTTGGCATTCATCTTCCCGATCGTGGTACTTTATTCCTGCACAATGGCAAACCAATTGGTGATATTCCTGGCGATGCATTTGCCAAAGCCTTTTTTGGAATCTGGCTTGATGAGCGCACCAGCGTACCGAAGTTACGTTCCGCACTGATTGCGACTCGTTGCCCTCCTGCTTTAATTGCTGCAAACTGCCCGAATCCTTAATTCTTCACTTGGTGCTCATTATGTTCACTAGACTCAAGCGTCTACTAACCATTTCTTTGATTTCTGTTCTAACTCTTGGTTTGGTTTCTTGTTCAAGCCCAAGTGTGCAGATGTATAGCAAAGAGGTCCCCAAGTTGGATTTGGCAAGCTACTTTGATGGCGAGATTGATGCCTACGGAATCTTTACCAATCGCAGTGGCGAGGTTGTTAAACGCTTTAAAGTCCTCATTAAAGCCAAATGGGAAGTCAAGGATGGCAAAAAGGTTGGTGTTTTGGATGAAGATTTTGTTTACTCCGATGGTACTAAGCAAAAGCGTATTTGGACGCTTACTGAGGTGGCCCCTGGCCGTTACAGTGGAACAGCCAGTGATGTGATTGGCGAGGCGGTGGGCGAGTTAGCGGGCAATGCGCTCAATTGGCGCTATACCTTGGCCCTGCCAGTGGACGGTAAAACCTATCACGTGCAATTTAATGATTGGATGTATTTGATGGACGATAAGGTGATGCTCAATAAAGCTGAAATGAGTAAGTTCGGGATTTATTTGGGTGAGGTCACCTTAGCTTTCTATAAGCGCTAGATTGAAGATTGTGAATCTAGCAATTACTCGGGGTACTTGGCGCAAGATCTGGAACTTTGTTTTGTTCCAGCTTGGTTGGTTTGCTTGCATCTTGGGTGCTGCTCACCATCAATTGGGTTTAGCACTCGCGATCGCACTCCTTTGTATCGGGGTTTATCTGTGGTTACATCGAAATGCCCGGAGTGAACACGAGCTACTGCTCAAAGTATTCATTTATGGCCTAATTGCTGACACGATTTTGGTTCAACTGGGCTGGATTCAGTTCGAATCCGATTTTCCATTTGCGGCAATTTCACCGGTTTGGATGTGGGCGCTATGGCTGGTCTTTGCCACCACCCTAAAAGAGTCGATGTCTTGGCTACAGGGAAAAAATAGCTTAGCCGCTGTATTGGGCGCAATTGCTGGGCCTCTATGCTATGAGGCGGGGGTACGCCTTGGGGCAGCAACTTGGCCAAACTCGGAGACACAGGTTTTTGCTCTGGTCTACTTGGCCGTTGTTTGGGCGATTGCGATGCCGGTATTTCTATACTTCGCTAAAGAAAAGTAATATTTATATATAAATCAAATACTTATAAGTAAATAAGTACTTACTTAACTGAATATAAAGCCAATCGTACCAATAAATCAGAAATGCCTACTTGCAAACAATACTGTTTTTATATACAGTAAGCGTACAGTATGAATTTCAGGAATTAAGCAAGCAAAACCGAACCGATATCTAGAAAAGGATGGCCATGGACGACAAGAAAAAATCAGCCTCATCAGAGTTTGCAGGGATGAGTGGCGAGAAGCAAAAAGCACTGACGGCTGCCTTGGCCCAAATTGAAAAGCAGTTTGGTAAAGGCTCGATCATGCGTCTTGGCGATGCAGAAATTAATCAGGATATTCAGGTGGTATCGAGTGGCTCCTTGGGGCTTGATATTGCTCTGGGCGTCGGCGGCTTGGCACGTGGGCGTGTGATTGAAATCTACGGCCCAGAGTCCTCTGGCAAAACTACATTAACACTGCATGCCGTAGCTGAAATGCAAAAGCTCGGCGGCACCTGCGCATTTATTGATGCCGAGCATGCATTGGATGTGCAATATGCCGCTAAGCTGGGCGTGGATGTCAACAATCTATTAATCTCTCAACCCGATACCGGTGAGCAGGCATTGGAAATTGCCGATGCGCTAGTACGCTCAGGTTCAATTGATTTAATTGTGATCGACTCGGTCGCAGCCTTAGTTCCAAAGGCTGAGATTGAAGGCGACATGGGAGATTCATTGCCAGGCCTGCAGGCACGACTGATGAGCCAAGCCTTGCGTAAGTTAACGGGCACGATCAAGCGCACCAATTCCATGGTGATATTCATTAACCAAATTCGGATGAAGATTGGTGTGATGTTCGGCTCCCCCGAAACTACCACTGGCGGTAATGCCCTTAAGTTCTATGCCTCAATGCGTCTTGATATTCGTAGAATCGGTAGCATTAAAAAGGGTGATGATGTGATCGGTAACGAGACCCGTGTGAAGGTTGTGAAGAACAAAGTATCCCCACCATTCCGCGAAGCGATCTTTGACATCATGTATGGCTCGGGCATTTCTCGTGAAGGTGAAATCATCGATATGGGCGTTGAGGCTGAGATCGTTGAAAAATCCGGTGCCTGGTATAGCTATAACGGCGATCGTATCGGTCAGGGTAAAGATAATGTGCGCGAGTTCTTAAAAGAGAATCCTGAGATTGCGAAGGAGATCGAAGCGAAGATTCGGCAAAAGCTCGGCGTTAAGAGTGGCGGCACTCTCATTAGTGAGACCCTAGACGATGAGGAGATCGAATCCGCGAGCGCTTAATGCCAGGATCAGATCACGCTTCTAAACAAAGCCCGAGTCTCAAAGCTCGGGCTTTGCGCCTTTTATCGCGACGCGAATATAGCCGTCATGAGTTGGCGCAAAAGTTAGCGCGTTTATCCAGTCAGGCAGATGACAGTCCACCGGCTGACCTTGAAGAGCAAATTACCCAGGTCTTGAATGACTTTGAGGCCCGGGGCTGGCTATCCGATGAACGGTATGCTCAGGCCCTCGTGCGACGGCGCAGTCAGCGCTACGGTTTGCGCCGTGTGGCTGATGAGTTGCAGCGGGCCGGCATAGAGCCCGGCATGATTGCAGAGCTAAGTCATGAGCTAAGCACCTCGGAATTTGAGCGTGCCCAGGCCTTGTGGGCTCGTAAGTTTGGTGAGATTTCCTTGGACCCAAAGGAGCGTGCCAAGCAGTATCGCTTCTTGGTTTCAAAAGGCTTTAATCCAGAGCTTGTCAGCCGATTGATCAGCGGTCGCACCCCCTCCAAATAGCCAATTTGGTGCAGTGAAAATGTTAGACTTATGGGTCTTTTGAGGGCGTATTAAGCCTTTTTTGCCTTGATTTGGGTCAATGACCCAAGGGCCCCATCAAGGAAAATAGCTTTTCACGCTGGCGTTGAAATTTAATCATTCCAGGAGCTGTTATGAAAATTCATGAGTACCAAGGCAAAGAGATTCTGCGCCAATTTAATGTACCGGTACCCAATGGTATTCCAGCGTTTAGCGTTGATGAGGCAATCGAAGCCGCGAAGAAGTTAGGCGGTCCAGTTTGGGTTGTGAAAGCACAAATTCATGCAGGTGGCCGTGGCAAAGGCGGTGGCGTGAAAGTCGCCAAGAGCATGGATGAAGTGAAGCAATACGCCAGCGCAATTTTGGGCATGCAATTAAAAACCCATCAGACTGGCCCCGAAGGACAAAAAGTACGTCGTTTATTGGTTGAAGACGGCGCTGATATTAAGAAAGAGTACTACCTCGGAATTTTGACCGACCGTGCTACGCAAAAAGTAGTCGTAATGGCCTCAAGCGAGGGCGGTATGGATATCGAAGAGGTTGCTGAAAAGACTCCTGAGAAAATTATTAAAGTATTTGTTGATCCATTAGTTGGTTTAACCGATGCGCAGTGCGATCAACTCAGTAAAGGCATTGGCGTTCCTGAGGGCTCACAAGCCCAAGCTCGTGGGGTATTGAAGAACCTCTACAAAACCTATTGGGATACCGACGCATCTTTGGTGGAAATTAATCCACTCATTCTGGAGGGCAATGGAAATATCAAGGCTCTTGATGCGAAATTTAACTTTGATTCAAATGCGCTCTATCGCCATCCTGAAATCGTGGCCTACCGTGATGTGGATGAAGAGGATCCTGCTGAAATTGAAGCATCTAAATTTGATCTTGCCTACATTTCCCTTGATGGCAATATTGGTTGTTTAGTCAACGGCGCAGGCTTGGCGATGGCAACGATGGACACCATTAAATTATTTGGTGGTCAGCCAGCGAACTTTTTAGATGTAGGCGGTGGCGCAACAGCAGAGAAAGTGACTGAAGCGTTCAAGATCATGCTCAAAAACAAGAGCGTGAAAGCCATTTTGGTTAATATTTTTGGCGGCATCATGCGTTGCGATGTGATTGCCGATGGCGTAGTGACTGCGTGTAAAGCAGTCAATTTATCTGTTCCTTTGGTGGTTCGGATGAAGGGTACCAACGAAGAGTTAGGTAAAAAGATTTTGGCTGACTCGGGATTACCCATCATCAGTGCTGATTCCATGGCTGAGGCGGCAACGAAAGTTGTTGCAGCTGTGCAAGGTAAGTAAGCGACCATCTAATTTGAGGAAATCACTATGTCAATTTTGATAAATAAAAACACACGCGTTATTACCCAAGGGATTACTGGCAAGACCGGACAGTTCCATACGGAGAAGTGCCAAGAATACGCGAACGGTAAGAACTGCTTTGTGGCTGGCGTCAATCCTAAAAAAGCTGGCGAATCGATTTTTGGGATTCCGATTTTTGGAACCGTGAAAGATGCAGCCAAAGAAACCGGTGCTACGGTTTCGGTGATCTACGTTCCACCTCCAGGCGCTGCTGCAGCGATTTGGGAAGCGGTTGAGGCCGATCTCGATTTGGTTATTTGCATCACTGAAGGAATTCCGGTGCGCGACATGCTCGAAGTTCGCAACAAGATGCTACAAAAAGAAGCCAAGGGCGGTAAGAAAACTTTGTTATTAGGCCCGAATTGCCCTGGTTTGATTACTCCTGAGGAAATCAAGATCGGCATCATGCCCGGTCACATTCACCGCAAAGGTCGCATTGGGGTTGTGAGTCGCTCTGGCACCCTAACGTATGAAGCCGTGGGGCAGTTATCTGCGATTGGGCTTGGCCAGTCAACCGCGGTTGGCATTGGCGGAGATCCCATCAATGGTTTGAAGCACATCGATGTGATGAAAATGTTTAATGAAGACCCTGAGACAGATGCGGTCATTATGATCGGCGAAATTGGCGGTCCAGACGAGGTTGAGGCGGCGCGTTGGTGCAAGACCAATATGAAAAAACCCGTTGTGGGATTCATTGCAGGCGTGACAGCGCCTCCAGGCAAGCGCATGGGTCATGCGGGCGCGTTGATTTCCGGTGGTGCTGATACCGCGGATGCCAAATTAGCAGTGATGGAAGAGTGTGGCTTTAAGGTCACCAAAAACCCTTCTGAGATGGCGACTTTACTAAAAGCAATGATTTAGTTTGTGAATTCAGTTGTAATGGCAGGCGATGTTGAAATGAAATGTTTGGGTAAGTAGTTATAACAATTAGAGGAAGACATGGAACTTTTAGCAATGATTGACTGGTCGGTCGTGATTCAAATCATCATCATCGACCTTTTATTAGGTGGTGATAATGCGGTCGTGATTGCATTGGCTTGCCGTAATTTGCATCCAAATCAACGTAAGAAGGGCATCATTTACGGTACCGCTGGCGCGATTATTTTGCGCGTCATCTTAGTCGCGTTTGCAGTGACCTTACTGCAAATCCCGTTCTTAAAACTCGTTGGTGGCGCATTACTCTTGTGGATTGGTTACAAGTTGATGGTTCAGCACGATGAGGAAGAGCACAACTTAGATGCGCCAGACAAATTGTTTGCTGCAATTAAGACCATCATCGTTGCCGACATCGTGATGAGCTTGGATAACGTATTGGCGATTGCTGGCGCCGCAGGACAGGTGGATGATGCATCCCATCAAATTGGTTATGTCGTGTTCGGCTTGATCGTTTCTGTGCCGATCATCATCGCTGGTAGTAAGGTGGTTCTGTTCTTGATTGATCGCTTCCCATTGATTGTGACAGCGGGTGCCGGCCTCTTGGGCTGGATTGCTGGCGGCATGATGGTGACCGATCCTGCCATTGTCAAGCAGTTTGGCGAGGGCATGGCCGGATACTCCACCATTGCTGGTATCACAGGTGCAGTTGCTGTGATGGCTTTTGGTGAGTTGATGAAGCGTCGTGCTAAAAGTAAATCCAAAGCTGCCTAAGCACTGATATTAAAATCAAGGATTACTGACAACCAATAAACCCCTCTGCGATGGATTTCTGTCCGAAGATAGAGGTCCATCAAGGAGGGGATTTTTTATGTATACACATCAAGAAGTAAAAGACGATCAACGGGGATTCACATTAATTGAAGTCATGGTCGTTGTGGCCATTATTGGCATCTTAGTTGCCGTTGCGGTGCCACAGTATCAGGATTACATAGCTCGTGGGCGAGTTGTCGAAGGATTAAATCTGGCATCTAGCGCCAAATTGGCAGTAACCGAGGCATACGCTAGCAAAGGACCAAGCCCAATGGATCGAGTGACCCAAGAGTCTTTTTCATTTACCCCAACGCGCAGCGTGAAAGAAATTGAGATTTTGCCAAGCGGGGCGATTGCCATTGATTACCAAACATCGGTAGCGCCCGATGGTAAAAACAGTTTGATTTTGATTCCGACCAATGAGCCGGATGTCGCTGCGCCCCGAGCAATCGATCTCTCACAAAGTAATTTAGTGACTTGGTCGGGTGGCTGGTCGTGCCGTTCGGAGCAAACCAATCTACCCGCTAAGCTCTTACCGGCAGAGTGCCGCGTAGGCAAGTAAGTTATTCGATTGGGGCGAGCGTTTAGTTCGCCTTCCAACCCCCCGATTTGCCACCGCTCTTTTCAAGTAATTTGATATCGCTCATCACCATGCCACGGTCCACGGCTTTACACATGTCATAGATTGTGAGTAGGGCGATTTGGGTGGCGGTGAGTGCTTCCATTTCAACACCAGTAGGCCCCGTGGTCTCGGCTCTGGCTTGACAATAAATTGTGTGGCTGGATTGATCGGATCGGAACTCAATGCTCACATGGGTGAGTGCAATTGGGTGGCAGAGGGGGATAAGATCAGCTGTTTTCTTGGCTGCCTGTATTCCGGCGATTCGGGCAATGCCAAGTACATCCCCCTTTTTATGACCACCCGACTCGATCAGTTCATAGGTGTTAGGATTCATTTGAATACAGCCAGTGGCAATGGCTACCCGGTGGGTAGATGCTTTATCGCCAACATCGACCATATGCGCTTGGCCACTGGAATCAAAATGCGTTAGTTTGTTCATACAAGAGGTTTTACCATATAGACATGGGGAAGCAAGTAAAACGAATCGTTGCTTTGTACTTGAGCGGGGTCTTAAGTGTCTCCTCCTTCGCCCAGCAGCCAGGGGTGTCAGTTACCCAAGACAACGCAGCCAAGGAGAACCTTGGGCGGGTGATTCAGTCACCGGAAGCGCGCTCAGCCAATTTACCCTCCCGAAATACTTTGCAATCGCAACCCGTCTTGGTGTTGCCCGATATGGGTGATCCTGGTGGGGATGCTCTAAGCCCCTTAGATGAACGCAAGATTGGTGAGCAGATCATGCGTGAGATTCGTAGGGATCGGGATTTTTCCAATGATTGGCCCATCTACGATTACCTCAACTCGATGGAGCGACGCCTCATGCAAGCTGCGCGACGCTTGCAACTGGGTGGAGCAAATGCCCAAGGCAGTGCCGCATACGACTATGAGGTATTTGCGGTAAAGGACCCATCGATTAATGCGTTTGCATTGCCCGGTGGATTTATCGGTTTTCATACGGGGCTCTTAATTACTGCGGAGACCGATTCAGAGGTTGCTTCGGTAATGGGTCACGAGATTGGCCATGTATTGCAACGTCACTTGGCGCGCTCTTTAGAGCGTCAAGGTACTAATTCCATCATCGCCTTGGCCGGCATTGTGCTGGGTGCGTTGGCAGCCGCTAGTAATCCTGGCGCTGCTGCCGGCCTAATCACGGGTGGCCAAGCACTTGCGATTCAAAATCAACTCTCGTATTCACGGGATGCAGAGCGCGAGGCCGATCGAATTGGTTTTCAGATCTTGCAAGCGAGTGGTTACGATGTGAATGGGGCACCCGCATTCTTTCAACGATTGCAAAAGGCTTATGGAATCATGGATAGTGGTGTACCTGGGTATTTGCGCACCCATCCCTTAACCACCGATCGAATTGCCGATATGCAAGACCGGGCAAGGACGGTTGCACAAAATCGGGTACCCAGTGCGCTCGAGTTCTATCTCATTAAAGCTAGAGCGCGCGTCGAGCAGAGTGGGAGTACCAGTGGATTATTTGATCTGCGTAATTTATTTGAGAGTTTGAGTAAGCAGACTGCGCCAGAAAAGCAAATGGAAGGTTTCTATGGTTTAGCTTTGATTGCCCAGCGTCAGGGGCGCTTTGATCAAGCTGAAGGTTTTTTACAAAAAGCTCGGGCCGTAGCACAAAATGTTTTGGCACCAGGTTCGCCTGTGCAGCGTCAGAGTTTATCCTTTGATTACACGGCATCTGAGTTAGCGCTTGCGCGAGGTAGGCCCGAGGAGGCCTTGCAGTATGCCCAAAATGCGGCCAAGGCAGATCCGTTCTCATTCTCTGCGGCCGTGGCGACGGTCAATGCAGAACTGCGTTTGGGTCGAGCTAATGAGGCTATTGCTCTATTGCGAGCGAAGACTAAAGCACAGCCGAATGAGACCATCTGGTGGGATTTATTGGCGCGTGCGTATGACCAAGATAAAAAGATTGGTTTACGGCATTACGCACTTGCTGAGAAGTTCGCCACCGAAGGAGCTTGGCCATCGGCGATTGAGCAGCTCAAAATTGCACGCTCGGCCGCCGGCAATGATTTTTATCTGGGATCCGTGATTGATGCGCGATTGCGCGTGTTTCAGAATCAATACCGCGAAGAGCAAAAAGAGCAAAAAAAGAGTTAGTGCAGCTCGTGCTGATCGCTCGGAAACTCAAAGTCATCATCGTGAGAGCGACTGGCATGTAAATGGGCAATGCGCCAGCCTTTGCCGTCTTGCATGAGGACCAGGGTGATATTAATCATGAAGTCGGCTTCAATTTGGTTATTCTTAAAATAGACCGCCTCGGTTGAATCAAATACTGCAGCGCTCACAGTAATGTGTTCAATGCAAGCGATCGGTTCTAAATAGAGAGGCCTGGCGAGCATGCGCTCCAGCCCCGCACGAATCTCTGCATGACCGCTTAAGCGATTACCTTCTGGTAGCACACAAGTAATTGAGTCGTCATCGAGCCATAAGGCAAGGGCTCCTTCGACGTCCCCTTGGCGCAAGGTCTCGCGCCAGGCGTCAATCACTGCATCGGGATTCTGAAAAAGTCGTGCAAAGCGCGGCATAAGAAATTTATTGAGCCTTTAATGGTGTAAGCATACTGTAGACGCGTTGCGAATCGATCTGATTTAAACAATTGAGATGCCCAAGAGGGCAAGTGCGTTGATAGCAGGGGCTGCAGTCTAATCCGAGCCAGATGACTTGGGCTTTTGGGGATAAGGGTGGCGTGTGCTTGGGATTGCTCGAACCAAAAATAGCAATTTGTGGAATCGAAAGAGCCGCGCCAATATGCATAAGACCCGAGTCGTTACTGATGAGGGATGTGCATTGTGCGATGAGTGCCATCGATTGGTCTAAGCGAATCGCGCCGCACCAATTGTGGATGCGATCAGATCGATTGGCAGCTTGCACAATTTCTTGACCAAGTACATGATCCGCTTGGCTTCCCAAAATAATAATCTTCGCGTCGGGGTTGCCTTCCAAAATCTGGTTCGCCAATTGCGCAAAGTGACTTGTTGGCCATCGTTTTGCAGAGCCGTATTCGGCGCCAGGAGCAAATACATAAAGAGGTACGCCGCCGATCTCTTCGATCTTGCCCTTGCCCCATTGGGCAAGAGTTGGATCAATGCTTAATTTTGGTAATGGCAGATTTTGAAGATTGCTTGTTTGGTCTAGCGCGCTACCTAATAATTTTGCATAGTGCTCCATCATGGGCGTACGCGCTTGGCGTGATGGATTGGGCAATGAAACATTGATCAAGCCAAAGCGAAACTCACCTTGGTAGCCAATCCGTTTTGGGATGCCCGCGAGCCACGGGATCAGTGCTGACTTCATGCTATTTGGTAGCACAAATGCCATCTCATAACCTTGTTTCTTGAGCTCACGCGCGGTTGATTGTCGTAGGCTCCACTGCAGAGCGCCGTGCTGAAAATCACGCTCAATAATTGTTTCAACTGCAGGACAGGCGCGGTAGATAGGGCCTACCCATGGGGTGCACAGGACATCAACACTGGAATTGGGAAATCTAGAATGAATGAGGGTGATGAGCGGCAAGGACATAACCGCATCCCCAATCCAATGTGGGGCGATAACGAGGATGCGTGGCATAGCGAAGCCCCGTTTGGAGCCAATATCAGTGGCCGTGGGGTTCGGTACCAGGAATCAAGTGATATTCAGTGCCGCAATAGGGACATTTCACCTGACCGGTAGCAAGAATATCCAGAAAAACACGTGGGTGATAGTTCCAGGCTGGAGTATCTTTGGTTGGACAATGCAGCGGCAAGTCATTGCCGTGAACCATGACCGCATTCAGTTCGTTTAAATCACTCATAGCAATCTAAATTTAGACAGTGGTTAACCAAGCACGGTAGCGATCATTGCGACCGTATACCGTATCGAAAAAGACATCCTGAATTTGTTTGGTGATCGGACCGCGTTTACCATCGCCAATGGTTCGGTCATCCAGCTCCCGAATGGGAGTAACTTCAGCGGCGGTACCAGTAAAGAAGGCTTCATCTGCCGAGTACACCTCATCACGGGTGATGCGTTTTTCTCGAACCTCAAACCCTAAGTCTTTGGCAATGCGGATGATCGAGTCTCGGGTAATACCATCAAGGCAGGAGGCAAGATCAGGGGTAAACACAATGCCATTACGAACCATGAACATGTTCTCGCCTGAACCCTCAGAGACGTAGCCTTCGGTATCCAATAGGAGGGCCTCATCGTAGCCATTGGCAGCCACTTCTTGATGCGCCAAGATGGAATTAATGTAGTACCCAGAGGCTTTTGCACGAACTAAGGAGGAGTTTACGAAGTGGCGGGTAAAGGATGAGGTTTTGACGCGTATCCCTTTGTTAATGCCATCTTCGCCAAGGTAAGCGCCCCATTGCCATGCTGCAATTGCCGTATGTACTTTATTGCCGGTTGGCGAAATACCTAATTTTTCTGAGCCAATGAAAATAATGGGGCGGATATAGCACGAGGCCAACTTGTTATCGCGCACCACTTGAAGAATCGCTTGCGCAATTTGCTCTTCGCTGTAATCGATTTTCATCTGGAAAATCTTTAGGCCGTTAAAGAGGCGCTTGACATGCTCGGCCAAGCGAAACACTGCCGTGCCATTTTCGGTCTTGTAGGCACGAATACCCTCAAAGATGCCCATGCCGTAGTGAAGGCTATGCGTTAGCACATGAATATTGGCATCCCGCCAGGGGACCATCTTGCCATCGAACCAAATAACTCCATCGCGGTCAGACATCGACATCATTAGCACCTTTATGTTGTGGCGGGCTTGCGGATTATTTATGCAATTTAGCCCTAAAGCCTTATTGTAGAGCAGAGGAATCGCCCGGTCTGAAGCCCAATGAGCCAGGCTTTCTATAATCGGTTCATCTATGGATTTCGCACGCCTGACTGTTAAATTGCCTTACTTGGGCTGGAACCAGCAACAGCAATCGGCGTGGCGTGATGGACTGAAAACCATGTCTCGCTCGGCTCTTGCCATCTTTAGTTGGGGGGTGGTGACCGGCTTGGCGATGGGTAAATCGGTCCTAAGCACTGAGCAGGCACTGGCGATGACTTTATTCGTCTTTGCGGGCTCTGCTCAGCTTGCCGCCCTTCCGCTGATTGGGGCCGGTTTTTCTGTCTTTACGATTCTGATTACTGCATTCATCGTGAACTTGCGTTTTGTGATTTTTAGCATTGGCGTGCAAGCCCACTTTTCGCATTTACCCGCATGGCGCAGAGCCATCTTGGGGTATTTCACAGCGGATTTTGGGTACTTGATGTACACCAGCCGCTTTCCCGAGGTGCAAGCGGTGACCGAGCGTAAAAAAGATTCGTATTACCGCACTCACTTTATGTATGGACTTGCCACCGGCAATTGGGGTATTTGGCAAGCTGGTTCAATTCTTGGCATCTTGGGCGCAAGTCAAATCCCAGATGATTGGGGCATGGAATTTGCTGGGACCTTGGCCTTAATTGCAGTGATTGTCCCAATGCTGGATCATCGAGCAGCCCGCTGGGCGGCGATTGTTGCTGCGATTGTCGCTATCCTGACCTATAGTTTGCCGCTCAAGCTGAATTTGACAGTTGCCATTTTGGCAGCGATCGTAGTTGGCATCTTGGCCGACCGCTCACCTAAGGCAATGCGATGAGGCCGGATTCCTTAGGCGCTTTGGAGATCGCCTTGGTGATTGGGGGGATGGCCCTCGTGACCCTTCTAACTCGGGCTTTCTTTGTATTCTTGGGCGCGCGCGTTCAAGTGCCCGAGTTGGTTCTGCGAGCGATTCGATATGCACCCTTGGCTGCGATTGTGGGGATTGTTGCGCCTGAGCTGCTTTTACCCCCAGGAGCAGTCGAAATTAGCCAAATGGACTGGAAATCCCCCAATCTTTGGGGTGGATTAGCAGGTTTTGTGGTGTACTTCTGGACTCGGCAGATGCTGCCAACCCTTATTTTGGGTATGACTGTGTTTAGTTTGGTGCGTTACTGGCTCTAAAATGGAACTCACACTTCAAATACTCTAATTTCTCCAAAATTAATAGTCTATGTCCACCACCTTGCTTCATGTAAAGCGCCTTAGTGATCTCGCAGCATCTGGTCAGCTCAAAGGTAAGCGGGTATTTATCCGTGCTGATTTGAACGTCCCTCAAGATGAGGCTGGCAACATTACCGAAGATACGCGGATTCGGGCATCGATCCCGGCGATTCAGATGTGCCTGGATGGCGGAGCAGCGGTGATGGTGACTTCTCATTTGGGTCGGCCTAGCGAAGGAGTGTTTAAGGCCGAAGATAGTTTGGCACCAATTGCCCATCGCATTGCGGAGATCCTCAATCGTAAAGTTCCATTAATTAGTAATTGGGTTGATGGCGGATTTGAACTAGCACCAGGTGATCTGGTTCTTTTGGAGAACTGTCGGGTCAATGTAGGCGAGAAAAAGAATGCCGATGAATTAGCCAAAAAAATGGCTGCCTTATGCGATGTCTACGTCAATGATGCATTTGGCACGGCGCATCGTGCTGAAGCCACGACGCATGGTATTGCCCGGTTTGCCAAGGTTGCGTGTGCTGGCCCCTTGATGGCTGCTGAGCTCGATGCTTTGAGTCGGGCCTTAGCAGAACCAAGAAGGCCACTAGTTGCCATTGTGGCGGGCTCCAAGGTATCAACCAAATTAACCATTCTGAAGTCGCTCGCCGAGAAAGTTGATGAATTAATCGTGGGCGGTGGGATTGCTAACACCTTTTTATTAGCCAAAGGCTTCAATATTGGTAAGTCGCTGGCTGAGCCAGATTTGGTCAATGAAGCGAAAGAAATTATTGCGCTCATGGAAAAGCGAGGGGCGCGAGTACCGATTCCTGAGGACGTGGTGGTTGCCAATGAGTTATCGCCATTAGCCAGAGCCAATCGGGTGCCAGTCGACGAAGTGGCGCCAGACGACATGATTTTGGATGTTGGCCCTAAAACAGCTGCACAACTATCGATGATGTTGGCGCATGCCGGCACGATTGTTTGGAATGGCCCCTTAGGCGTTTTTGAAATCGATCAGTTTGGCGGCGGCACCAAAATGATTGCAGCAGCCATTGCCCACTCACCCGCATTCTCGATTGCTGGTGGTGGCGATACCTTAGCAGCTATTGCGAAGTACGGTATCGAGAATCAAGTCGACTACATTTCAACCGGAGGCGGGGCGTTCTTAGAGTTTCTTGAGGGCAAAACCCTGCCTGCATTTGCTGTGCTTGCAGAGCGCGCGAAGGAGTAATCATGCAACGAGCTACCAAAATTATTGCCACGCTAGGGCCGGCATCCGAGAAGCCCGAGGTCTTGCGCGATATGATTCGTGCGGGGCTCAATGTGGTTCGCCTTAATTTTTCACACGGAACCGTCGCCGATCATCGGGCGCGCTATGACTTAGTACGTCAGATATCCAAAGAGCTCGATCGTGAAGTGGGCATTATGGCTGATTTGCAGGGCCCGAAGATTCGGGTGGGCAAGTTTGCCAATGGAAAAGTCATTCTTCAAGAGGGCGCCCGCTTCATCCTAGATGTCAACTGCGAGCTTGGCAATGAAGAGCGGGTGGGGTTGGACTATAAAAATTTGCCAAACGATGTTCAAGCGGGTGATCGACTCTTATTAAATGACGGGTTGATTGTCTTAGTAGTCGACCAGGTCAAGGGCGGAGAAATTTACACCCGCGTGGAGAGCGGCGGCCCTTTATCGAACAACAAAGGCATTAATCGTGCCGGCGGCGGCTTAACAGCACCGGCTCTTACCGAGAAAGACATTGCTGATTTAGATGCTGCGATTTCCATGGGAATTGATTTCTTGGCGATTAGTTTTCCCAAGGATGGGGCCGATATGGCATACGCCCGCAAGTTAGCGGACGCAGCAAGTGCTAAGCATGGCAAAGGCAAAGCGCGCTTGATTGCTAAAGTGGAGCGAGCTGAGGCGATTGTTACCGAAGCCCTGCAAAGCATTATTGATGAGAGCGATGGCATCATGGTGGCGCGTGGTGATTTGGCAATTGAGGTTGGGAATCCGGCCGTGCCAGCATTGCAAAAGCGTATGATTCGAATGGCTCTAGACGCTAATAAATTTACGATCACTGCGACCCAAATGATGGAGTCGATGATTAGTGCTCCAGTACCCACTCGCGCTGAGGTGAGCGACGTAGCGAATGCAGTATTAGATGGCACCGATGCGGTGATGCTCTCAGCAGAATCAGCCACCGGTCAGTTTCCGGTGAAAACGATTGAGCAGATGGCTGCGATTTGCATTGAAGCAGAGAAGTCTGAAGTGGTCCACTTGGACACGGACTTCTTGGACCAGCGCTTTGAACGAATTGATCAAGCGATTGCCCTTGGCGCACTCTTTACAGCCCACCATCTCAACGCCACAGCAATTGCAGCTTTGACTGACTCCGGCTCAACGCCGATTTGGATGAGTCGACATAATATTCGGGTACCCATATTTGCCTTAACGAGTCGTGTGGAAACCCAGCGGGCCTTAAGCACGTATCGTAATGTCAGACCCTTTAGTATCGGCAAGGGAGTCGATCGAGAGGCGGCTTTGCTTCAGGTTGAGGAGCGCTTAAAGAAGTTAGGGGTTGTGAAATCAGGTGACACGATTGTTTTAACGATTGGTGAGCCCATGGATCAGCCTGGTGGCACGAATACCTTGAAAATCATTAAAGTTCGTTAATCATGAATGCCTTACACACCACTTCGATTTCCTCGTTGCCATTAGTGTCGCGAGGTAAGGTACGCGATGTATATGCGATTGATCAGGATCGTTTATTGATGATTACGAGTGATCGTATCTCCGCGTTCGATGTGGTGATGCAAGAAGCCATCCCTGAGAAGGGTGTTGTGCTCAATCAAATGAGTAATTTTTGGTTTTCTCATTTGGCCCACGTCATTCCAAATCACTTGACTGGTATCGACCCCGCCACTATGGTGAGTGCTTCTGAAGTTGATCAAGTGCGTGGTCGAGCGGTAGTTACGAAGCGCTTAAAACCCATTTTGGTTGAGGCAGTTGTTAGAGGGTATTTGGCGGGCAGTGGTTGGAAAGACTATCAGGAGACGGGTTCCGTTTGTGGAATTGCCTTGCCCAAGGGAATGAAAAATGCACAGGCACTACCAGAGCCCATTTTTACTCCTGCAGCGAAAGCCGAGATGGGTCACCACGATGAAAATATCTCTTATACAGAGGTTGAGCGTCGCATTGGAAGTGAGTTAGCCAAAAAGATTAAGGACACCAGTATTCGTTTGTATACCGAGGCTGCAGACTATGCACGTCGGCGCGGAATCATTATTGCGGATACAAAATTTGAGTTTGGATTAGATACTGCGGGACAGTTGGTATTGATGGATGAGATCCTAACGGCCGACTCTTCTCGATTTTGGCCCGCAGATACCTATCAAGTTGGCTCCAATCCACCCTCATTTGATAAGCAATTTCTGCGCGATTGGCTCGAGTCTGTCAGGATTGAGGGCCAAGCTTGGAATAAGACTGCGCCAGCCCCTCATTTACCCGATGAGATTATTCGTAAAACGGCAGAAAAATACCGTGAGGCATGGCAGCGCCTAACCCAGTGATAGGGACCTAGACCCCTTTAAAGACTGCGATAATACAAATTTAAGATTCTTGGAGTATTCATGACGAGTCCGGTCATCGTAGGCGTGGTAATGGGATCCAATTCCGATTGGGATACGATGCAACACGCGGTCCAGATGCTTGAACATTTTGGGATTGCCTATGAAAAACAAGTTCTGTCTGCCCATCGCATGCCCGATGAAATGTTCGCTTACGCTGAATCTGCGCAGGCACGGGGCTTGAGAGCCATCATTGCTGGAGCAGGCGGTGCAGCTCATTTGCCCGGAATGCTGGCATCTAAAACGATTGTGCCGGTGTGGGGCGTGCCTGTTCCCAGTAAATATTTGCGAGGAGAGGATTCCTTATATTCTATTGCGCAGATGCCTAAAGGCATTCCGGTAGCAACGTTTGCGATTGGCGAGGCTGGCGCAGCAAACGCAGCCTTACATATTGTCGGCATGCTAGCGCATTCCGATCCAGGGCTAGCAAAAAAATTGCATGCGTTTCGTGAGGAGCAAACCCAAGCTGCCCGCGCAATGAAGTTACCTTAAGTTGCCCAATCTGAACGCATGATGAGTTCATCGCATAGTACTAATTTGAAGCATCAATCCGCAATTCTTCCACCGGCATGGCTTGGTATTTTGGGTGGCGGTCAATTAGGACGCATGTTTGTGCACGAGGCGCAATCCCTAGGCTATAAGGTTTGCGTCTTGGATCCCGATCCCTTGAGTCCGGGGGGCGCTGTTGCAGAAAAGCACCTTTGCGCTAATTACGATGATGCAGCTGCTTTACAAGAAATGGCAGCACTTTGCGCAACCATTAGCACTGAGTTTGAGAATGTTCCTGCGAAGACCTTAGACTATTTTGAAGAACAAGGAATCTTTGTTGCTCCCCGTGGCTCTTGTGTTTCGATTGCGCAAGACCGAATTGTGGAAAAGCAGTTTTTAGAACAATGCCAACGCCTCTCTGGGATTGGCCCAGCTCCCCATGCAGTGATTCGTTCAGAAAGTGATCTTGCACAACTGCCCGATCATTTATTTCCAGGGATCTTAAAGACCGCGCGCTTAGGTTATGACGGCAAGGGACAGGTCACTGTTCATCAACGCAATGATCTAACGAAGGCTTGGCACGATTTAGGTCGTGTGGCTTGCGTACTTGAAAAACGGATGCCGCTAGCATTTGAGGTTTCGGCATTAGTAGTGCGTGGTCACGATGGGCAATGCGTTGCGTATCCGATTTCGGAGAACGTTCATCGAAACGGGATTTTGCATACCAGTACCGTTCCATCCCCATCTCTTCTGGCGAGCTTAGTACCCAAAATCATTCATGCGAGTCAGTTGATTGCTAAAGAAATGGGCTATGTCGGCGTTTTGTGCGTGGAATACTTTGTGTTAGACGATCAAACCGTGATCGCGAACGAGATTGCGCCAAGGCCCCATAATTCGGGGCATTACACCATGGACGCTTGTGTAACCAGTCAATTTGAACAACAAGTGCGAGCTATGGCGCGCCTACCCTTAGGGGATGTACGTCTACTAACCAATGTCTCCATGCTCAATATTTTGGGTGATGCGTGGTTTAGTTCTGGGGCGACGCAAGAGCCTGCCTGGAATCGAGTACTCGATCATCCCAGTGCTAAATTGCATTTGTATGGCAAAGCAAGCCCCAAGCCTGGGCGCAAAATGGGTCATATTAATTGCTTAGGTCATACCATTGAGGAAGCAAAGCAAGCGTGTGCGGAAGTTGCCACTCATTTGGGGATTGATCCTTAAATTTGGTAATGACCAAGCCAAATTCGTCCTTAATCGATTGTGCTCTAGATACAATTCGGACCGGGAAGCTCGTAGCCATTCCCACCGAGACCGTATATGGTTTGGGTGCTGATGCGAGTAATCGCGATGCAATCCAAAAAATTTACCAACTCAAGGGAAGGCCTACCGATCATCCTCTAATTGTTCATGTTCAGGCGCCACCAAGTGGCAGTAAAGATCTTGAACAAGAGTGGTTGACCATCTTAAGTCCCTGGACTCGGCATATTCCAGAGAGCGCACTGATTTTGATCAAGCACTTTTGGCCGGGGCCTCTGACCTTGGTTTTTGAAAAAAGTAGATCGGTTTTGGATTCTGTGACCGGAGGACAGACCACCGTGGCGATTCGTTCACCGGCTCATCCATTGACCCAAGAGCTATTGCATCGTTTTGGAGGCGGCATTGCTGCGCCATCAGCGAATCGTTATGGGCGCATCTCACCAACTTCGGCTGCCGACGTTGAGGCTGAGTTTCCAAATAATCCAGATCTATTGATTTTGGATGGCGGCCCTTGTGAGCATGGGATAGAGTCAACCATTTTGGATGTCTCTGGCGAAGGGTCGCCTAAATTACTTCGCCCAGGATCAATTAGCCCATCCATGATTAAGGCAAGCATCGGGATTGATGTGGTGAGTTCCGGAAATACCGTAAACCAGCCCCGAGTATCGGGCACCCATCTGGCTCACTACGCACCCCATACCCCTCTGTATTTATATTCAGCTTCTGATCTAGCATCGCAACTGGATGCGTTGATTCGTGAAGCGCCTGATGCTAAATTTGCTGTGCTTGTTTGGGAGCAGGACTATTCACAGCATGAGGCTCTACTTATAGCCTATTTGAATAATCTAACTTTTATAGCACTTGCGATGGATCCCGCATTAGTTGCAAAGCAACTCTATCGCCTCTTAAGAGATCTTGATCAAGGCCAATATCAGGGTATTTTGATTCCAAGCCCTCCAAAGACTGAGGCGTGGGATGCAGTACGTGATCGGCTTCAGCGCGCATCTTTTGGATCTGGGCCGTCCTCCAATAACCATGTAAGTAATTGATCGTGAACCTCTTGGCCTCGATTGGCTTTAGGGTCATTGATGAACGAGGTCACTGCATAGATCCGACCTGATTTGCTATAGACATAACCTGAGATGGTGCGTACATTGTTTAGAGAACCTGTTTTGATGCGGGCCTCTGGCTTTTTCTTGAGGTGTAAAAATTTACGCAATTGAGTAATCAAGCGGTTTCGCATGGTTCCCTCGGATCCTGCGGCTGGCAAGGTGGCAGCAAAGGTCTCGGCAATCGGTAAGTTTTGAGCCGAAATCAAAAGGCTATTTAGGTTGCGTGCAGAGATCGCTTCGTTACGGGATAAGCCCGAACCATTCTCAATCACGAGTTCCGGAAAATCCAATCCGCGCTGATTCAGCCAAGCTTGGACTACACCTTTTGCTGATTCAATATCAGCAGGCTTCCCAATTTTTTCAAGGGCGAGGGTCAAAAAAACTTGTCGGGCCATTACATTGTTTGAGAACTTATTGATATCCTCAGCAGCCTCCAAAAGACTTAAGCCTTCAATACTCAATAGAGGGCGGGCATATACAGGGACTGATCCAGCTTGACCACGAGGTGGTCGAACCCATAGCCCTCCCGCCTCTTCCCATGCTGCTGTAAATCCTAGAGTTAGGAAGGTATCGGGATCGAACTTGACCACATTGAATGTAACCCCGCGACAGTTCTGAGGTAGTTCGCCAGAAAAAATAGCTTGCCACTGAATTGCCGATTTATTCTTCACTTGAGAGTTTGCAATCTCTAATGGATTCGGAACCATCTCCAGCCGAAGATTACGCCTTGCCCCATCACATGGAGCCGAGCTCGTCATAATGTCATTTTGAATTGAGAGGCGGGCTAACTTCGGGGTATAACTAATCTGAAAGCCGTCACCATTTTTATTCGGATTAATCTGAAAAGAGAGGGTGCGAAAGGCATACAACAAAGGATCTGGGGGAACGTTATAGGCACGCAAGGTTTCACCATCAATCGTGATCTCTTCCATCACTTGCTTAGCGTACGCGCTTCGATCAAAAACCAAATTTCCATCAATGCGTTGGATGCCAAGGGCACGCAATTGTTTTGTTAGGCGATCAAGCTCTTCTGGGATCCATTTCGGATCACCGTGGCCCACAAAATAGATATTACCTTTTAAGGTCCCATTTTTGATCGCACCATCGGCGAAGAGTTCCGTTTTCCATCGGTACTTTGGCCCCAAAATATCCAGGGCAACCAAGGTGGTGAGTAATTTAATCGTGGAGGCTGGATTCATGGCAACTTCATCACGCCAACGAATAATCGAAGGTGAGCTTAGCTTTGGATTGGCTGCCGATGGAATTTCGCTAACCGCAATGCTGATCGAATCTTTCGGAATGCCACTACGTTTAATTGCCTGTTCAACGCCAGTGGGAAGGGTAGATTGGGCTGCAGCATCATGACCAAGAAAAGGGGCGAAGCAGAAAAGTGCTAGTACTAACCCTAGATTTCGAGTTAAAAAAATACAACTTAGCCCACTAAAGTTCATAAATCTCATTATTTTTTTACTTTGTCTAAAAGTATTTACAGATTTTCTGCATATCTTTGCTAGGATAAACGTGGAGATCCAGTTTAGCCAATGAATGGCAATCCGCTTCTCGATAAACAACACCCTATTAAAGGAAATTGATCATGACAAAAGCAGACTTAGTGGATGTGATTGCAGATGGAGCGGATTTAAGCAAAACCAAAGCGGAGGAGGTGCTTAATTTAGCTCTCGATGCGATCAAGGCGAGTGTTGCCAAGGGCAATACCATGCAATTAGTGGGCTTTGGAAGCTTTTCCTTGGGTTCGCGCGCAGCCCGCATGGGGCGTAACCCAAAAACCGGTGAAGCGATTAAGATTGCAGCCTCAAAAACAGTCAAATTTTCTGCTGGTAAGTCCTTTAAGGATGCAGTGAATAAACGCTAACTCTGATACAAAAAGACCTAGATGAGCAGATGAATTTGTTTGGATTAGCGCTGCGCGTTGATCTGTTTATCTAGGCGATGATTGCTAGCAGTAAGACTTTCTTGGAGGGATTGCTGCAGTATCGTCAGCTCACCATCTGATTTTTCCAAATGAACGCATTGGTCATAGAGTAATTGATCTTTGCTGAGTAGTGCGCCCCCTTTAATTTTATGAATCAAGCTCATGAGTAAGCTACGATCAACTCTCTCTTTGAGCATCTCCAGCGTTTCAAGTTGAACTTTATAAACTTCCTCCAGAATCAAATCATTCATCTGCAAAGACGCGTCTGAAGGTTTGATGGCTGCTTTCGTGGGGCGCGGATGTAAGTGTTTCAGTAATTCAGACTGAAGGCATTCTAGGCGGATTGGTTTAATCAGAACACCATTCATACCCGATTGCATTAGTTTGTCCTGCGAAGTCTGGGCATAGATATCGGCTGTAATGCCAATAATCACAATATCGTGATAACCCATCGAGCGAATCATGCGAGCCAAATCGGTACCATGCATTCCGGGCATTGAGTGATCCGTGAGAATCATGTCATAGACATCTTTATGAAGATATTCGAGGGCTTCCCTAGCATTGGCACATTGGTCAACATGAACACCAAGGCTTTGTAATTGCAAATAAAGAATTTGTCGGCTAGCAGGATGATCCTCGACAATCAGCGCTCGACTATTTTTAAACAAAGGATGGCCTGATGAATTTAGAGAGCGTTGATCATTCTCAATCGGGTGACAGGTTCTAGAAAATGCAACAACAAAATGAATACTCGTTCCTAAATTAGGTGCGCTCTCAATAATTAATTGGCTTTGCATTAACCCAATGAGATGATTGGTAATGCTGAGCCCAAGCCCGGTACTTGAGCCCGACTCGCTGCTCGTTGACAGGTGAGAGCGAATTTGCTCAAAGGGCATCTGCACCCGCTCAATATCCTCTTTGGCCATGCCAATTCCTTGGTCAATCACCCGAAACTCTAGTAATTGGCCTGCATGGTCATTGGCCAATATCCGAACTTCAAAAAACACGAGACCTTGCTCCGTAAATTTAATAGCATTACTGAGAAGATTGTGAAGAATTTGACGAATCCGTAAGGGATCGAGCAGTAATACATCGGCAATATTTGGATCAATAAAGCTAGCAAGGTGAAGTCCTTTGTTCTTGGCATACCCAAAGAAGGTTTGATTAATTTCAGAGAGAATTTGCTTTAAATCAACTGGCTCATGCTCGACCGTAAATTTTCCCGCTTCAATTTTGGCCATGTCGAGTACTTGATTGAGCATTCCCAATAAAGAAGCCGCCGACATGTGGGCACTTTGCAATAACTCGCGTTGATGTGGGTTCAATGAGCTATTCTTCAGTAATAGTTCCTGAGCACCAATGACCGCATTCATTGGCGTGCGAATTTCATGGCTAACGGTAGCCAAGAATGCGGATTTAGCATCGCTGGCATCTTTAGCTTCTTGAGCAATGTTTAATAGGTCGGATTCCGTTCGGAATTGCCTCTTACGTTGCCAAATATGGTGCCCAATCAAAAATGCAATTAATGCAAAGGAGCCGGCCATGCCAAACCAGAGCCAATTTGCCAGATATCCCGATCGATTTGGCGCTAAGGATGGAATCGCTAATAGCTCACCCATAAAGATGGGGTCTGCTTCGTGCAATGATTTTTGAACAATCGAGTGCAGGATGCGATCTTGGTCTGCGATCAGCCATCGATAGGCAAATGGCTTATGACCTAAAGGCCGAATTTGTATTTTTTGAAGATTGAGTTGTTCGCTAAGATGCATTGCCAAGCGTAACGGCATCACAGCAAAGTGCGCCTCTCCTGTTAATAACTCTTGAGCAATTAATTCTGGTGAATTGATAAGACGCGCTTGATTCATTGGCCCTGTAAAGTCATAGCCACGATCAAAGAAGATGGTCTTTTCAACTGTAGGATTTAATGAAGACGTGCTATTCGATTGCGTTGCTATCATCACATCCTGTCCCCAAAAAATTGGCTCTGTAAGTCGACCAAGAAGCGCTGATTCCAGTTTCTGATTGGGATCAATCACAAGACTTACTTCGCCATTACGAATTTGATGAATGCCAGCTTCATCAGAGCTACGCCACTTTGGTGAAAATTCGAGGCCTGAACAATCTTTTAACTTTGATAGTAGTTTTGGATAAATGCCGCCATCCCAGTAGGGGCGATACTTCTCATGAATGCTAAATTGAACGATTGGATGGGCTTTGATCCATTCTTGTTCTGCTTGGGTAAATTGGGGAAAGCCTCCTTGGGCGTGAGCGCATTGCAAGCAAAGCGCGATGCTTAGACCGAATAGCCACCCTAACAAAGAATGCATCGCGCTTCGCCCCAATCTTAGCCTTCAATAATGTGGTTATTGCGGCAAAAGAGAACCAGATCAGCGATATTGGAAATCCCTAACTTATCAAATAAACGATGCTTGTAAGTTGCAACCGTTTTGCTGCTGATATTGAGGTGGTCCGATATTTCTGCATTGGATTTTCCTTTACCCAGGTATTTCATGACTTGTAATTCTCGATCAGAAATAGACGCCATCTTCTCGCTATCGGATAGGGCTGCATGGCCGTTACGACCTGTTGAGAAGAAGGTGTAGCCTTGTGAAACGGCAACGCAGGCTGCTAGAATAATATTGGCGCTAGCTGTTTTGTTCACAAAGCCATGGGCGCCTAAGGAGCGTACTCTTCCTCCATAGACCTGCTCGTCAAGGCTCGATAGGATTAGGATACGGATATTGGGGTAAGAGATCCCAATCTTCCGGATAACATCAAAGCCATCGGTTTTGGGCATATCCAAATCCAAAATCACAATATCGGGCTGCACATTTTTTAAAACACTGAGGCATTCTTCGCCGCTTTGGGCTTGGGCAACCACTTCAAATGGCACTTGGTTTAACAGCATGGACTTCAATGCCATTAACATGGCAGGATGATCATCAATCAACATCACTTTATTACGCATTACAGGTCTCCTTGTGGTTAAAGTTATTTTGATGTTTGAATAGAAAAAAGTGCTTTACCAATACGACTATCTTGAATATGAATAATTTGATGTCGATTGACAGGTGAGAGCATGAGGCTGCCATAGCAATAATCGATACCGAGTTGATAGGCAAGTTCGTTATCACGGACAAAAGTCACGTTACTGAAGTAAGTTTTGCAGGACCACTTCTTAAATAAGTGGATTTGGTCAATTATTTGGGCGCTAGCCGAAGAGTTCGTCTCGCGGATGTGCGACGCATCAAAATGAACAGCCTCAAACTGAAACTGGCTAATTAATTTGATCGTATTTGGGTTGCCATCAAACTGAAGAGCATGAAATAGCACGCCCAAGCGCCTTAGCTTTGTGATGGCAGCACTTAATTCGTTATCGATGGCTTGGTGATTTGTAAAGCCAATATTAATTAGGCCGATGGGTAGCCTTGAATTTAAGATCAGATCGCATAGTCCATCAACGCATGATGCAATCTTTAGATCAGATACATTGATTGGAAGAATGAGGGGGATGATGCGATTGCTGCATTGCCAGTAATGAATAGCATCAATTCCTTCCATGCAAAAGCGCAAGACCTCGGATGAGCTTGCCGTCAACAGGGGTCGAAATAAAACCCCCTTTAAGGCACTTCCGGAGCGATTGAAGATGGGTTCAAAATCAATTCCCCGATAGACGAATTCATTAACGGAGTTTTTTGGGGTGGGATGAGCAAATTCTTCTTGATCTCTCGGGCTTTCCCAATATGGCTGTTCAATGTCACGCAATTCACGGAAGGGCTTGTTCTTCCATGCCATCACCAAGTTATAAAGCCGTGATTTAGGGCTCATGCTTTTCTCCAATCGAATATGAATGAGTCTATGCATGCCAACCGTTTTAAGTAAGGGCATAAAGATGATTTATGTGTAAGAAATTTCCTACGCCTGCCTGGCTATGGAAGGCATCATCCAAAATCCATATTGCGTTTAGGGAGCGGGCTCTTGAAAACAGCGAATGAACACCTATATAATCAGCACTCACTACACTAGAGTGCTAATAATGATTATAAATTATTTCATTTTATTGAAAATATTTATATAAATCATATATTTAACTCAATGTGCAGAGATAATAAGGCAGCATATTTTATTAGTTAATACTTACTAACATAGGAGAGGGAATGAATCTACGTCCTTTACACGATCGCGTGATTATTAAGCGCTTAGATCAAGAAACAAAAACCGCCTCTGGAATCGTGATTCCAGATAACGCAGCAGAAAAGCCTGATCAGGGCGAGGTAT
The DNA here is from genome assembly GCF_030297595.1 of Polynucleobacter sp. HIN7. Classification (NCBI taxonomy): domain Bacteria; kingdom Pseudomonadati; phylum Pseudomonadota; class Betaproteobacteria; order Burkholderiales; family Burkholderiaceae; genus Polynucleobacter; species Polynucleobacter sp. HIN7. The sequence continues at coordinate 1,538,542 of NZ_AP028138.1, read as the reverse complement.
TGGCCGTTGGCCCCGGTAAGCGTGATGACAGTGGCAAATTAAATGCCCCCGATGTCAAAGTTGGCGATCGCGTTCTATTTGGAAAGTATGCGGGTCAAACTGTAAAAGTTGATGGCGACGAGCTTCTTGTCATGCGTGAAGAAGACATCATGGCCGTTGTTCAGAAGTAATTAGGCAACTAGAAAGGAATTTAATCATGGCAGCAAAAGATGTAGTGTTTGGCGATAACGCCCGCGTCAAGATGGTTGAGGGTGTGAATATCCTCGCAAATGCAGTCAAGGTAACTCTTGGACCCAAAGGCCGTAATGTAGTGATCGAGCGCTCATTTGGCGGCCCAACTATCACCAAAGACGGTGTTTCAGTGGCTAAAGAAATCGAGCTCAAAGATAAGCTCCAGAACATGGGTGCTCAGATGGTCAAGGAGGTTGCTTCGAAGACCGCTGATATCGCAGGTGACGGCACGACAACCGCTACTGTACTAGCTCAGTCAATTGTGCGTGAAGGTATGAAGTATGTAGTTGCTGGCCATAATCCCATGGATCTCAAGCGCGGTATTGATAAAGCGGTAAGCGCTGCGATTGAAGAGCTCAAAAAAATCAGCAAGCCTTGCACCACCACCAAAGAAATTGCACAAGTTGGTTCGATTTCAGCGAATAGCGATGAGAGCATTGGTAAGCGTATCGCTGAAGCAATGGAGAAGGTTGGTAAAGAGGGTGTGATTACCGTCGAAGATGGTAAGTCTCTTGAAGACGAATTAGAAGTAGTAGAGGGTATGCAGTTTGACCGTGGCTACTTGTCCCCATACTTCATTAATCAGCCTGAGAAGCAAACCGCTGTGTTGGAGAACCCTTATATTCTCTTGTTTGATAAGAAGATCAGCAATATCCGTGATCTCTTGCCAGTTCTCGAGCAAGTGGCTAAATCAGGTCGCCCATTGATGATTGTTGCTGAAGATGTTGAAGGCGAAGCCTTGGCAACCCTAGTAGTGAACAACATCCGCGGTATCCTAAAAACATGTGCTGTGAAGGCGCCTGGTTTTGGTGATCGTCGTAAAGCGATGTTGGAAGATATTGCAATCTTGACCGGTGGCCAAGTGATTGCTGAGGAAGTTGGTCTAACACTCGAGAAGACCACTCTTGAGCATCTTGGGCAAGCCAAGCGTGTTGAGATTGGCAAAGAGAACACCACCATTATTGATGGTGCAGGCGATGCAAAATCGATTGAAGCCCGCGTCAAGAACATTCGCGTTCAGATCGACGAAGCCACCAGCGACTATGACCGCGAGAAACTACAAGAGCGTGTTGCTAAGTTGGCAGGCGGTGTTGCTGTAATCCGCGTTGGTGCTGCAACCGAAGTCGAAATGAAAGAGAAGAAAGCACGTGTTGATGATGCATTGCATGCGACCCGTGCGGCCGTTGAAGAGGGCATTGTTCCTGGCGGCGGCGTTGCACTGATTCGTGCAAAGCAGGGCATTGCTGGTCTCAAGGGCGATAATCCTGATCAAAACGCTGGTATTAGCATTGTGTTGCGCGCAATGGAAGAGCCACTACGTATCATCGTTTCCAATGCAGGTGATGAGGCTAGCGTAGTAGTGAATTCAGTAGCCGCTGGTAAAGGTAATCATGGTTACAACGCTGCCACGGGCGAGTATGGTGACTTAGTTGCTCAAGGCGTGATTGACCCAACCAAGGTTACAAAGACCGCGTTAGTTAATGCCGCATCTGTTGCTGCACTATTACTGACCACCGACTGCGCAATTGCAGAATCTCCAAAAGAGGAAGCTGCTGGCGGCGGTATGCCAGGCGGTATGGGTGGCATGGGTGGCATGGGTGGTATGGACGGAATGATGTAATTAAGACTTCGGTCCAAACTAAAGGGCAGCCTTGGCTGCCCTTTTTATTTGCATCAATTTTAGTTACGATGAGCTCTTGTAGATAAAAAATTACTAAGTGAGATCGGTGAATAAAATTTTATGGATCATAAGCATCTTGCTCTTATCTGGATGCACCTCTCCTGTGAAGCAGCAAGAACCGATCGTTCTTAAAAAGGGAGATCCAATCGTTTTAGGAGACCAGTATTGGACGCTTGATTTCACTTATTTTTATAAGGGTAAGGAAGTCAAAACCGTTATCAGTCAATACGATCATCGCCGTGATTGTTTTGAGGCGATGTTTAAGATGCAAAAAGAAGCTAGCAAGAAGCCAAATAGTAGTGGTGCTGGTTTGTGTAAAAAATTATTTGTGGAGGGACAAGAGCGGACCGATAAAGATCATTTGGGCTTTCGATAAAAAAAGGCAGCCTAGGCTGCCTTTTCATTACCGACTGATTTGATCAATCCACCGCTTTGACCATATCCTCAACCACCTTCTTAGCATCACCAAAGACCATCATGGTTTTGTCCATGTAGAAGAGTTCGTTGTCGATTTATAAGGCTTATAGAGCGATTCCTAGGTTTGCGTCAATTCCTGTTGATTGTTAGTTAAGTCTTTATTTAACCACTAATTTGGACTTAATTGGACAAGAAATGGACAGAAAATGGACAGTATTCCCGTCCTGTCCGATATGATATGACGGGGGGGGGGATTAAGTCCTTTGGGGTAAAACACTAGCTACTTTGTTGATATTCAAAGGTAAAATCAAACTTAACTTTCTTATATTGTTACATCAATAATAATTCGCCATACAGCATTAATCGATTTGATTGATGATCAGAATAGAACAATAAACTTATTAAACATACAGCTATCTATTACAAAATATGTATAAACACAAAAAGATTCAAGCAGCATTATTCAGCGTTCTATTGTTATCATCAATCATTAGTAAGTTAAGCAATGCTCAAGTTATAACTTCGGTTATACCCGGCGCAACGAGCATACCATTTACACCATCAAATCTATTTACCTCGGGTCCAGTAACAGAAAATGGAATAACATTCACATCAACACATACGAGCTCTGTTTATGGCTTTACAAGTGGATATGGCTTAGACCAGAATGGTTTGTGGGATGCGCCATTTAACTATATTGGTCTAAATACAGATATTGGAAAAATGAGCATTTCTTTTTCAAGACTTGCCAGTGGCGTAACGGGCTTTATCAATTATGCTGTAAGCGCAACTCCTGGAATCTACTCAACGCCATCCATCTCTGTATACGACTCCTCGGGAAGATTATTGGCGACTTTTACGCCCAATATTTCAACCCCAGGCGGGCTCAATGGTGGATCCATCCTTGGATTTCGTCTAAGCTCAGCTCAAATTGCAAGATTAGACTTATCAAATGCATATATAGTGTTAACTGATCTTCAGGCATTTTTCGGTCCCTCCGCCGCTGACACTCAACAATCCCTCGTCAACACCGCCTCAGTCTTGCAAGGTACCTTTACTTTACAAAATACCGTCATGGTCAATGGCTTTACCTATGACTGCTCCTTATTTGATAAGCGTGGTATTTGTGTTAGTGCGGGTGGTCGCAATACCACCGTACAAGCTCAAGGGATCAACAACACCAGCGGCTTATTGATCGCCTCTTACCGCTTGGATAAGAACAACAGCCGAATTGGTGCCTGGGTGGATCAGAACTTATCTCGTAGCGGTCCCGGCACGGTTCAATTGGGTAATAGCACCCCCATGATTGGACTCTTTGGGGTGTGGAGCCAGCGTCCCGATGGAGTGGGTGCGGAAGTCAAAGTCTCTGCCGCTTATGGACAAAAAGATACGACTATTACTCGTCAGGTGGTTGGTACTAGTGAAGCCGGTAGTGGCGGTTCCCAACTGATTAGCCAAGGTGCTCAAGTGGTCGCCAAGTATGGTTTTGCTGTGATGCCTGATGTAGTTGTATCTCCTTATGCGGGAGTGCGGTATACCCAAAACAATATGGGTGGCTATACCGAAGCCGCTACCAGTGCAGTAACAGCACCGCTTACCTACTCAGCATTGAATACCAATGCCACCACTGTACTAGCTGGCGCTGAAGCCAGATACCGTGGTATTCCAAAGACTACCTTGTTTGCCAGTGCGGGCGTTGAGACCGATACCAATACCAGTAATGGCTCATACTCAGCCACTGGAGTGGATGGTTTAACCCCCGTGAACTTCAACCCCAATCCAGTCAAGACCAGACCCACTGCAACAGTCGGCGGCTACTATGACATCCTCAAGAACCAACGTATTGGTGTCACTGGCATTTACCGCCAAGAGCCATTTCAAGCCGTGTCAACCTCTACGGTGATGGCGACTTACACCATCGGCTTGTAATCCACTGTAGTAAGTCAGCAAAAGACCTGCTTCGGCGGGTTTTTTCATTTAAAAAGGTTGGTGTCTTTGCTAATTATCAATTACTTGACTAGCTCTATTTTTCAGAAAAGTCATTAAACCAGAACCTCTGTAAATAATTGATATATATTGATATTTAGCTATATTGATGGGCTTACTCGTACCAATAAGCCATAGCTCCTTCATCTTCTGCTCTAGTACAGTTAATTAGCTTAATTCTGTGCCTTCATCAGAGTCAGCATCTGCGTCAGCTAATGATTGAATATCGTCTAGGATTTCTAATTCTTGGTTGAGATGTTCCTTTAGGATAGCCTCTTCAGGAGTGGTCTTTGTGGCAATAATCTCTCCAAATGCAGACATTAGCAGTTGATCGTAATTCGGTAGTGGTTTAGCAACCTCAGCTTCTAGTTCTGGTTCTCGATAAGGCTTGTTTAGCTTTCTGGATACCCAATATTCAGCATATTTCAATGCTTCAGCAAGGTGGCTCATATCACTTTGTTTCACAATAAATGAGTCATGCACTGCCAGCACAATAGCGTCTGTTTTCATCAGAAAATAGTCAAATACAGAGCCACATAAGAGGCTATCGTGATTTTGAAGCTCCAGTCCTATACCAGTGCAAAAGAACTGCTCGATAGGCTTATGATGGTCTCGAACAGCCTGTTCTAAGGCGATGCAATAAGCCTTGTTAATAGTGGGTGGCTGAGGGTGCTGATCGTCCCTATACTCTTGTCTATTTTTATTTAAATAAAAGATGAGACTTTGAGTTGCTGGAGCAGGTTTCTTACGATTAATGAGGATATTGAAGGCTTTCTTCACGAGCTTTCTGGGATAGCCCTCAATCGTGTAGGCATCACGAGTCGGCTCAGGTAAGCCCGCCCGTTGATAAAGAAGTGATGGATGCAAACCCTTATAGTCAACCTCCACAACGGGTTCGCCATCAATCGTTAGCAATAGTCGTAATTGAGACTTAAAGCCCTGAAAGGTCGAGTAATACCTCCCACCTCGGGTAAATACACCATCATTAAAGATGCGGGTCAGGGAAAAGACAACGGGTGGTATGACTTCACCGTTGAGCCGAATCTCATGGGACTCTAGTCGTTTGTTGTAGGCTGCAATGCGGTCTAACCAGATCCATTTCTCAGGATGATGATTGAGTCGCATCCGTTTGCCGTCTTTTCGCAGCTCGATGAGTGGAGCTTCTGGATTGCGAGTGATGGTTTTCAGAATCTGCTCTTGACGGGTTTGATACGGGCAGAATTGAACCGCTATATCGAGCCACTTGCGAGTCAATCGATATGATGCGGGTGTCCACGTGCCAGACTCACTCTGATGAGCTGGTTTGGTCTTTTCTATATATCCATTCTTAATGAGCCATTTGAGGCAATCCAAGAGTTCGCTTTGATACATGGGGCTACGTCGTGTCACTCCATGGTAGTGATTGCGACCCGTAGGAATCTGTACATCGCCCTTTTGGTAACCGCCGATGAGATATAGAGCGGCTACGGCGGTTTTCATCCACTTTGTGAGGCTACTAATGCGAGCTTTGGGTGGCTTTCTACGGTAGTCCTTGAGCATCTCCTCAATTAGAGCTTGAGCTTGCAACTTAATAGCAGGATGTTTTGAATAGACTCGGTATTCAAATAAAGACATGATCTTTTAATCGCTTTATCTTCTTCTGCGCTTTACCCATGTATAGGCTTCGCCATTGGGAAACTTACCGTCCAAGATACCGTCTGCCCCAAACTTCCCTACAACTTCCATCCCGTCAAATTCAATCCTGATAAATTCGCCCAGTTCCTTCGCCCAAGCCATTGCTTGATCGAGAGTTTCAAATTCGTGAATTTCTGAGTTGTGCTTTACGGTAATCATTCCATTTAGGCAATCTTATCTAACTTTCTTGCAATATCCTCAGCTCTTGGATGGTAATAGCGTTTAAGCATAGCAAGACTTCGATGACCCGTTACAGAAGACAACTCAATTAAGTTAGGTAGTTTATCGGCAAGACTGGTTATTGCCATGTGGCGTAGGTCATGAAAATGAAAGTCATCAATATTTGCTTTAGTTCTTGCTCTTTCAATCGCTGCCGAGAGGGTGGAGTTAGTGATTGGAAACACTTTCCCGTTAATACTTCTTGGGAGATCTTTTAGTACTAAAACTGCTTCTGAAGACAGTGGAACAGTTCTGCTATCACCATTCTTTGTTATCGGGATATGTGCCGTTTGTTTATTAAGGTCAATATCAGTCCATTTCAAAGCCAATAATTCCCCACGCCTCATTGCAGTTGCAAGGGCAAACTTAACTATTGGAAGAATCCAGTGATTTGCATTTTTAACTCTCGGTTTGAGTGCTTCATATAGTCTACTAAGCTCCTCATTTGTTAGGATGCGACTTCTTCCCTGGGTGCTGGGCGGCTTTTTTACTAGCGGGATAGGATTATTAATATTGATGCCCCATTCCCGTCTGGCGTGATTAATAATGGAAGAGAAGTAACTCAGCTCTCGAATAACTGTGCCATTACAGACTATCTTTAGTCGTTCATCTCGATATTCCGCTACTTTCATGGGCGTTAGATTTACCATCGATTGTTTGGCAATTGGATGCCTTGCCAGAGCTTTTAATCGATAAGTGTCCTCTCGCATACTACGAGTTTTCAGGGTGACTTCTTGGATATATCGCTCAATTACTTCGCAAAACAAGGTTCGCTCAGCCAGAACTAAATTGGTATAGCAGCCCTTATCAATTTCGGATTCGATCTGCCTTGCCCATTTTTCTGCATCTTGTTTGTTTGAGAAGGACTTGGCAACAGCTTGTTGTCCTTTGCGGGTGATTCGGGCTTGCCACTTACCGTTACGGTTACGAATCGATGCCATTTTTCCTCTCCAGTTGGACAGGAATTGGACAAGCCCTTTTAAATCTCCCTTACAGCCTTATATCTATTGGTCTAGCAGTCCTAATCAACCGCTTTGACCATATCCTCAACCACCTTCTTAGCATCACCAAAGACCATCATGGTTTTGTCCATGTAGAAGAGTTCGTTGTCGAGGCCAGCGTAGCCAGCTGCCATCGAGCGCTTGTTGACGATGATGGTTTTGGCTTTGAACGCTTCCAAAATGGGCATACCGAAGATGGGGCTACCAGGCGTGCGTGCTGCGGGATTTACTACGTCATTGGCGCCCAAAACAAGAACCACATCTGCCTGACCAAAGTCGCTGTTAATGTCTTCCATCTCAAACACTTGATCGTAAGGAACTTCGGCCTCGGCTAATAGTACGTTCATGTGGCCAGGCATACGACCGGCAACAGGGTGGATCGCGTACTTCACAGTAACACCATGATGAATTAACTTCTCGGTGAGCTCTTTAAGGGCATGCTGAGCACGCGCTACTGCAAGACCGTAGCCAGGAACAATGATCACCGTATCAGCATTGGTCATCAAGAAGGCGGCATCCTCTGCAGAACCTGTTTTGTAGTTTTTGGGACCGCCATCGTCACCACCTGCAGCAGCTTCCGCACCAAAACCACCCAGCAAAACAGCGGTAATTGAGCGGTTCATTGCCTTACACATAATGTAGGACAGAATCGCACCCGAGGATCCAACGCAAGCACCCGCAATGATTAACACTGGGTTGTTGAGGGTGAAGCCAATACCAGCTGCTGCCCAGCCAGAGTAGCTGTTGAGCATCGATACCACTACTGGCATATCAGCGCCACCAATCGGAATAATCAAGGTGATACCGAGCACTAGGGCAATTGCACACATGATCAAGAATGCGGCGTGACTATCGGTGAGGAAGTATGCAACGCCAGCAGCGACCATCAAGATCGCCATGATCAAGTTGAGCAAATGCTGTCCTGAAAAACTCACTGGTTTACCGCTCACCTTGCCAGAGAGTTTTCCGAAGGCAATGACGGATGCGGTGAAGGTAATCGCACCAATAAAGGCGCCAATAAACAACTCAATCTTCTGAGCCCCGCTATGGGTTTGGGCGGGATTAAAGACCGCAGCAATTGCAATTAACACCGCTGATAAACCAACAAAGGAGTGCATTAATGCAACTAGCTCGGGCATCTTGGTCATTTGCACGCGTTGTGCTGCAATCGAACCAATGATGGCGCCCGCGATGATTGCTCCCCCAATTAACCAATAAACCGGCTTAAAGCTTGGAATGAGGAAGGTAGTAATAACCGCAAGTGCCATCCCAACCATGCCATAGACATTGCCTTGGCGCGAGGTGGTTGGGGATGAGAGTCCTTTGAGTGCCAAAATAAATAGCACGGACGAAACAAGATAAGAAATGGCTGTGAAGTTTGACATGATGTGCTCTCTTATTAGTTGCCAGCCGATTCGTTCTTCGGAGCTTTTTTCTTGAACATCTCAAGCATTCGCCGAGTAACCATAAAACCACCAAAGATATTGATGGATGCTAAGAAAATCGCTAGCGCTCCAATCAAGCTTGTTAGGGTGATTTCATCACCATTGATGACTTCCGTTTGCAACATCGCGCCAACAATGATGATCCCTGAAATGGCATTCGTCACCGACATCAGCGGGGTATGCAAAGCAGGTGTTACATTCCACACCACGTGGTAGCCAACAAAAATAGCCAACACAAAAACTGTGATGTTTTGGACGGTTAATAGACTTTGAATAGCAGCAGCATCCATTTTGGTTCCCTCAATAATTAATTGGTGCGAATGGCTTGGCCATCACGGCACATCAAGCAGGCGGCAACAATATCGTCATCGGCTGCAGCTGGAATGGCAAGTTGCCCTTCCTTATTAATGATGAGCTTCATGAAATCAAGCAAATTTCTGGCATAGAGGGCTGAGGCATCCGCAGCCACCATGCTTGGTAAATTGGTGTAACCAACAATCTTTACACCGTTGTGATTGATCACCTGGTCTGCACGAGTTAGTGGGCAGTTCCCTGAGCCGTTCTCACCGCGCCCAGCGCCGATATCAATCACCACCGAGCCAGCTTTCATCTTCTCAACGGTATCGGCATGCAAGAGAACAGGAGGTTTGCGCCCCGGAATTAATGCAGTGGTGATCACAATATCAGCTTGAGCTGCACGCTCAGCCACCAGCGCCGCTTGACGCTTCATCCATGCCTCAGGCATAGGACGGGCATAACCACCAACCCCCTGAGCAATCTCGCGTTCCTCATCGGTTTCATAGGGTACGTCGACAAATTTGGCGCCTAGGGACTCAATTTGCTCTTTGGCGGCAGGGCGGACGTCAGAGGCCTCAATGACGGAGCCAAGGCGCTTAGCGGTTGCAATCGCCTGCAAACCGGCAACCCCAGCACCCAAGATAAGGATGCGGGCAGCTTTTACGGTTCCCGCAGCTGTCATTAGCATGGGCATAAAGCGCTGATACTCATTCGCGGCCAACATCACGGCCTTGTAACCGGCAATATTGGCTTGGGAGGAGAGCACATCCATACTCTGGGCACGGGTGGTACGCGGTGCGGCTTCGAGGGCAAAAGCGGTGATTCCCTGAGCTGCCATCGCAGAAATTCCTGCATTATCAAAGGGATCGAGCATGCCAATCAGGACGGATCCCGCTTTGATCTGCTTTAGTTCATCAGCCTGGGGCGCGCGAACCTTGAGAACAATCTCACAGGCAAATGCGTCGGTTGCGGAGCCAATGCTGGCCCCAACGGCCTCATAAGCACTATCGGGAAGGCTGGCGCCAACCCCTGCACCTGATTGAATAATGACTTGATGACCTTGGCTAATCAGCTTTTTAACGGTCTCAGCGGTCGCGGCAACCCGGGTTTCTCCGGGTCTGGTTTCCAGCGGCACTCCAATGCGCATGGCGTATCTCCAAAAGCAAGAATTTTTAAAAAAGGAACCATTTTAATTAATTAGCCATGCCTTGTGAGCTAGCCCGCCCAGTCTCCTGTATATCCCTTTGGCCAGAGCTTGACCGAGACTTTTACAATATGTGAGCTTGAAACAATTTCTGTATTTTCGCACTTTTTTAATGGTTTCCCCTAATAATTCTATTTTCCAGCCATGACCGCCACAGAATCCCAAAAAATTACACCTTCTGGCAGACCAAAGGTGGTGGTGGGTATGTCTGGGGGCGTTGACTCCTCGGTGGCCGCCTGGTTACTAAAAGACCAGGGCTATGAGGTGCTTGGTCTCTTCATGAAAAACTGGGAAGACGACGATCAGGATGAGTATTGTTCTGCACGGCAAGATTGGATTGATGTTGTATCTGTTGCTGATCTCTTGGGGATCGATGTTGAAGCAGTGAACTTTGCCCAAGAGTATCGTGAACGTGTCTTTGCTGATTTTTTGAGAGAGTACGCAGCAGGTCGAACACCAAATCCGGATGTGCTTTGCAATGCCGAGATTAAATTCAAAGCGTTTTTAGATCATGCGATGCATTTGGGGGCTGATTTGATCGCTACTGGGCACTATGCTCGAGTTGAGCGTCATGCTGATCATGTGCAACTACTAAAAGCCCGGGATCTGACGAAAGATCAGAGCTACTTCTTGCATCGCTTAACGCAAGCCCAATTATCCAAAGTGCTGTTCCCGCTTGGCGATATCACCAAAAAAGAGGTCCGTGAGATCGCTGCAGATTTGGGCTTACCCAACGCTCGTAAGAAAGACTCAACGGGGATTTGTTTTATTGGCGAGCGCCCTTTTCGAGAATTCTTAAACCGCTATTTGCCCAGAACCCCAGGCCCGATCCTGAGTGTGGATGGTAAGCAATTGGGGGAGCATATGGGCTTGGCATTCTTTACCTTGGGGCAGCGCAAAGGAATTGGTTTGGGCGGTAGCCAAGATGGAACCGGTGATGCTTGGTATGTGGCCCGCAAAGATGTTGCTAATAACACGCTCTACGTGGCACAAGGCCACGATCATCCCTGGTTATTGAGCGAAACCTTAGCTGCAATGGATGCCTCATGGATTTCAGGCCATGAGCCGCCACTGGGCCAATACAGCGCAAAAACCCGTTATCGGCAAGAGGATGCGCTCTGCGCAATTACCGCCGAAGACGGCGACTCCTTTGAGTTGCAATTCGAGACGGCTCAGTGGGCGGTCACGCCAGGCCAGTCCGCCGTTCTCTATCAAGGGGATGTTTGCTTGGGCGGCGGAATTATCGTTCGCTAAGCATTACTGCGCTGGTGGCGTAGTCTTTTTGAATGAGGGGCGATCCGATAGTTGTGCAAAATGCGTGGCAAGGTTTGGGTATTGAGTTTTCCAGTTGAGCTCCGGAAAGCGCAATTCAAACCAGCCAAGCGCACATCCCAAGGCAATGTCGGCAAGGCTAAATTGATTGCCATGGCACCATTTAGAGTTACCTAAACTCTTTGACATGGTCTCCATACCCTGATGCACTTTATGCATTTGACGCTCAAGCCACTTCTCGCTTTGCTCGCCATCATTGCGAAAGGTTTTTTCTAGGCGCGCCAAAATACCGGCATCAATTACGCCATCGGCTAAGGCCTCCCAAGTTTTAACCGCAGCACGCTCCCGTCCAGTACCAGGAATGAGCTTGCCAACTGGACTTAGCGTGTCGATGTATTCAGCAATGACTCGCGAATCAAACATGGCACCGCCATCATCCATCAGCAGGCACGGAATCTTGCTTAAAGGATTAAATTCTGCAATGGTGGTCTCTGAGTTCCATACATTCTCAAGGACCAGTTCGGCATCAATCTTTTTTTCCGCCATGACGATGCGTACTTTGCGAACAAAAGGGCTAGTTAGGGATCCAATAATTTTCATAAGGGCGCAGTATAGCAATCTATGAGGTCGGCCATAAACCCATTAAAATCAAGTTTTGATCACTTTGTAACGAGAACCCCTTGTCCACGCTATCTTCATTAACGGCACTATCACCACTCGATGGCCGGTATGCAAAAAAACTTGATGCCCTGCGTCCTTGGCTATCTGAGGCAGCATTTATGCAACAGCGGGTGGTAGTCGAAATCCAATGGCTTTTGGCGCTGAGCGAGGCTAAGTTAGCCAATATTCCAAAGATTGATGCAGCCGATGAGGCTTTTCTCTTAAAACTGGCCAGTGATTTTTCAGAGGCAGATGCACAGCGTATCAAAGAGATCGAAGCGATTACCAATCACGATGTCAAGGCGGTTGAGTATTGGTTAAAAGAAAAAGTTGCGAAACGTCCAAAGTTGCTAAAAGCAAGTGAGTTCATTCACTTTGCTTGTACGTCGGAAGACATTAACAATACCTCGCATGGCCTGATGTTGCGGGGAGCGCGTGATCATGTATTGATTCCACAACTGCGTTTAATTTTGAAGGCTTTAAATGAGCTCGCGGTTCGGCATGCCACCATTCCAATGCTATCTAGAACCCATGGTCAGCCAGCCTCACCAACCACTTTGGGTAAGGAGATTGCCAATATGGCAAAACGCCTAGAGCGAGCGATTCAAGCGATTAGCAATGTCGCGCTACTTGGCAAGATGAACGGTGCGGTTGGTAACTACAACGCTCACTTGGCAGCGTATCCAGACTTTGACTGGGAGCAATTTGCTAGAGAGGTTGTCGAACAGCGGCTTGGTTTGGAATTTAATCCCTATACGATTCAGATTGAGCCCCATGATGGCATGGCTGAGCTATTTGATGCAATTGCTCGTGCTAATACAATTTTGCTCGATATCGATCGTGATTTCTGGGCCTATATTTCTCTGGGTTACTTTAAGCAAAAAACCAAGGCAGGGGAAATTGGTTCTTCTACTATGCCGCACAAAGTCAATCCAATTGATTTTGAGAACTCTGAGGGTAATCTTGGGATTGCGAACGCACTCCTGCGTCATTTAGCTGAAAAACTGCCGATTTCAAGATGGCAGCGTGACCTTACTGACTCCACCGTTTTACGAAATTTGGGCCCTGCATTTGGTCATAGCGTATTGGCGTATGACAGCGCTCTACGCGGTCTTTCTAAATTAGAGGTCAATGTTACGGCGATTGCATCTGATCTAAATGATTGCTGGGAAGTTCTCGCTGAGCCCATTCAAACGGTGATGCGCCGTTACGGGATTGAGAACCCTTATGAGCAATTAAAGGATTTAACTCGCGGTAAGGCCATTACACGCGATGTATTGCAGCGTTTTATTAAAACCCTTGCGATTCCTGAGCCAGAGAAGAAGCGTTTACTAAAAATGACCCCTGCTTCATACACGGGCAAGGCCGCAGAGTTGGCATCGCGATTGAAGCCTAGTAAGCGTTGAGTCGATCCAATCGCCCAGCTGCGCATTACCCCTTTGGCCTCTATTTTTTGTATGAGGCAATCTGGCATCTCTTAATACCCATTGTTATTGCTCGTCTGTTATGGCGCAGTCGTCACCATCGAGGTTATCGTCAGCATATCGCCGAGCGCTTTGGATTCAATCAAACCAAGAAATTTCAGACTCGGCCGATATGGATTCATGCGGTCTCGGTTGGTGAAACGCATGCCACCCAAGCCTTAATCGAGACACTGCTCCATGAAGGCCACCCCATTCTTCTAACGCACATGACTCCCACGGGGCGTGAGGCAGGCAGAGCGCTCTATTGGAAAGCGATTCAACAAGGTCGACTCGTACAAGTCTATTTACCCTACGATATTTGTTGGTCGATCGAGCGTTTTCTGAAGCATTTTCAGCCCCGACTGGGCCTTCTTATGGAAACCGAGGCATGGCCCGGTTTTGTATTGCGGGCGCGTCAACTAGAGATCCCTCTTTTTCTGATCAACGCTCGCTTATCTGAGCGCAGTTTTCAGCGTGTACAGAGTTTTGGCAGAGCGGGCCAGACACTGTTCCAGTCGTTTGCAGGTATTTTGGCCCAGTCAGCCCATGATGCGAAGCGTTATCAAGCCCTTGGTGTTGAGAATGTGCAGATCGTTGGGAATATGAAGTTCGATATCGCCAGCCAACCTGAAACACGCGCCTTGGGAGAGCATTGGAAAAAAGCGGTTCAAGCTCAGGGGCGCCTTGTGGTTTGCGCAGCCAGTACCCGAGTCGGAGAAGAGGTAATCATTCTGGATGCTTGGAAGCATATTCTGAAGACCAACACTTGGTTTCATGCGCCATTGCTCATCATCGTGCCACGCCATCCAGATCGATTCTCTGAGGTTGCTGATCTTATTTATCAATCAGGATTAGCCTTTGAGCGCCGCTCTGGTTTCAGTGATCCTCGCTCCAGTGAAGAAATGGATCCATCCTTGCATTGGGCAAAGATTGACGTTTTGCTTGGCGACTCTATGGGTGAGATGGCGGCTTACTATGCTGCTAGTGATTTTGTGGTGATGGGCGGCAGTCTATTACCAACCGGTGGACAAAATTTAATTGAGGCCTGTGCAAATGGTTGCCCCGTAATTTTGGGGCCACATACTTATAATTTTCAGAAGGCTAGTGAGGATGCCGTTGCTTGCGGCGCTGCCATTCGAATCACTGGGGATTCTGAAATGGTGTTAATGGATGCCTTAGCAAGGGCGATCGAAAATCTTTTACTAAATACGGTGGAGCGAAACGAGCGAAGGGACCATGCACTTGAGTTTGCAGCTGAACATCAAGGCGCAACCCAACGAATCTTAGAGCAGCTTAGACCTGCGCTCCAAAGTTAGGATCATCGGGACGATTGTTTTCATTTGGCTTGCGATCCGCCTTGATGAGGTCCTCGCGCTTAATACCTAACCACATTGCAATAGCTGCGGCGACGAATACCGAGGAATAAATTCCAAACAAGATGCCAATCGTAAGCGCAAGGGCAAAATAGAAGAGGGACGGTCCACCAAAAATTAGCATTGCAACCACCATCATCTCGGTACTGCCGTGCGTGATGACGGTACGGCTGATGGTGCTGGTAATGGCGTTATCAATAATCTCGCGCGGGCTCATCTTACGCTGCCGGCGAAAACTTTCACGGATACGGTCAAAGATCACTACTGACTCGTTCACCGAGTAGCCAAGAACTGCTAATACAGCGGCGAGTACAGAGAGCGAAAACTCCCATTGGAAGAAGGCAAAGAATCCCAGAATGATCACCACATCATGCAGGTTCGCCAAGATACCAGCTACAGCAAATTTCCATTCAAAACGAAACGCGAGGTAAATCATGATGCCAATTACCACAAAGATCAGGGCTTTGATTCCATCGATTGCTAGTTCTTTTCCAACTTGAGGACCGACGTATTCAACGCGCTGCAGCTTCGCCCCAGAATTATTGGCCTCCAGTACTTGCATGACTGCAGTACTTTGCTGCGCGGACGGAATAACTTGACCGGTTTGATCGCGTTGCAGAGGCAAACGAATCATGACATCGCGCGAGCTTCCAAAGTTTTGTACCTGGGTATCGGTGTACCCAATTTTGGCAATCTGATCACGAATGGAGTCAAGGGGGGCGGTTTGTGGATAAGTAATCTCCATTACCGTACCGCCGGTAAATTCAATCGAGAGATGCAAGCCTTTTTGCCAAATAAAAAAGATCGCCGCTAAAAATGTAATTAACGAAAATGCATTGAGTAACAATGCATGACGCATGAAAGGAATATCTTTGCGGATTCGGAAAAATTCCATGATTTATTTCCCTTGTGGCCGCCAGACTTGGCCAATCGAAATCGACTGCAACTTCTTTTGACGTCCGTACCAAAGATTGACGATGCCACGCGCAAAGAATACGGCGGAGAACATTGATGTCAAGATGCCAAGGCAATGCACTACTGCAAAGCCTTTAATGGGGCCTGAGCCAAAGGCAAGCAGGGCTAAACCAGCAATGAGTGTCGTGATATTGGAATCCAAGATCGTAGCCCACGCCTTATCAAAGCCAATCGCAATCGCTGTATGGGGAGCCGCACCATTGCGTAGCTCTTCCCGAATCCGCTCATTAATGAGAACGTTAGAGTCAATCGCCATACCAATCGCCAATGCCATCGCCGCAATGCCAGGCAGGGTGAGTGTGGCTTGTAGCATTGATAGTAAAGAAATTAAGAGAACTAAATTAACCCCAAGCGCAATGACTGAGAATGTGCCGAATAGCATGTAATAGGCAATCATGAAAATCGCAATCGCTGCAAAGCCATAGATGAGAGACGTAAATCCTTTTTCAATATTCTCAAGACCCAAGCTTGGACCAATGGTGCGTTCTTCAATAATTTCCATGGGGGCAGCCAGGGATCCAGCGCGCAAAAGGAGCGCAAGGTCATTGGCGCTTTCAGTGGTCGGCTGCCCAGTAATCTGGAACTTCGAGCCAAACTCACTTTGAATCGTTGCAATTGTTAATACTTCACCCTTGCCCTTTTCAAACAGAATCATGCCCATGGGCTTACCAATGTTCTCACGCGTTACCTCTTGCATCACTCTTCCGCCCGCGGCATCCAGTGAGATGTTGACAGAGGGGCGTTGGTTCTGATCGAAGCCAGCACTTGCATCGGTAATGCGATCGCCTGTGAAGATCACCGATTTTTTGAAGACGCCTAGGCGATTCTCGCCAAATCGAAATACATCGGTACCAGGTGGCGGGGTTTCATTGAGACCAATCGTTGAGGCGACTGGATCTGCGAGGCGGGATTCAAGGGTTGCAGTACGACCAATAATATCTTTGGCGCGCGCAGTATCTTGAACGCCTGGAAGTTGCACCACGATGCGCTCCGCCCCTTGTTGTTGAATCACCGGCTCTTTGACCGCTAATTCATTGACGCGTTTATTGAGGGTAATGATGTTTTGCTTGACAGCATTCTCTTGAACTTCTTTCAGTGCACTAGCCTTAAATCGCCCAACCAGTTTGGCGCCATCGGCTGATTTCTCCAGAAGCCACTCTAGATCAGCTTGAGGGCCTGCTAGTGCCGCGCGGGCAGCATCTGCTTCTGTAGTCGATCCAAAGCGAATCGTAATGGCGTCGCCTGCGCGCTCAATGCCTTGATGACGAATCCCTTTATCACGCAGTTGTCCACGAATATCAGTCGCCAAGGAAGTCAGTTTCTTCTGGACTGCTCCTTGCATATCGACTTGCAATAAGAAATACACGCCACCACGCAGGTCAAGACCCAAAGGCATGGGAAGAGCATTAATTGAGCCAAGCCAATTGGGTGTATTGGAGAGAAGATTTAGTGCCACAATGTAGTTGGGCTCTTTAGGATCCACATTGAGCTTCTGATTAATTAAATCCCGTGCTTTGAGTTGTGTATCGGTATTTTCAAAGCGAATCTTGATGCTACCGACATTCCCAGTGCGCTCAAAGAAAATCCCCGTGTTTTGAATACTTGACTCGTTCAGCAGTGACTCAATCCGAGATTGGGTAGTGAGGTCGACCTTGATCGTAGGTTTGGCTGCGGAGATTTGAACTGCGGGTGCCTCACCAAAGATATTGGGTAAGGCATACAAAAAACCAATGACGAGAGCTACCCCAATAACAAGGTATTTCCAAAGGGGGTAGCGATTCATAGTGCTGGCTTAGTGAGCGCCAATAAAGCGCCCTGATTTATTAAACGGATCTAATCGTACCTTTGGGTAGAACGCTCGTTACTGCATTCTTTTGCATCTGCACTTCGGTACCTGGAACTAGCTCAAGGATTACGTACTGATCTTTAACAGCAGTGACTTTCCCCAAAATACCACCGGCGGTAATGACCTCATCGCCAGCAGCAAGTGCCTCGAGCATCGCTTTGGTCTCTTTCTGCCGCTTCATCTGTGGACGAATCATGATGAAATAAAGCACCACGAACATGAGGATTAAGGGAATAAAACTCATTAATCCACCAGCATCACCACCTGCGGCAGGCGCGCTTTGCGCAAAAGCATTGCTAATCAACATCTTGGGGCCTCCAATTAATTACGACACGTAAGCCGCAATTCTAAACCGACTGGCGGTCAGCCGGGATTTTGAGACTAACCCTAAAGCCTTAGTCTTGGTGGGGCTCAATGCCGCGTTGGCGTTGGCGATGAAACAGGGCTTTAAATTGCGAGAAAACCCCCTCTTTAAGAGCAGAGCGAATGCCTTCCATGAGCTCAAGGTAGTAGTGAAGATTATGGATCGTATTTAACTGAGCCCCGAGGATTTCATTGGCTTTTTGGAGGTGATGCAGATATGAGCGGGTAAAGTGTCGGCAGGTATAGCAGGCGCATTGCATATCAATCGGTCGATCATCGTCACGGTAGCCGGCATTGCGAAGTTTGAGATCCCCAAAGCGGGTAAATAGCCAACCGTTTCGGGCGTTACGCGTTGGCATCACGCAATCAAACATATCAATCCCCATGTTGACCCCAAGCACTAAATCTTCAGGGGTTCCAACCCCCATCAGGTAATGCGGTAAGTGTTTGGGTAGGCGCGGCCCTGTATGACTCAAGATGCGCTCAAATTCAGGCTTGGGTTCGCCAACCGATAGACCCCCAATCGCAATCCCATCAAAGCCTTGAGTGGCTACACCCGCGAGTGATTCGTCTCGAAGTGTTTCATACATGCCACCCTGAACAATTCCAAATAGGGCATTACCGGTTTCGAGTTCTCGAAAGCGCTTGATCGAGCGCTCGCCCCAACGTAGTGACAGTTGCAGAGATTCACTCGCGGATTTTTCGGAAGTGGGCTGCCCTTGAGTTTCATAGGGTGTGCATTCATCAAATTGCATTGCAATATCGCTATTGAGCGTTGCCTGAATCTCCATGGATACTTCTGGCGACATAAATAATTTATCGCCATTAATCGGCGAAGAGAAGGTGACGCCATCCTCGGTAATTTTGCGAAGAGCGCCCAAGCTAAATACCTGAAAGCCTCCTGAGTCAGTTAGGATCGGTTTATCCCAGCCCATAAATCGATGCAGGCCGCCATGTTTACGAATGACATCCAAGCCAGGACGCAGCCATAAGTGAAAGGTATTGCCCAAGATAATTTGGGCTTGCATTTCGTGTAGGTCACGAGGGGTAACGGCTTTTACGGTACCGTAGGTGCCTACTGGCATAAAAATAGGAGTTTGAACCTCACCATGGGGTAGGCGCATTTTCCCAAGACGCGCGTGGCTATCGGCGTCCTCTTTAATGCATGTGAATTCGAGTGGGCTCATACCCGCATTGTCTCAGGTTCGCCGTAGGAACATCGCGTCACCATAGCTAAAGAAACGGTAGCGCTCGCGAATAGCATGTGCATAGGCGTAGCGAATCGCATCGACTCCAGCAAAGGCACTAACAAGCATGAGAAGTGTTGACTTTGGTAAATGAAAATTCGTGATGAGTGCGTCGACGATTTTGAACTCAAAGCCAGGCGTAATAAATAAATTCGTTTCACCTTCAAGTTGACCGGTAATGGCATAACTTTCCAGTGTTCGAATGCTTGTAGTGCCCACAGCAATCACCTTGCCCTGATTTTGTTTGGTACGTTCAATTGCCTCTATCGTATTTTTCGGGATCGAGTACCACTCGTAGTGCATTTGATGGAGCGCCAAGTCCTCATGCCGGACTGGGGTAAATGTCCCCGCGCCAACGTGCAAGGTAATAGCTGCTTGTTGTACCCCATGATCCCGTAGGCGCTTGAGTAGAGCCTCATCAAAATGCAAGCCCGCGGTTGGAGCGGCTACCGCTCCGGGTTTTTGAGCCATCACCGTTTGGTATCGATTGGCATCTTCCTCATCGGGTGTGTGGCTAATGTAGGGAGGTAATGGGAGTTCACCATAGCTCTCTAATACAGACATTGCATTCTCAGGAAATACAATTTCGTAGAAATCACTATTGCCACCAATATTGACTCGACCATTCACCACGAGTTCTGGGGCGGTCTCAGGCGCGACTATGTCCGAATAGGCACGCAGCCGAATTTTTCCACCAGGTTTTGGGACCTTGGATGCACGAATTTGAGCAATCGCTTGATTGGGCCCCGTGATGCGTTCAATCAAAACCTCAACCTGTCCACCGGTTTCCTTTTGGCCAAACAGGCGGGCCGGAATAACTCGGGTGTCATTAAAAATAAGGAGATCGTTTGGACCAATTAATTGGACAATATCGGTAAATGAACGATCAATGCACTCAGGTCTCCCATCCGCAGTCTGCGCTAGCTCCAAGAGCCGGCTGGCGGATCGTTGTGGAAGAGGATGCTGAGCGATTAGCTCAGGCGGGAGGTCGTAGTTGAAGTCGGATAATTGCATGGCATTACTATCGGTGTTGGGATTCTAACCATGAGAGCCAAGTCCAACACAAAAGCACCTAAAACACCGAGCCGTGAGGGGTCTCCTAATCTCCTCGAGAAAATGGGGCTGACTACGCCTGCCGCATTGGCTCTTCACCTGCCCATTCGCTATGAGGATGAAACCAAACTGTGGACGATTGACGAGGCTTGTGCATCGGCACTTCAAGGTCCCGTTCAAACCCAAGGGCGAGTGATTCGTAGTCAGGTGGTTTATCGACCCCGTCGACAACTGTTGGTTACGATCGAGGATGATGAGGGTACCTTAAACCTTCGTTGGTTAAATTTTTACCCCAGTCAACAAAAGCAAATGGCAGTTGGGGTACACGTACGGGTTCGGGGTGATGTTCGGGATGGCTATTTCGGCCCAGAAATGGTTCACCCGACGGTGCGCGTCGTATCACCTGATACACCCTTGCCCAAAAGCCTAACCCCGGTGTATTCGGTGATTGCGGGAGTGAGTCAGGCCAAAATTCGTAAGGCAGTACTCAATGCCTTGAAGGATCCCGGCTTAGAAGCCTGGTTGGCAGAAACAATTCCGCAGAGCGCTTTAAGTCCTGCCGCACAAAGCGTGATGAAGTGGAGCCTACGAGATTCCATCCATTACCTACATCAGCCACCGGTTGATGCTGATACTCAATCCATCATTGAGCGAACCCATCCTGCTTGGCGTCGGGTGCAATTGGAAGAACTCCTTGCGCAACAAATTTCTTTAAAGCGAGCGCATGCTACTCGCAGAGCGCGTCCTGCGCCGCCAAAACAATCGAGCTCACCAAAGAAATTAGAAAACCTTCCTTTACAACTGATGCGCTCCCTGGCGTTCGAGCTCACCAATGCACAGCAACGAGTATGGTCGGAGATTACCCATGATCTATCCGAACCATTTCCCATGAATCGTCTTTTGCAAGGTGATGTTGGGAGCGGTAAAACCATCATCGCAGCTCTAGCCAGCGCACAGATAGTGGAGCGCTCATTTCAGGCGGCCATCATGGCGCCTACTGAAATTTTGGCAGAACAGCATTACTGGAAATTTAAGGAGTGGTTTGAGCCACTCGGCATTTGTGTGGTTTGGTTATCGGGTGGCATGAAAGGGAAAGAAAAAAAACATGCACAAGAAATGATTGCATCGGGTACAGCTCAAATCATTGTGGGAACGCATGCGCTCATTCAGGATGCCGTTCAATTCGCCGCACTGGGATTGGCAGTGATTGATGAGCAACATCGTTTTGGGGTTCGTCAGCGCCTGGAGATCACTCAGCGTATTGGTTCAGAAACTTACTACTGCCACCAACTCATGATGTCTGCTACCCCGATCCCGCGAACCCTGGCAATGACCTATTATGCCGATCTCGATGTCTCGGTCATCGATGAGTTACCACCGGGACGACAAGCAATTACCACCAAATTGGTTAAAGATGCTAGGCGCCACGAGGTGATTGAGGGTTTGAAGCAGTGGTTGCAAAAGGGTCTTCAGGCCTATTGGGTTTGCCCGCTGATTGAAGAGTCAGAAGCCTTGCAATTACAAACAGCAGTTGCTAGTCATGCTGAGTTATCTGAATATTTATCCGAATACAAGCTAGCTTTGATTCATGGACGTCTGAAAGCGGATGAGAAAGCGGCCATTATGGCCGCCTTCAAAGCCGGTCAGATTGACGTATTGGTGGCAACCACGGTGATTGAGGTCGGAGTAGATGTTCCCAATGCCGCACTAATGGTGATCGAGCATGCTGAACGCTTTGGTTATGCACAGATCCATCAATTGCGAGGTCGTGTTGGCAGGGGCTCTAATCAGTCAGCCTGCATCTTGGTGTATTCCGAGCCTCTATCCTTGGCTGCTAAAGAACGTTTACAGACCCTACGCGAGGTTTCTGATGGATTTGTAATTGCGGAGCGCGATCTTGCTTTGCGTGGTCCTGGCGAGCTTTTGGGAGCAAGGCAGTCGGGTGAAGCCATGTTGCGCTTTGTCGATTTACAGCGCGATGCCTGGTTAATTCAGGTTGCACAAGAGCTTGCTGAGCATTGGTTACGCGCCTACCCAGAGCTGGTTGAGGCGCATTTGGGGCGCTGGCTGGGTTCGCGCACAGATTTTCTAAAGGCCTGATAATAAGCATATGACCTTAACTGAACTTCGTTACATCGTTGCAGTTGCTCGTGAGCGCCATTTTGGACGTGCCGCTGAAGCCTGTCATGTATCGCAACCCACTTTATCGGTTGCGATTAAAAAGTTAGAAGAAGAATTACAAACCCAAATATTTGAGCGCACCAGTTCAGACGTGGCTCTCACAACCCTTGGTGCCGTGATTATTCAGCAGGCACAACGGGTACTCGAGGAAGCCAACGCACTCAAGCATCTTGCAAAGCATGGGCAGGATCCCCTATCTGGACCGTTGCGACTTGGTGCAATTTATACCGTCGCTCCTTATTTGCTACCCAGTCTCGTTCGTGTAGCGCGCGACACCTTACCGAAGGCCCCATTATTTTTGGAAGAAAACTTTACGGTCCGTTTAATCGAGATGTTGCGTCAAGGAGAGCTTGACTGTGCCATTTTGGCGGACCCATTTCCAAGTGCTGGCTTGGATTTTGTAGATCTCTATGAAGAACCTTTCTTGGTAGCGATCCCTAAAGGGCATGAATGGTCAGACCGAAAATCGATTGGCCAAAAAGAACTGAAGGAACAAAATACTTTGTTGCTCGGGGCAGGCCATTGCTTTCGGGATCATGTGCTGGGCGTTTGCCCAGAACTCAATCGATTTGGCACAGGCCTAACGCTTGGGGAGCATCGTAGTTTTGAGGGATCCTCGCTAGAGACCATCCGACAAATGGTCGCCGGCGGAATCGGAATTACGGTCTTGCCGCGCACCTCAGTCAGTAATCCAAATGATCGTGACGGATTGATCCTCTACATCCCATTTGAATCACCTGAGCCAACGCGGCGCGTCAGTTTGGTCTGGCGTAAAGGCTATCCCAGGGTTGAGGCTATGAAGGCGATTGCTCGGACCATTCGAGCGTGCGATTTACCTGGAGCGAGGTTGCTCTGATTTCTGGGCGTTTGCAGTCGTATATTCATCTGGTGCGCTTGAATAAGCCCATCGGCATTCTTTTACTACTGTGGCCAACACTTTGGGGCCTTTGGATTGCAAGCGATGGCTTTCCAAACCCAATCATCCTATTGATCTTTTGCTTGGGAACGGTCTTGATGCGCAGTGCTGGTTGCGCGATTAATGACTATGCTGACCGTCATTTTGATAAGCACGTAGAACGCACACAGCATCGCCCACTTACCAGTGGAAAAATATCTAAGTACGAGGCAATTGCAATCGCCGTGATTTTGGCATTAATCTCATTTGTATTGATTCAGCCTTTAAATGGCTTGACCAAGCAGTTATCGGTTGTGGCAGTTCTCTTAGCAGCCATTTATCCCTTTACGAAACGCTTTTTTTCAATCCCTCAAGCAATCCTTGGCCTGGCATTTGGTTTTGGTATTCCCATGGCGTTTGCAGCGGTTCAAAATCACATACCACTGGAAGCCTGGATTTTATTTACTGGCAATGTTTTTTGGGCGATTGCCTACGATACTGCCTATGCCATGGTCGATCGCGATGATGATCTACGCTTGGGACTTAAAACGTCTGCCATTACCTTTGGGCGGTTTGATGTAACGGCAATCTCGATTTGTTATGGGCTCTTGTTGGCCTCCCAAATTTGGGTGGCCGAGATGATTGACCTGAGTTCTTGGTTCTATGTGGGCTGGTTCTTAGCGCTCGGTTGCGCTATTTACGAACTGCGATTAGTCGCCACCCGGCAGCGCGAAGCATGCTTTAAAGCCTTCTTACACAATAATTGGTTGGGGGCTGCGCTCTTTTTAGGAATTGTGCTTGGGCTAGCGCTGCGCTCGTAGTCTAGGATTGCCCAAATTCTTTCGCCATGGCCGCCCCACGTTTTTGAGCAGCATGTAGTGCGTCTTGCAAAATCGCTGCCCACTGCCGTTGATCAAGGACCTCCAGTGCAGCAGCAGTAGTTCCACCTTTAGAGGTCACTTTTTGACGAAGACTCATGGGGGATTCGGAAGACTGGAGAGCAAGGGTGGTCGCGCCCATCAGAGTTTGATTAGCCAACTCACGAGCGATCTCTGGCGCAAGCCCCATCTTCTCCCCCCCAGCTTGAAGGGCTTCTAAAAAAGCAAATACATATGCCGGGCCGCTTCCTGATAAGGCGGTCACCGCATCCATTTGGGATTCATTAGAGACCCAAATGACTTTACCAACAGCGGAGCCAATTATTTGAGCGTATTTGCGTTGCTGCTCACTGACGCAAGCTGGTGCAAATAAACCGGTGATCCCTTGATTAATCAGGGCAGGGGTATTGGGCATGGCACGAATGCATGCGGAGTATTCAAGCCAGCGTGACATATCAGCAATTTGGATTCCGGCTGCAATGCTCAGGATCACGGGGCCATGAGCAACAGCTTGCAAATACTTACTGAGTTCAGTGGCTGCGGTCTTAAAGTCTTGGGGCTTGATGGCTAAAACAATGATGTGTGCTGTCTCAATTTTCTGACGCGCATCGCTTACATCCGCATAGGTTGGAATCAAAAAATCATTCTCAAGCAGTTTGGCAGTTTGTGCTTGAGGTTCAATCACGCAAATGGACTTTGAGTTGGCCCCTTGCTGCAAGAGACCACCAATAATCGCTCTGGCCATATTGCCACCACCAATAAATACGGTATTCATCGGTTGGATATTTGTCATGACTCTATCTTAGCGCTTTGTTTGCGCTCTCCAAAAATTGCACTACCAACGCGCACCATCGTGGCACCCTCAGCAATCGCCGCCTCAAGATCGTCGGACATTCCCATGGAAAGAGTATCAAAGTCTTCAAAACCAGCCACTCTTTGAGTTTGCATCCGAATATCCTCAAACAAGTGCCGCATTGCTGCAAAAGCTTCATGCTGCTCGGCCTCATTGGAACTGGGAGCTGGGATAGCCATAAGACCTCGCAATACCAAGCCCGGAAGCGAAGCTACCACCTTACACAGTTGCAAGGTATCGCTTGGCATTACACCCGACTTACTTTCTTCTTGACTGATATTGACCTGAACGCATGCCTGAAGGGGGCCCAGACGACTATGGGCTTGTCGTTGATCCGAGAGCCGTTGCGCAATTTTCTCGCGATCAATGGTGTGAATCCAATCAAAGTGTTGGGCGATATCTGATGTTTTATTACTTTGCAGCGGACCAATAAAATGCCACTCCAGCCATGGACGCAGTTGATCGAGTCGTTGAATCTTTTCGACTGCCTCCTGGACATAATTTTCACCAAAGGCTTTTTGACCAGCATGCATCGCTTCCTCAATCGCGCTCGCCGGAAAGGTTTTGCTAACAGCAATTAATTCAATTAACTCAGGATCCCGACCACAGTGTTCAGCGGCTGCATCAATGCGATGCCGAACAGCCATCAGGCGATCAGTAATCCGACTCATGGGTTTTTTGGCAACAATTGATCGATGATTTCAATCCAATGGCGCACAGGTAGATCATCTTGATGTAAATGACTAATGCAGCCAATATTGCCAGAGACGATTGTTTTAGCTCCTGATTGCGTACAGGCAGCCTCAAGATTTTGAAGTTTCTGAGCCCGTAATTGCTCAGAAAGATTGGCTTGCAAAATCGAGTATGTACCCGCTGAGCCGCAGCATAGATGGCTGTCAGCACATAAATGCACTGAAATCCCCAGACTTTCGAGAAGACCTTCTACCTTCCCGCGAATTTGTTGACCATGCTGCAATGTGCATGGAGGATGGTAAACCACACCAGGTTTTGGATGTGCGCCAATTCGACTAATTAATGCGTCTTTAAACGCAGGTAAGAGCTCCGAAACATCTTTACATAATTGCGAGACACGCTCTGCTTTGTTTGCATAGACAGGATCATCCGCCAATAAATGACCATAGTCTTTGACCATCACTCCGCAGCCCGACGCATTCATCACAATCGCTTCTACTGAGTCCTTGCCATTCTCAATGAATGGCCACCACGCATCGATATTGCGTTTCGCATCCGCCAGACCGCCGACTTGATCATTGAGGTGATACCGTAGCGCACCACAGCAACCCGCTTTGGGGGCACTAATTAACTGAACACCTAAAGCATCAAACACCCGTAGTGTGGCATGGTTAATGTTAGGTAGCATGCCAGGCTGAACACAGCCATCGAGCATGAGCATTTTTCGGTTGTGCTGTTGATTGGGCTTTGGACCTGCTGGCAAGCCATTGGGAACCTTACGAGCAAGGGAGGCGGGCATCAGTGGACGCATGATGCGACCAATGCGCATCGCTGAATCAAATAAAGGTTTGTTAGTTAACCCTTCTTTTAATAGCCAACGCGTTAACTTCTGCCCAACGGGGCGAGGGGCTGTCTTTTCTTCGGCCCACTTACGGCCAATATCAACTAACTTGCCATACTCCACACCGCTGGGACAGGTGCTTTCGCAATTTCGACACGTTAAACAACGATCCAAATGGGTTCGGGTCTTTTCCGTGGGAGTCTGACCTTCAGCAATTTGTTTGATCAAATAAATACGACCACGAGGACCATCCAACTCATCACCCAAAAGTTGATAGGTTGGACAAGTTGCTGTACAAAACCCGCAATGTACGCATTTGCCTAATATGCGTTTTGCTTCAATCCCGTCCGCGGTATTGATGAACTCAGGAGCTAATTTTGTTTCCATACTTAAGGTAGGCGCCCAGTGGTAAATACGCCAAAGGGATCAAAGGAATGGCGCAAGCGTTTTTGTACAGCCTCTAATCCGGCAGTTAGTGGATTGGATTCCAAACGTGTAAAGCGTTCAAACCCATCGGCATTCAAGGATCGAAAGCAGGTCGCATGCCCGCCATGCTGTAGTGCGAGTTTTTGTAACACGTTCGCCGTTGATTGATTAGCAGGACCTTGAATCCAACGCTCTTGTCCATGCCACTCCATCATGATTGCTGGTGAGCAATCCTTAGGTATCTCCAGCACTGGGCAGTTGGCAGGCAAGGAGAGTCGCCAAAGTGCATGATGATTTGGCATTTGAGTAAACCAAGAAAGCTGCTGCTCACGAAGATTACGCCAAAATAGATCAGCCTCTAAATCATCGAGTACGGTAGCGCCAAGTCGATCTTGTATCATTTGACTAGCAGAGGTGACCGCCGCCTTAGCGCCTGCCAATCGAATCGTTAGCTCGCCTTCATCACCTGCATGACCGATCCATACGCTGGCGTTGAGCGGTAAAGGTTGTCCAGCCCATTCATTGAGTACTTTTAATGCATTGGCAGCGCCCGTCTTGCAGCGTAGACTCGCAGTGGCAGCGGGCTTTGGCAGTACTTTTACAGAGGCCTCCAAAAGCAGAGCGAGCGTTCCTAGTGAACCCGGTAGCAGGCGCGAGACATCGTAACCGGCGACGTTTTTCATGACCTTGCCGCCAAAGGATAGGTCTTCACCGCGACCATCCATGAGTCGAGTTCCCAAAACAAAGTCCCGTAAATTTCCGGCGCTAATGCGAGCAGGGCCAGCGAGGCCCGCAGCAATCACACCCCCAAAAGTCGCATCTTCTCCAAAGTGGGGCGGCTCAAACGGCAGAATCTGATTATTTTTGGCCAAGGTTGACTCGATTTCTGCAATCGGTGTGCCAGCGCACGCCGTGATTACTAACTCCTCAGGTTGGTAATCTAATATCCCCTGATACGGTTTCGTACTCAAAATGGGAGACTGGTTTGGGTTGCCGTACCATGATTTTGTATTACCACCTTGAATCGATAGCACCTGATTCTGTTTACCAGCCTCAATAATTTGCTCACGAAACTGGGATAGTACGGTTTCGTTCATGCCTAGAAGCGCTCCAATTCGGGGTGGGGTAAAACACCACCGCTGACACGCAACCGTCCATATTCGGCACAGCGATTGAGAGTTGGAATGGCTTTATCCGGATTTAAAAGACGATCTGGATCAAATGCTGCTTTAACCCCCCAAAAACGCTCACGCTCTTGTTCGCCAAATTGAACACACATGGAATTAATCTTCTCGATCCCCACACCATGTTCACCGGTGATGGTGCCCCCGAGCTCAACACAGGCCTCAAGGATTTCAGTACCAAACTCTTCAGCCCGATGCCACTCATCCAGATCGGCACCATTAAACAAAATGAGGGGGTGCATATTGCCATCTCCCGCATGAAAGACATTGAGACAGCCCAGACCATATTTGGCCTCCATGCCTTTGATGCGCTTGAGTAGAGTTGCAATATGACGCCTTGGAATGGTTCCATCCATGCAGTAATAATCTGCCGCAATCCGACCAGCGGCGGGGAAGGCATTCTTGCGTCCACTCCAAAAGCGCAAACGTTCTGCCTCACTTTCAGACACTTGAATACGACTAGCCCCTTGCTTTTCTAGCACGGCATTCATGCGTGCGATTTCTTCTTCGACCTCTTCAGGGGTTCCATCTGATTCGCACAATAAGATAGCTTCTGCGTTGAGGTCATAGCCAGCATGCACAAACTCCTCAACAGCACGCGTGGTTGGTTTATCCATCATCTCTAAACCAGCTGGAATAATCCCCGCAGCAATGATGGCGGCGACTGCATTGCCACCTTTTTCAATATCATCAAAGCTGGCCATAATGACACGTGCTAATTTTGGTTTTGGTACGAGCTTCACAGTAATTTCTGTGACGATACCGAGCATTCCTTCGCTACCAATCAATACAGCTAACAAATCCAAACCTGGTGAATCTGGTGCCATGCTGCCAAATTCCACCACATCACCATTCATGAGGACGGCACGGACTCGCAATACATTGTGAAGCGTCAAGCCATACTTTAAGCAGTGCACGCCACCTGAGTTCTCATTGACATTTCCGCCAATCGAGCAAGCAATTTGCGAGGATGGATCAGGCGCATAGTACAAACCATGCTTTGCGACCGCTTCTGAGATTGCCAGGTTACGGACACCTGGTTGTACGACCGCAGTGCGTGTAAAGGGATCGACCTGCAAAATCTTTTTGAACTTGGCTAACGATAAAACCAAGCCTTGTTCAATTGGCATTGCACCGCCTGAGAGACCGGTGCCCGAGCCGCGGGGTACTACAGGAACCCCCAGGGCTTTGCAGACCTTCAGAATATTCACCACTTGCTCTTCATTCTCAGGAAGCGCTACTGCTAGGGGCATTTTGCGATAAGCCGCCAAGCCATCGCATTCATAGGGAATGGTGTCCTCGGGCTGCCAAAGCAGGGCATCATCCCCTAGAAATGGCCGTAAGGCATCGACCAAAATAGCCTGTTTGGCCTGTAGAGATTGGATTTCAGCAGAAGAAGCGAGGGCACTCATTCGTCTATTTTAGCCATTTACCTATAATCTGTTCATGGGAAATCGACTATCAAAAATTGCAACCCGAACTGGTGATGCCGGTATGACTGGCCTTGGTGACGGTAGCCGTGTTGAAAAAGATCATTTACGCATCTGTGCGATGGGCGATGTGGATGAGCTCAACTCCCAAATTGGGGTTTTGATGACCGAAGATCTCCCTCCATCAATTGCTTCTGATCTTCAGGCATTACTCCTGCGAGTCCAGCATGATTTATTCGACTTGGGTGGAGAGCTTTGTATTCCTAATTACACCCTATTAAAAATTGAGCAAGTCGAACAGCTCGATACTTGGTTAGCTTACTACAACGCCAATCTGCCTCCGCTAAAAGAATTTATCTTGCCAGGAGGAAGCCGTGCAGCAGCTCAAGCGCATGTCTGTCGAACGGTTTGTCGACGCGCTGAACGCTCGATTGTTAAGTTGGGTTGGGTTGACCCAATCGCTGACTCGCCGCGTCAATACGTGAATCGCTTATCCGACCTTCTATTTGTGATTGCCCGGGTTTTAAACCAAGCCGCTGGTGGTCAAGACGTACTGTGGAAGAATCAAAATAAAGCACAAGACAACGAGTAAGAAAAAACGCGGCCTAAAGCCGCGTTCCTGATAAATAAAACATAACTAGGCGCGCCGCCGCTTGCGAACCGCTTGGGCAAGACGTTCAAGCACCTTCACAGAATCATCCCAGTTAATGCAGGCATCGGTAATACTCTTGCCATATTCCAGCTGTTTTGGATCATCCTTGCCGGGTGTGAACTTCTGAGCGCCGGCGTTTAGATGGCTTTCAATCATCACCCCAAAAATCTTACGGGATCCACGCTCGATTTGTTCAGCAACATTATTAGCAACATCGATTTGCCGTTGATGCTGTTTACTTGAATTGGCATGAGAGAGGTCGACCATTAAAGAAGCTGGTAACTTTGCGGCTTCTAGTTCAGCACAGGCTGCTTGAACGTACTTTGCTTCGTAGTTGGGCTCTTTGCCGCCGCGCAGAATCACGTGACAGTCTTTATTGCCCTTGGTTTCAACGATTGCAACCTGACCATTTTTATGCACCGATAAGAAATGATGTGGTCGATGCGCCGCTTGAATCGCATCGGTTGCAATTTTGATATTGCCATCAGTACCGTTTTTAAATCCGATTGGCGCAGATAGTCCAGAACTCAGTTCGCGATGAACTTGACTCTCTGTCGTTCTGGCGCCGATTGCACCCCATGAAATTAGATCGGCAATGTATTGAGGCGAGATCACATCCAGGAACTCACTACCGGCTGGCATGCCCAAGCGATTAATTTCCATGAGTACTTGGCGCGCAATACGTAGGCCTT
This sequence comes from Polynucleobacter sp. HIN7, assembly GCF_030297595.1. NCBI lineage: Bacteria > Pseudomonadati > Pseudomonadota > Betaproteobacteria > Burkholderiales > Burkholderiaceae > Polynucleobacter > Polynucleobacter sp. HIN7. Next base: position 1,507,410 of record NZ_AP028138.1, on the reverse strand, counting down.
CTTCAATCTTAAAACTCTCATCGAGATAGGGGTCGTTGATGAGTCCCTTCCAGCCAACTGTCGTGCGGGGTTTCTCAAAATAGACGCGCATGACAATTTCTAGATCGTCTGCTAAGCGAGTACGCTCTTTCATGAGGCGTTGGCAATATTCCAATGCTGCGGAAGGATCATGGATCGAGCAAGGACCAATGATTACTAGGAGGCGATCATCCTTGCCATGAATTAGGTTCCGTATTTTGTCTCGAGTACGCCCGATTAGCTTTTCAGTTGGAGTACCTACGATTGGAAAAAACCGAATCAAATGCTCGGGAGGCGGCAAAACAGTAATGTTGCCGACACGTTGATCATCGGTCGCAGAGGTTTTATCTAAGCTTGCGTACCAGTTTTCTTGGGGGGTATGGGGTTTTGTGCTCATACCCTCTATTCTAAAGCCTCGTAGAGGTCGGTGCGATCCAATACAAGCGCATGTAAATCAAGCCGTGCCCCCAACGGTCATCTCATCAATGCGCAAGGTTGGCTGACCCACACCAACCGGGACGCTTTGCCCTTCTTTGCCGCATACGCCCACCCCGCTATCTAGACGAAGGTCGTTGCCGATCATGCTCACTTGCTTGAGAGATTCTGGGCCGTTGCCAATAATGGTTGCGCCTTTGACGGGGTATTGGATCTTGCCTTTTTCCACCCAATACGCCACCGAGGCAGAGAATACAAATTTGCCACTCGTGATATCAACTTGCCCACCACCAAAGTTCACAGCATAGAGACCTCGATCAATACTGGCCACAATCTCTTCTGGGTCATATTGACCAGATAGCATGTAGGTATTGGTCATACGGGGTAGGGGCAGCGAGGCAAAGCTCTCACGCCGTCCATTGCCTGTTAGTGGCATTCCCATCAAGCGTGCATTCAGACTATCTTGAATATAGCCCTTTAAAACACCGTCTTCAATCAGGGTGGTGCATTGCGTGGGTGTACCCTCATCATCCATATTGAGAGAGCCGCGACGTCCGCTGAGTGTTCCATCATCAACCACCGTGACGCCCTTAGCGGCTACACGCTGACCAATGCGTCCAGAGAACGCAGAAGATCCTTTGCGATTAAAGTCTCCTTCGAGGCCGTGACCAATGGCTTCATGCAGCAGTACACCGGGCCATCCCGGCCCCATCACAACGGTCATTGGACCTGCAGGTGCTGGACGGGAATCGAGATTTAGGAGGGCCTGATCAACTGCTTCGTCGACCCACTGATCGATACGCTGGGTATCAAAAAAACCGTAGTCGGCGCGTGCTCCACCGCCGGCAGAGCCGGATTCTCGACGACCATTTTGCTCGGCAATGACATGGATGGATACGCGCACGAGTGGGCGAATATCGGCAGCTAATAAGCCATTCGAGCGAGCTACCATGACGACATCAAACTCACCCGCAAGACTAGCCATCACCTGAATGATGCGTGGGTCACGTGCCTTCGCGCGCCGCTCAATCCCCTCTAAGAGCGCAATTTTTTCTGGGGGCGTTAATGAGTCCAAAGGGTTGAAGGGACTGTATAAGGCTGGATTAGGGTGTGTCGATGCCGAAAGTGGGGTGCGGACTTTGACTTTGCCACCTTTAGGACCAATTACACGAGTAGCATGGGCAGCCTTTAATAAAGCTTCAGAGCTAATCACATCCGAGTAAGCAAATGCTGTTTTATCGCCTGAGATCGCACGAATACCAACACCTTGATCAATATTGAAACTACCGGATTTGACAATCCCCTCCTCTAAACTCCACTGCTCACTACGTGTGTGCTGAAAATATAAATCCGCATCATCTAAGCGATGCGCATGCATCACCCCAAACAGTTGATCAAGATCAGAAGGACTGAGGCCATTGGGCTTGAGTAAAAAAGAATGCGCAATGTCGAAAGCCTCTTGTGGGCTTGCAGTTGTTGCAAGGTTTGGGATAGCGAGTGAGTTCATGGTTCTTTTAAATAAGCTTACGATGTTTTAGGGCGGGCAGCTTAGAGCGCACCTCTTCGAGTGCAGTTGAGTCTAGCTCACCAAGCACGCAGCCTTCGCCAGTGGCGAGCTCAGAGACAATATTGCCCCAGGGGTCGACCAGCATGGATTGACCCCAAGTGCGACGTTGATTTTGATGAAGCCCACCTTGGGCAGATGCTAAAAAATAGCACTGGTTTTCAATAGCCCGGGCACGGAGCAAAATCTCCCAATGATCCTTGCCTGTGGTGTGGGTAAATGCAGCTGGAATCACTTGGCAGTCAACTCCAGCCTGCTGTCGGTAGAGTTCCGGAAAACGAAGATCGTAGCAAATGCTTAAACCAAACACCCACTCCTTGCCCTCATGCAAAATGCGAACCGTTGTAGGTTGGTTGCCCGCCTCAATCGTTTCAGATTCTTGGTAGCGCTCATTAGACGTCTGAAAACCAAATAGATGGATCTTGTCGTAACGGGCAATGCACTGACCATCAGGATTAAATACTAAGCTCGCATTTAGCACCTTTTGGGGATCACTCGCCTCGAGGGGAATAGTTCCTGCAATTAAGAAGATCTGATACTTTTGAGCAAAGCCTTGAAGCGCGTCTTGAATCGGACCACGACCAAAGGTCTCCCGCACTTTGACCTTGTCGGTATCCGCAAGGCCCATTAGGCAAAAATACTCAGGTAGCGCAAGCACTACTGCACCTTGGTCAGACGCGTTTTTGATTAGACGTTCAGCAGTGCTCAGATTGTCTGCCAAATTCGCAGATGAAATCATCTGAATCGCTGCTACTGTTAATTTATTTGCCATACCACTAAATACTAAAGCTTTAGTCGTTAATTGGCAGGCGCTGGGGTGGTAGGGACTGGCTTTGATGGGCTTGGTGCTGGCGGCATCTTTTGCTCACGCAATAAATTTCGAGAGCGGATGGTCTCAAGCACTTTTGGATCTAAAGGCTGGCCATTTTGGTCCAGCGGGATTACATCAGGTTTATCCCAGCTTCCCTGAACTAGGTAATCGGTCTGAAGTGTGCGGTTTAGTTGATTGCTGATTAAATATTGCCCAATCAGAGCGCTAGCGCCAACAATCGGATTGACTGCGAAGAGCGCAAGAGCGCCTGCTGTTGCATCAATCGTTGGGAAGATGGTGATTCGTAAGTCTTGGGTTTGCTTGGGAATATTCACGAGACCGCTAGTGGCAACGCGAGCTTGATTGAGTTGCATCGTGAAATTTTGTGTTCGGGCGACACCGTTGCGCAAAACAAAATCACCAGAAAGAGTGTTGAAAGCGGTTCCCGAGGTAACTACACTACCAAGGCTACCTTGAATATCAAAGGTTGCAAACTTTAATAAGCTTTGCAAACTGAACACCCCAATAATTTTGGCAAAACCGGAGTCCACTTGAAGTAAGCGACCATTTTCTAGATTGATCTTGACATTGCCAGCCAGGGTATCAAAGGAGGGATTGTAGGGAGGACCGCTCCAATCCAATTTGGCGTTGATTGTTCCCTTCCCGCCTTCAACTGCTTTGGGATTGCCCCAATAGGCAACCACGGTTCCCAGATCCTTAACCTGTGATGTCGTATCGATGATGACGCGCTCATTATTGCCTTGGGCATCGCTTGTCCATTCGCCAGTGACCGTTGATGACGAACTTGGATTGTTAATTTTGAGACTTTCAATCGTGATGCGATTTGTACTATTACGTGTCTTGATTGCGATCGCGCCTGGTTTGTATTGATTGAAATTAAAGTCATCAATACTTAGATCCAGTTCAGGAATCGCATTAAGTGATACCTCTTTGTCAGCGGATGCGCTTGAATTTGTCAGATTTTGTATTCTTGGAGGAATATGCAAACGAAGCAATTTGCCTTTGAGAAGATCAGCATTTTTTCTTTCCTGATACTGAATGTCACCCTCAAGATTGGGAGATTTCAAATTCAGCTGCCAAGTATTGCCCCCTAATTTGGCGCTTACGGCAAGATTGGGCCAGGAGCGATTCATGGCAATCGCTTGATTGACGCGTGCTGTAAATACTTGAAGGCCATTGACACCATCTGTAGGGCTAGCCATATTGGCAGCCTCGGGTTTGTTATTTACTCCATCGTTCGAAAATAAAAGGCGGTGCCAGGCATCAATATTGAGATCGCTTGCTTGCAGATTGAGACCTAAGCCACGCTCAGGGATGATGGCTGGGGCACCAATTCCAATTCCTTGCGCCACAATCCCATCTGGACCTTGCTTTCCTTGTAGGGTGATTGTTTTCCCAATTTGTGCGGACCATTGTGCAATTCGCTTGGGTGCTCCCTCGCTGGCGTTGGACTGATAACGAAAAATCCCGTTTAGTTTGTTGCCCTTCTTGATACTGAGGGGTTCAGGAAGGGCGGTGCTTAGAGCATTGAAATCTAAGTCGAGATTGAGATCTGTGGTGTTACTAGTAATACCTAGTTTGCCTTTAAATGCAGCCTTACCATCCAATGCTTTCAAGAGTTGCAGAGATTGGCGACCTACTTGATTGGCATAGTGACGTTCAAGGCGTTCAAGATCAATTGTTCCATTGAGATCATAAAGATCTTGTTTGGTTTGCGATTGCGCCGTGTTTTGTCGAATATTGATCGTGCCACTAAAGAATTCAGCGCTTACCTGTTCAAAGCGAGGTAGATCTTCGGTAATGCGAATGCTGCCTCGTACTTGATTAAAAGGAGCAAGATCAGACCAAACGACGACATTGTTATCTAAGTTCAGCAAAGCATTTAATTTAACGTCATCTGTATTTTGTAGGGGCAAAAGGAGATCTAGATCAAGTTTTGCTGGGCCTGATAACTTCAGATTCTTTGCTAATTCTGGACGCGTGAGAAGAATTGGTGTTGTCCTGAGATAGTCCATCATGTCATTCATCGGGCCGGTGATGTTTCCTTTGAGATTGAGGACAGGCTTTGCGCTAGAAACATTTGGAATTTCTGCATTGACATTTTGAATTTGAAGACCTTGGTAGCGAGCATCTTTGATAGCCACCATCAGCTTGGCTTGCTGCATAGAAACGACACCATTTACTTCCGTGAATTCAGGCCAGCTGCCTTTTGTGGATGGAAACAAGGGGGCTGGTCGAAAAACCGTTTGAGAAATCGGTAGATTTAATGCAAATTCGCCGCTTCCTGGAGCATCATAAGGGGCCAAATTAGGATCCCCCTTCATTCTGAGGCGCCCATTATTGATCTCGCCCCCAATGAACGCCTTTTCAATATAGGCACGCGCGTCCTTTGACATTTCTGCAGGGAGGTAGCGGTAGATTGTTTGTGCCTTTGCTCTAGGAAACTGAATGGTTAGATCTAAAGTATCCGGTGCCTTTTCTTTACCAATTAGGTAATTACCATCAGCAATTAATGCGATATCCGGATTGTTAACGGAGAGCTGGTTAAAGCCGATTTGCCATTGTTTATTTTTTAATGACCAACTAAGCGCTCCACTTGCACTATCGAACTGCAGGCGTGGCTCTGATAAAAAGTCGGCAATTACTAATCGCAAATTTTGTGAGTTGAGTTTGATGCTGCCTTGGTTTTGATTGGTGGTAATCGTGCCGCTTAAATTAGAAATGCTTGGGATAGTGTCCCGGTAAGCCTTGATGCCCACCTGATTGAGGGTGCCGGTAATATTAAATTTAGGTCCTTGGCCACTTAAGAGGCCACCGATCAGGGGAATATTGGATTTTGGTTCGGCCCATGTGATATCAACATCGATCAGCTCACCACGTGGTTCGGTTTGTTCTAAAACCTGGCGGATTCGATTGGGAATGGGCAGGTTCAATGCAAACAGACTGAGGTTCTCAAGACTAATTTTTGCCGAAGAGAATGCAAACCTTTCAAGCTCGCCATCGCCTTTGGGCGCCTGCCAGCCAAAAGTCATGGGTGCCAGAGATTCCATGGGGGTTCCTGGTTTTTGATTCTTGTTTAACCAGGCAAATTGCTGCACCCCAAGCGAAATGAACTTTCCAGAGGTGAATTGCTTCGCTTCCATTTCCAGACGTCCAAACTCAAGCGCCTGATTGCTCTTTAATTGTTGAAAGACGGGTTGCTCGATTGCTAGTTTGAGCTGTCCACCATCGGGGATGCCTTTATTTAAGGCAATCGACCCTGATGAGTCCAGCACCCCACTGAGTTGTTTAAAAGGGATTTCAAAATCACGACTAAATTGGCCGAGATTGAGTTGCGCGACCTTCCACTGAAAGTCGCCAATCCAATCACGCCAATGACCCGCTTGCCCACCAAGACGGTGAGAAAATTTTCCGAAGAGAGTTAGGGTGCCTTGATGCCATGGGCTATAAATAGCGGCATCAAGTTCATGCTGCCGAATTCCATTTCGTAGTTGCATGGACTCGATGCGTAGATCTGCGGCATCTGCTTTGGACTTTGAGAAATCCTTCCAAAGAATATTGATATCAGAAATCTTTAAATCACCCTGTTTAAACAACCAATTTTCGAGATGGAAATCATCGCCGCCGTCACCCGCAAGAATGCCAGCCACATACAAACGTTTTTGTGAGTCACGTGTGACTTGAATCACTGCATTGCTGGCATGTAATTTTGTGAAATAGGGTTTGAGGTGATAAAACGATGACCAACTGAGTTCCCCTCGGATCTCAGCGATCTTTAAATAGGGTGTATCTGGAATGGTAGACGGATTGCGTTTGGAGTCCACCACAAATTCTAGGTCGCGAATATCAAAGACTGGACGAATCCCTTGCCAGTAGACATTGAGTTCATTGATTTTGACCTCAACGCCAATGCGCTGTGATAGTAACTTTTCTACAGCCGGTTTTGAGGTTTCGAGTTGGGGCCAAATGATGAATCGGATCACCAGATGCCCAAGAATCATGAGTCCGACTGTAATGAGAGCCAAAATTGCCAGACGGCGCGACCAACGTGACCATGAGGTGGCGTCAGGCCGCATCCTGAGGAGGTCTTTGAGGCGTAACGGATACTTTTTTTCGGTCATTGTTAGCCATTATCCGACACCCTCCATTGATTGGGCTAGTAGCGATTAAGATAAGGTATGGTTTCCAATCAAGACGCCCTTTCTTTTCTGGAAAAAAACTCCGTCTATGCAAATCGTTGGCTAAGTGCCCACGCGGATTGGCGCGCTTGGCTAGAGGAGCGCATACATACGCCGGTCGATGCCATCCAAATCGATCAGCTGCTCCTACTAATCAGCCAGGCTCTCGATCGTCAGGAGTTGGATGAGACAGCACTTATGAGTGAGCTGCGGCTGGTTCGTCAACAGTTGATGCTTTGGATTGGTTGCCGAGACCTTAATGGCCTGGCCCCTTTATTAGAGGTGACCCAGGCGCTCAGCTATTTTGCGGAGCAAGTACTTGGGCTAGTCGTGCGTTATCTTCGTACGGATCTCCAAGAGCGCTTTGGTCTACCTTGGGCTCGGACTGAAGACTACGAACTGCCACTCATAATTGTGGGGATGGGTAAATTGGGTGGTCGCGAACTCAATCTTTCCTCGGATATTGATCTGATCTTCTTATACGAGGAAGAAGGCGAGACCCAACACGGGGCAAGTTCGATTTCAAACCACGAATGGTTTACGAAGCTGGGCCGGCGTCTTATCAAAATGATTTCTGAGCATGATGCCCATGGATTTGTATTCCGGGTGGATATGCGCTTGCGACCTAATGGGGATTCTGGGCCCTTAGTTTGTAGTCTAGAAATGCTCGAGGAGTATTTGTTTGTACAAGGGCGTGAATGGGAGCGTTACGCTTGGATTAAGGGCCGCATGATTTATCCGCCCATATCGCATCCCGATTATGTTCGATGTGAAAAGGGGCTTGAGCAGATTATTCGGCCATTTGTTTATCGTCGCCATTTGGATTACGGTGTGATTGCAGCGATTCGGGAGTTGCATGCACAAATTCAGCGAGAGGCAGATAAGCGGAGTAATCAACGCAGCGGGCGATCGCGTGACATTAAGTTAGGCCGCGGTGGAATCCGTGAAATTGAGTTTCTAGCCCAGATGTTTCAGTTAATGCGGGGTGGCACCGATCCGCGCTTGCGAATTCGTCCAACGCTTGAGGTCTTAGATCGACTGCAAGAGGGTGGACTGATGAGAGCAGTAGAAATTGAAGCGCTCAAATCTGCTTATGTATTTCTGAGACGTTTAGAGCATCGCATCCAAATTTGGGAAGACCAGCAGACACATTATTTGCCTGAGCAGGATGATGCGAGAGCGCAGTTGGCACAAGCCATGGCTGGACCGAATCAAGAAGGGCGTCTCGAGGAGTTTATGCAAACACTCACCGAGCATCAAAATCAGGTAGCACGTTATTTTGAAAAGGCCTTTGCCTTAGACGAAAGTAATCGTTTGCAAATTGATGCAAACGACGCAAGCTGGCAACCTAATGCTGATTTATTCCCCAAGGCCAATGAGCGGTGGAGCGCCTGGCAGGAGGGCTCCCGTGCCAAATCACTGCCCGAGAAAAGTCGACTCACGATACGAAGTTTATTAAAAAAGGCTGCGAACGATATCGAGGCCGACCATCCAGACGATGCAGATCAAACCCTCTTGCGTTTTTTTGATCTCTTAGAGGCCATTTGTCGTCGTAGCGCTTATCTATCCATTCTGGCTGAGAACTCTAATGCCTTGCAAAAAGTATTGATGCTCCTCAATGCCTCGCAATGGGCTGCTCAATATTTAGCAAGGCATCCTCATTTATTGGACGATCTGTTATCGGCCAATGCGCAATCTGAGTTGATTCATGATCCTGAGAGCTATTGGTGCAAAGTAAAGGCAAATCTTGATCTGCGTTTGGATGACGCCCTTGCGGATGGGGCGAGCCCAGATCATGCCATGGATATCCTGCGGGTAACGCATCACACTGAAACTTTTTTGATTCTCCTAGCTGATCTAGGAATAGGTGCTCCAGAGGGTTTAAGCACTGAGCGGGTGAGTGATCGCTTATCTGCGCTGGCTGATTTGATATTACAGGCAACCTATGAGCGCGTTTGGCCATCGGTTGCAGAGAAGTTTGGTCTCAATCCGCAACATCAGCCACCATTTGCAGTGATTGCCTATGGCAAATTGGGTGGTAAAGAGTTGGGCTATGCCTCAGATCTCGATCTCGTGTTTTTATATGACGCATCACCAACCGACTATGCGGCTCAGGAGATTTACTCGGTGCTGGGTAAGCGCATGATTAATTGGTTGACGACTTTAACTGCTGCCGGCACTCTATTTGAAATCGATACTCGCCTACGCCCCAATGGAGCCGCAGGATTTTTGGTAACTAATCTTGATTCCTTTCGACGCTATCAATTGCGCGAGGGGGATAATGCCGCCTGGGTTTGGGAGCATCAAGCCATTTCTCGGGCGCGGTTTGCCGCGGGCGATCCAAAGGTAGGAGCTCAATTTGAAGAGATACGCAAAGAAGTTCTCGCCCACGAACGAAATCACTCCGATCTCAAACATGAAATTATTGAGATGCGTCATAAGGTCCATGCTGGCCATCCCAATCCCTCGAATGATTTTGATTTAAAGCATGATCCCGGTGGCATGGTCGATATTGAATTCATTGTCCAATATTTGGTTTTAGGCTTCGCTCGCCAATACCCTGATTTATTGGGTAACTTAGGCAATATTGCACTTTTAGGAATTGCCGCAAAGCACCAGTTGATCTCTGAGATGGATGCGCTTGAAATTGGGAATGCCTATCGCATGTTTCGGGCCCAACAGCATCGATTACGTCTGGACGGAGCAGAAAAAATTCGGGTATCTATCCATGAGCAACCTGATTTTGCGAAAGCAAAAGCATGCGTGACAAAACTATGGGACGCAGTCTTTGGTGCTCCCTCACAACCTGTTTAGTTGACTCTAGGTCTGGTTTAGCAGTTCTCTCGCGTGTCGCCGCGTGGTGTCAGTAATGGTTGTGCCACCTAGCATCCGAGCAATTTCTTCAATGCGTTCTTGTCGGCCTAAACTCTTTACATCGGAATGGGTTTTGCCATCCAATTCTTGTTTACTAACTTTGAAATGATGATCGCCTTGGCCGGCCACTTGGGCTAGATGAGTGACACAAAGGATTTGATGGGACCGACCCAGTTGCTTCAAAAGTTCGCCAACCGTTTGAGCCACTGCTCCACCAATGCCAGAATCCACCTCATCAAAGATGAGGGTTGGGGTAAAGCTCGCCTTGCTGGTAATGACGCTAATGGCTAAGCTAATGCGCGCCAACTCTCCCCCCGAAGCAACCTTGGCCAAAGGCTTTGGTGTGCTGCCGCTGTGCGCGGCGATCAGAAATTCAATTTGATCGATTCCATGACGACTGGCTTCGCTTGTTCTAACGAGGACTTGCAGCTGACCGCCTGCCATTGCGAGGCGCTGCATCGCATCGCTGACGGCTTGGCTGAGTTCAGCGGCTGCCTGATGACGACGCTTTGATAATTCTTGAGCACGTTTTAGAAATTCAGACTCTTGAGCCTTAAATTGTTGACGCAAAGCCTCGATATCTTGTGCTGCCGTGAACGCTGCGAATTTTTCCTGAGAGCTAATCCAGAGTTCTGGCAATTGCTCGGGATTGACTTTGTATTTGCGGGCCGCAGTATGGAGAACCTGCATCCGGGCTTCGAGCTCTGCGAGGCGATCTGGATCCAAATCCATTTTTTGTCGGTATCGATTTAATCCATGAATCGCCTCGTCAATCTGAATTTGAGCATTACGAAGACTTTCGTTGATCTCGTTCAAATTAGGATCATGCTTCACTAAATCATCGATCGCATGCTGTACTCGATGCAGTTGTGATTCAATCGAATGCTCAGAATCACTCAGACTATCAATCGCAAGCTCAATCCCTTGAATAATCTTGGCGGCATTGGCCAGTCGAGCATGCGAAGTTTGGATTTCTCCCCACTCATGTGCTTGTGGTGCAATTTCATTGAGTTCATCGAGTTGCCACTGGAGACGTTCTTGCTCACGCTGCAAATCAGCGCCAGCTGCTTCGGCTTGCTGTAATTGCTTGGCAGTGGCATTCATGGATTGATATGCTTGCGCCACAATTGCTGCTTGGTCTTGAAGATTGGCGTGTCGATCGAGCAGCTCGCGTTGTGCACCGGTCTTGAGAAGGAGTTGGTGGGCGTGTTGTCCATGAATATCCACCAGACGATCACCCAGTTCGCGTAATTGATTTAATGAGGCCGCGCCACCATTGATGTAGGCTTTGCTACGACCCGAATGATCCATGCTGCGTTTAATCACAATCCGATAGTCGTCTTCAAGCGGGAAGTCCGCCTCACGCAGCCATGCGGCAATTTCCTCCTTTAGGCTCTCTTCGACCTGAAAAATAGCAGCGATCTCGGCGCGTTGGCAGCCCTCGCGGATTTGACTGGTATCGGCACGCTCGCCCAGGGCGAGGGCGAGAGCATCGAGCAAAATCGATTTACCTGCACCAGTCTCACCAGTTAAAACACTAAAACCTGAGCCAAAATCAAGTTCGAGGTGATCCACAATCACAAAATCACGCAATGCCAATGATTGAAGCATGTTGATTTGCCCAGATTAAAACGTGGAAGGATACTCGTTCCAGTGCAATTTTTCTCTTAGGGTCTGGTAGTCACTGTGCCCCAGTGGGTGTAAGAGGGAGATGGATTTGTTCGAGCGCTTTACCTCAACCCGATCACCGATTTGTAATTTGGTTAATGATTGCATATCAAAGTTCACAATCACTTCTCGTCCACCGGCAACTTCGATCGTAATTTGCGATTCTTGGGCCAATACGATAGGTCGATTGGAGAGGGCATGGGGGGCGATTGGTACTAGCACAATCCCTGGCACGCGGGGATGCAAAATTGGACCGCCTGCTGAGAGCGCGTATGCGGTTGAGCCAGTTGGAGTAGACACAATCAGGCCATCGGAGCGCTGGTTGTACATAAAAGAGCCGTTGACATGCACCTTGAGTTCCACCATCCCTGACAGTCCTGAGCGATTTACGACCACATCGTTTAAGGCTAAGCCACGATGAATCTCTTGATTGTTGCGCCACACACTAGCCTCTAGAAGGGATCGTTCATCGATTTCATAATGACCATCAATCATGGGCGGTAGAACCGTTTTGGCGTCTTCAAAAGGGATGTCGGTCATATAACCCAAACGCCCCATATTGATTCCCAAAAGCGGTACCCCCGTCCCAGCGATCTGGCGACCAATGCCGAGCATGGTGCCATCACCCCCCAAAATAACCGCCAAATCAGTGGATTTCTGGAAATCCTGGAGTTGAATAACCTGCAAATTAGCCTCAGGCAAATGGGTCGCCGTGGATGCCTCAATGCTGAGCTCACAGCCATGATTTCTGAGGATTTGGGCTAATTCAAGTAAATGCTGGCCAATACCATCTGCTTGGTGCTTACCCACAAGGGTTACGCGCCTAAACTTCTTCTGCAGGGGTTTGCTTGATGGGCTTAACATATGACGATTAAACCATAGGCATAAAATTACTCCAATCATGGATGATCGTTCAAAAGTTCTGCTCAAAACCTTAATCGAGAGATATATCGAGGAAGGCCAGCCAGTAGGCTCGCGGACCCTGTCACGCTTTTCAGGATTAGATCTCTCTGCGGCGACGATTCGGAATGTAATGGCTGATCTTGAGGATCTTGGTTTGGTGACCAGTCCTCATACTTCAGCAGGACGCATTCCAACCCCGCGTGGTTACCGTTTGTTTGTCGACACGATGTTGACCATTCGACCCCTAGAGGAGGTGGCTTCTAAACAGGCTGAGCAATCACTATATCCCGATGCTCCCCAAAAGGTGATCAGTTCTGCTGCTCAGCTCTTATCGAATCTGACGCATTTTGCTGGCGTGGTCATGACCCCGAAGCGCTCCCAAGTCTTTAAACACATTGAGTTTTTGCGCCTTGGTGAAGGCAAGATTTTGTTAATTCTGGTGACTCCCGAGGGGGATGTTCAAAATCGCATCTTGCCAACCAACCAAGATTACAGCCCAGCACAGCTGACAGAGGCAAGTAATTTCATTAATGCTCATTTTTCAGGAAAGAGTTTTTCAGAGGTCCGCAGTCGCTTGCGCGCAGAGTTAGATCATTTGCGGAGTGACATTGCTGGATTAATGGCACTCGCCCTCGAAAATGGTGTGAGTGATACGGGATTAAATCACCCAGATGTGGTGATCTCGGGAGAGCGCCACCTGCTCGATGTAGGTGAGTTGAGCTCCAATCTGAGTAAATTACGCAAAATGTTCGATATGCTGGAGCAAAAATCCTTGCTCATGCAATTGTTGGACGTATCCAGTCATGCCGATGGTATCCAGATCTTTATTGGCGGAGAAAGCGAGCTGTTGCCCTATGAGGATTTGGCGGTGATCAGCGCTCCCTATAGCGTGGATGGGCAAGTGGTGGGAACACTCGGCGTGATCGGGCCTACTCGAATGGCGTATGATCGCGTGATTCCGATTGTGGATATCACCTCGAAGCTACTGAGCGGCGCCTTGAGCTCTCCTTGATGATTGGATCACTGTTGAAAACAAACCCTCATTTAAGAACCTCGCGGACCGGCATTTTATTGATTAATCTGGGTACCCCAGAGGCGCCCACGCGCGCGGCGGTGAAAACCTACTTAAGGCAATTTTTGTCGGATCCTCGGGTCGTTGAAATTCCGCGCATCATCTGGTGGTTCATTTTGCATGGCATTATTTTGCCGATTCGCAGCGGCGCCTCAGCGAAGAAATATGCTTCGATCTGGTTAAAAGAGGGCTCTCCTTTGCTAGTCTATTCGCAAGCACAGGCTCAAGGTTTGCGGGATCGCTTTGCGGGCGAGGATTCCAATGTGATCGTGGACCTGGCGATGCGGTACGGCAAACCATCTATTTCCGAAGTCCTCAAACGTTTTCAAGAAGCAAATGTTGAGCGTTTATTGGTATTGCCTTTATACCCTCAATATTCAGCGACCACGAGCGCCTCAAGTTTTGATGAAGTGTTCTCGGTCCTTAAAACATGGCGCAATCAACCCGAACTTCGAATTGTGAAGCACTATCATGATCATGGCGCTTACATTGAGTCTCTCCGTCAACAGATTGAAGCCTACTGGGCGCAACATGGCCGACCCGATTTTTCAATGGGCGCCAAACTTATCATGTCGTTTCATGGCTTGCCCAAACGAAATTTGATGCAAGGCGATCCCTATCATTGCGAATGTTTGAAATCAGGCCGCTTGTTAGGAGAGGCACTGGGTTTGGAGCCGGCCAATTATCACGTCACCTTCCAGTCTCGCTTTGGTCGTGCGGAATGGTTAAAGCCTTACACTGCCTTGACGATTGAGGAGCTTGGGAAGGCAGGCTGCCCGCAAATGGATATCGTTTGTCCTGGTTTCCCGGCAGACTGCCTAGAGACCTTGGAAGAAATTGCTATGGAGGGTCAGGAGATTTTTCATGAGCATGGTGGCAAAGAGTATCGTTATATCCCCTGCTTGAATGACGATACTAATTTCATTTCAGCTTTGCACGCAATTGCTTTAGAGCATATGCATGGTTGGTCAACAGAGCTTGAGTCCCCTGCAGTTTTGGAGCTTCGCAATCAGCGTGCCCAGATAGCAGAGACCGCGATTACTGCTGGATAAGCAGTCCACTTGAAATGGGTGATCACTGACCCCATATAAAATGTAGAAAACAAGGTGGAACGACTATGAGTGATCAAAAATCTGAGCAACAAGCAGCTGATAACACAACATCCGAAGTGAATGAACAGCCTCCCCTGAGTATCGAAGAGGAGCTAGCAGAGCTCAAGACCAAGCTTGCTGAAATGCAAGATAACTTCTTGCGTGCCAAAGCTGAAGGTGAAAATATTCGTCGTCGCGCTGCTGAAGATATTGCAAAGGCCCACAAATTCGCTATTGAAAATTTTGCGGAGCACTTGATTCCAGTGAGCGATAGCCTATATGCCGCTTTAGCCACTGAGGCTGGCGATGCAAAAGCGTTTAAGGAAGGCCTCGAGATCACCCTAAAGCAACTCATTGCTGCCTTCGAAAAAGGCCGTTTGGTTGAGATTAACCCTGAGCCTGGGGCTAAATTTGATCCCCACCAGCATCAGGCAATCTCCATGGTCCCATCGGATCAAGAGCCCAACACGGTGGTCTCAGTCTTGCAAAGGGGCTTTTTGATCGCCGATCGGGTTTTAAGACCCGCTCTAGTGACTGTTAGCCAAGCAAAATAAGTTTGGGCCAATTATTTCAAGGACTTAGACCCCTTGAAATATGTAAAGTTGCCCCCATCTAGTCATTATTCGAAACAACGCCTCACCATCATTTGGAGCCATTATGGGAAAAATTATTGGAATTGACCTAGGAACTACTAACTCCTGCGTCGCAGTTATTGAGAACAACGCCCCGAAAGTCATTGAAAACGCTGAGGGTGCTAGAACCACTCCTTCCATCATTGCGTATATGGAAGACGGAGAGGTATTGGTTGGTGCGCCTGCTAAGCGGCAATCAGTCACCAATCCAAAAAATACAATCTACGCGGTTAAGCGTTTAATCGGTCGCAAATTTACCGATGCAGAAGTGCAAAAAGATATTCGCTTAATGCCTTACAGCATCATCGCCGCAGACAATGGCGATGCCTGGGTATCGGTGCGCGATAAGAAAATTGCCCCTCAGCAAGTATCGGCTGAAGTTCTACGCAAAATGAAAAAGACTGCCGAAGATTATTTGGGCGAAGAGGTCACCGAGGCGGTGATCACGGTACCTGCTTACTTTAATGATAGTCAGCGTCAAGCCACGAAAGATGCTGGTCGGATTGCCGGTCTGGAAGTTAAGCGCATCATTAATGAGCCTACTGCTGCTGCTTTAGCATTTGGATTGGACAAGCAAGACAAGGCTGATCGCAAGATTGCTGTTTATGACCTGGGCGGTGGCACCTTCGACGTCTCCATTATTGAAATCGCGAATGTGGATGGAGAAAAACAGTTTGAAGTGTTATCTACCAACGGTGATACTTTCTTAGGCGGTGAAGACTTTGACCAACGCATCATTGATTGGATCATTGCCGAGTTCAAGAAAGAACAGGGCGTTGATTTGAGCAAAGATGTCTTAGCTTTGCAGCGCTTAAAAGATGCTGCTGAGAAAGCGAAGATCGAGTTGTCTTCCTCTCAGCAAACCGAAATCAACCTGCCTTATGTAACGGCCGATGCAAGTGGTCCTAAGCATTTGAACTTGAAGTTGACCCGCTCTAAATTGGAGTCTCTGGTTGAAGAGTTAATTACTCGTACCATGGGCCCATGCCAAGTGGCAATGAAGGACGCAGGGGTTTCTGCAGCAGACATTGATGATGTCATCTTAGTCGGCGGCCAAACTCGGATGCCGAAGGTGCAAGAGCAAGTCAAAGCTATCTTTGGCAAGGAACCGCGTAAAGACGTGAACCCCGATGAGGCGGTCGCGGTTGGTGCTGCGATCCAAGGATCAGTATTGGCTGGTGATCGTAAGGATGTCTTGTTGCTTGATGTCACACCGTTATCTTTAGGTATTGAGACCTTGGGTGGCGTGATGACCAAGATGATCCCCAAAAATACGACGATTCCGACCAAGCATGCTCAAGTGTTTTCAACGGCTGAAGACAATCAGCCAGCGGTTACCATCAAGTGCTTCCAAGGTGAGCGCGAGATGGCTAGTGCGAATAAATTGCTTGGCGAGTTTAATTTGGAAGGTATTCCGCCATCACCCCGTGGCTTGCCACAAATTGAAGTGACCTTTGATATCGATGCCAACGGAATCTTGCACGTCACTGCTAAAGACAAAGCATCTGGCAAAGAGAATAAGATCACCATCAAGGCAAATTCAGGTCTTTCTGAGGATGAGATTCAGCGGATGGTGAAAGACGCCGAAGCCAATGCTGAGGAAGATCGTAAATTGCTTGAGCTGGTCACCGTCCGAAATACGGCTGATGCCTTAGCGCACTCGACAAAGAAAGCGCTCGATGAGCATGGCGCAAGTCTTGATGCCTCTGAAAAGAGTGCGATTGAAGCGGCATTGAAAGAGTTAGAAGAAGCCATCAAGGGAAGTGATAAAGCAGCGATTGAGTCTAAAACGGAAGCATTGGCAAAGGCCAGTCAGAAGCTTGGCGAGAAAGCCTATGCTGCCGAGCAAGCAAAGGCTAACCCAGGCGCTGCTAATCCAGCAGGTGAGGCGAAAGCCAATAATGATGCTGAAGTAGTCGACGCTGACTTTAAGGAAGTGGATGACAAGAAGTAATTCTTAAAAAAGAATGATGCAAATTGGTGAGTCGGCCTTGTGCCGACTTCGCCTTTTTGGCCAAGAATAAGGAATGGGTTGTGGCAACTGGTAAACGTGATTTTTATGAAGTGCTAGGGGTTGGTAAAAATGCCAGCGATGAGGAGCTTAAAAAGGCTTATCGCAAATTAGCCATGAAATACCATCCTGATCGCAACCCTGATAATCCATCCGCCGAGGCAAAGTTCAAAGAGGCCAAGGAAGCCTACGAGACACTGGCGGACCCCCAAAAGCGCAATGCGTACGATCAGTACGGCCATGCTGGCGTTGACCCTAGCATGAGTGGATTTGGGGGCGCTGCAGGTGGTTTTGCTGATGCCTTTGGTGATATCTTTGGTGATATCTTTGGTCAAGGAAGAAGTTCTGGTCCTCAGGTTTATAAGGGCGCTGACCTGCGCTACAACATGGAGATTACCCTCGAGCAAGCCGCTGAGGGTTACACCACGCAAATTCGAGTGCCCAGCTGGAGTAATTGCAAAACCTGTAATGGTTCTGGCGCAGAGCCAGGCTCAAAGATTGAAGAATGCCCAACCTGTGATGGCCGCGGCCAAGTCAGGATTGCTCAAGGCTTTTTCTCAATGCAACAAACCTGCCCTAAGTGTCGTGGCACGGGCCAATACATACCCAAGCCCTGTAAGACCTGTCATGGCAGCGGCAAGATCAAAGAGCAAAAGACTCTCGAAATTAAGATCCCAGCCGGCATTGATGATGGTATGCGGGTGCGCTCCGTCGGTAATGGTGAGCCGGGTATTAACGGCGGACCTTCGGGCGATCTCTACGTCGAAGTGCATGTCAAAGAGCACCCCGTATTTGAGCGTGATGGCAGCGATTTGCATATTCAAATGCCTGTTTCATTTGCGACCGCCACCTTGGGTGGTGATATTGAAGTTCCTACGCTTGGCGGCAGAGTTGAGCTAACGATTCCCGAGGGAACTCAAACCGGCAAAACCTTCCGTTTGCGCGGCAAAGGAATTAAGCAGCTGCGTTCTTCCCTATTGGGCGATTTGTATGTGCACGTCCTGCTTGAGACCCCGGTGAAGTTATCCGAGGAACAAAAAGCATTGCTCTCTCAATTTGATGAGTCACTTCGAAGCGGTGGTAAAAAACACAGTCCTCAACAAGAGGGTTGGTTTGATCGCATGAAGAGTTTTTTTAATTAAGAGGCAAAGCAGTGCTCAGGTCCAGGAAATTTTCCGGACTTGACTTCACGAACATAGGCTTTAATTGCTGCCTCAATCGAGCTGCTACCAGCCATAAAGTCTTTCACAAACTTCGGCGCTTTGCCAGGGCTAATTCCGAGTAGATCTGGCAGTACTAAAACTTGTCCGGAGCAATTTGGCCCTGCTCCAATCCCAATCGTCGGAATATGAAGTGATTGAGTAATTTTTTCTCCGAGCGCTGATGGGATCGCCTCTAAGACAAGCATTTGAGCGCCTGCGGCTTGGCAGGCGTGCGCTTGTTCAAACATCAGAGCGCTGGCATCTTTTGACTTGCCTTGGACTTTATAACCACCAAGCAAGTGGACAGACTGAGGCAAAAGCCCCAAGTGAGCACAAACCGGAACACTGCGCTCGACTAAAAATTGAATGATATCGACCTGCCAACTTCCACCTTCAAGCTTGACCATGTCTGCCCCTGCGCGCATCAGCTCGGCGGCTGATTCCAGTGCTTGCACTGGGTCTCCATAACTCGCAAATGGTAGATCGGCAATTAAGAATGCATGGTGATTAGCCCGGGCAACGCATTGCGTGTGATAGGCCATTTCCTCAACGGTAACCGGGGTAGTGCTGCTATGACCTTGGATTACATTACCAAGCGAGTCTCCAATCAAAATCACTTCAATTCCACAGCGATTGAGAAGGGCGCTCATGGTGGAATCGTATGCGGTTAGAACCGCAATTTTCTCGCCATCGGCATGCATGGCCAATAACTTCGTGATCGTGATTGGCTTATCGCCTTGTAAATAACTCATAAGCCGATTTTAAGCCTAATGCAACTGTTGGTCGCAATCGCAGTGTTTGCAAGTGATGCGGGTGATGCGTTGGTGCGCAATATTCGGCAAAAGATTTTTTAAGGGGCCGTGGTTGGGTAAGAAAAAATCGGGGCAGATTTCAAGTAAAGGAAGAATCACAAATGAGCGTTCGGCAATGCGTGGATGCGGAATGGTGAGCTCAGAATGGTTTTGCTCAATACCTTCATAAAACAAAATATCAAGATCAAGGGTGCGGGGTGCATTGGCATAAGGACGTTCGCGACCAAACTGATGCTCGATTGATTGGCAAACATACAAAAGTCCATAGGGATTGAGTTCAGTATCAATCTCAACAACCGCATTGATGTAATCACCACCTACAGCATTGACAGGCGCGCTTTGATAAAAACAGCTTTTGTTCACGATCTGGATTTGAATATGCTGAGCCAGGCAGACAATCGCATCGGTGATGCTCTGCCGAGCATCACCAATATTTCCACCAAATCCAATAAAGGCCTGCGCCATGAGTTCCCTACTAAGAATATGCGCTTACTTTACTGAAAATCAATTAAGTTTGCTTGGCGTCATTTGGCCCAGAATCGGCATGGGCATCAGGGTTTTGTTTTGGCTTTTTTGGCCTACGGCGCCTGTTTCTATTTGGGTTTGATGGGGTTTTGCCAGAAGCCAAATCCTCTAGCTTGGCACTTGCCAGCAAGGCTTCACGTTCGGGTAAATCCGCATGATAAAAGTCTGTCCACCATTGCCCAAGACCGGGTTTGCAATACCCTGTTTGGCCGCGTAGGAGCATGAAGTCGTAGCCAGCCCGAAAGCGCGGAACCTCCAGCAGTCGCTCGGGGTAGCGCCCCACTCGCTTTTCAAAACGCGGTTGCATGGTCCAGATATCCCGCATATCACCCTCATGGCGACGCTGAATGGTGATGCCGGTATGTGAGGGGGCAACAACGGCATCAATTGCAGCATGGAGTGCTGCAACGGGTGGCATCCCAGTATTTCGGAGTACTTGCCACTCCTTCTCTAGATCGGGCCAAAGTAGGGCTGCAAACAGAAAGCCCGGGGAAACCGATTTGCCCATTTGAATCCGTTCATCGGTATTGCGCAGCGCCTGTTCAATAAATTGGGCGGCTTGCGCATCTTCGAGTGCACGATCCATAAATGGTAGAAGCCCATGATGCAAGTTGGCGTGACGCAATGCCTGGATTCCGGCCCAAGCATGACCTGACATGAGTAACTTCAAAATCTCATCGAATAGGCGAGCGCTTGGAACGTCATGGATTAATTGGCCAAGCTCATGAATCGGTGCAAGGGTCTTGGGCTCAATCTGAAAACCTGTCTTAGCGGCAAAGCGAATCGCTCGCAACATACGCACTGGGTCTTCACGGTAACGTTTTGCTGGGTTGCCGATCATGCGAATCGTTTTAGAGCGGATATCCTCCATGCCACCGTGATAATCGAGCACTGTTTCTGAGCTGGGGTCGTAATACATTGCATTGATCGTAAAGTCACGGCGGGCAGCATCTTCGGCATGAGTACCCCAAACGTTATCACGCAGAATACGACCACTCTCGGCAATATGCTCACCCACACTTTCTAGTACTGCCCGAAAGGTAGAGACCTCGATAATTTCAGGGCGCTCTTTACCAAAATAAGTGACATGGACAATCTGAAAGCGACGACCAATCAAGCGTGAGCGCCTAAATAATTTTTGTACTTGCTCGGGGGTGGCATTGGTTGCTACATCGAAATCTTTAGGCGCGATCCCCAAAACCAGATCGCGAACTGCCCCACCCACGATATAGGCCTTATAGCCCGCTTGTTGCAGGGTATGAGTGACCTTGACTGCATTTTTTGAAAGTAAGGCAGGATCGATCCGATGGGTTTTCTTTGAAACCTTATGAGCTACTAGGGTGGCCCCAGATTGATCTGACTTTGGGCGAGGGCCTCGACGCAATAAGCGATCGATGAATTTAGTGATCATGAGGATGAGCTAGGATCAATTTAATGAAATAGTTCTAAGATCGGCCAATTTCGCTTCTCAGCTTCTGCGCGCAAGCGCACATCTGGATTGGTGGCTACTGGATTGGTTACTCTTTCCAATAGTGGCAAATCATTCATGGAGTCGGAGTAAAAGAAGCTTTGCTCGATGGATTCCAAGCGTAATCCCAAACCGGCTAACCAATCATTAACTCGAGTAATTTTTCCTTCTTTAAAGCTCGGAACCCCCACAATACCGCCAGTAAAATTTGCCTTTGGTTGATTATTCTCCGTGGCCGGTTCAGTAGCAACTAGATGTTCAATTCCAAAGGCGTTCACAATCGGGCGAGTGACAAAACTATTGGTAGCGGTCACCACACAACACAAATCCCCCGCATCTAAATGTTGTTGGACAAGCCTCATCGCTTGTGGATGAAGACGTCCATCGATCTTCTCTTGCATAAATGCACGATGCCAGCCCTCTAATTGCGTACGCGGGTTGTCAGCCAAGGGTTTTAGCGCAAAACGTAAGAATGCATCAATATCAAGCTTACCTATTTTGTAATCGGCGTAAAACTGATCGTTGGCTTTGGCATATTGCTCCCCATCAACAACGCCTAAGCGCACCAGAAATTGCCCCCATTCGTAATCGCTGTCAAACGGTAAGAGGGTGTGATCTAAATCAAACAGAGCTATGCGAGTCATGGGGTGTGTCCAGAAATTTGTAAGAGTTCACGAACCAAGGGTAGGGTAATCGCGCGCTTGGTCTCCAAAGAATAGGCATCGAGCGCATCGAGTAATGCCATCAAACTCGGCATATCTCGATAGAAATGATGAATCAACCAAGGCAAAACTTCGTTGGATAAGATCAAACCCCGCTCTTTTGCAGCGCGAGATAGCGCCTCGATCTTCTCTGAATCAGACAGCGGATGAACTTCAAAGATCAGCCCCCAGCCAAGACGGGTACGCAAGTCTTCTCGTAATGTCAATTGTGCAGGGGGCACATGCCCAGATAGATACACAAACGAGTGTGGTGAGGCATGTACTAAATTGAGTAAGCGAAAAAGGCTGGCTTGTTGATGCGTATCCAGCTGATCCACATCATCAACGGTCATGATGATCGGTGCAGGGTTTACCGCTGCAGAGAGTTTGTGCTCGGCATCGACCCAGGTACTCGGATCGTTGGGTAGCAGGCGAATCGATCCCATCCCAAGCGTTTGCGCTTGGTTTGCGATAGCGCTAAGAAGATGAGAGCATCCGGCGCCAGCGCTTCCCCACCAATAAAACCAGCGTCCCTCAATCGAGTGGGAAGCGGTCTTAGCAGGAGAGTTCCAACGAGCGATGGACTGGTTGAGTGCGTCAATCAGTGCCTCATTACCATTCGGTAAAAAATTGTGCAATGAGGGTTTAGGGGCTTGATTGATATCGAGCGCAAATTGACGGGGCAGTGCGGATGGGGCCATTACTTTTGATACCAGGTACTTTGGGCGTATTGCGACCATGCAAAGCGGATCAATACCAACACAACCGCGCTAGCTGGTAGGGCAAGTAACACTCCAAAAAATCCAAATAATTTAGCGAAGATTAGTAAAGCAAATAAAACCGCCACTGGGTGAAGCCCAATTCGTTCGCCTACTAAACGGGGGGTTAGGAAAAATCCTTCGAGCACTTGGCCAATCCCAAATACGACCAGCACAATCACGAGTTCAGGTCCAAGCCCAAATTGCAAAATGACCGATAGGATCGCCAGAATCAGACCCAGTGCAATCCCAATATAAGGAATCACAATCACCAAGGCGGTAAATACGCCTAGACCGAGTGCTCCATGCATACCTGTCAAACTTAACCCAGCGCTATAGAAAACCGCCATGATCAAAATCACCAGCATTTGCCCACGTAGGTATTGCGATAGCAACAAGTCGGTTTCTAGTGCTAACCTGACCGCAGTATCTTGATAGCGAATGGGAAGCAGTTGCTTGAGTAATTCAAAGAAGTGTTTCCAATCAATCAGCAGATAAAAAAGAACGAAGAGAATCAAGACAATATTGACGAGGCCGCCAAGTACGGAGCTACCAGAGGCTAAGATGGTTTCAAAACTCGTACTTAATATTTGGTTGGCGTTTGCAGAAAAATGAGCAGTCAATTTTTGCATAATCGCATCTCGCAAAGCGAGCCAATCGATCTCAATATTCAGGCTGAGTAATTTAGGCCCCAGCCACGTTTGCAGACTTTGAAGCCAAATGGGTAGCTGAGCCTTAATGAGAGGAATTTCATAGCGCAGTAGATTAATCAGCAGTAACAGGATGATGAGAAAAACACCAAGCCCAAAAAGCATGCCGATGCTGCTGGCAAGGGTTTTACCAAGTCCTAGATTTTGAAGACGCAGAACCAAGGGCCTCAGAATGTAAGCCAAAATAAATGCAAATAGAAAAGGGGTAAAAATTTCAGCCATGGGCCTTCATACTCTAGAATTCAGAGATTCTAACGATGTAAATGACTGATCTGCAGGATTTACCCATTTTTGAAGACCCATTTATGACTAATCCATCAAAAAGCCCAGGCTTGTCTTACCGTGACGCGGGTGTCGATATTGACGCTGGGGACGCTCTAGTTGACCGCATTAAGCCACTAGCAAAAAAGACCATGCGTGATGGTGTTTTGGCGGGAATTGGAGGATTTGGGGCTTTATTTGAGGTACCCAAACGCTACAAAGAACCCATTTTGGTATCCGGTACCGATGGGGTTGGCACCAAACTAAAGCTTGCTTTTGAGTGGAATGCCCATGAGACGATTGGCCAGGATTTAGTGGCGATGAGCGTGAATGACATTTTGGTCCAAGGCGCCGAATCTCTTTTCTTTCTCGATTACTTTGCATGCGGTAAGTTATCAGTGGATACAGCGGCCACCGTAATCGCCGGAATTGCCAAGGGGTGTGAGTTAGCTGGCTGCGCCTTAATTGGGGGTGAAACTGCTGAGATGCCAGGCATGTATCCGCCGGGTGAATACGATTTGGCAGGCTTTGCGGTTGGCGTGGTTGAGAAATCGAAAATTATTGATGGCTCCACTATTCGGCCGGGTGACGCAATTATTGGAATTGCATCTAGTGGCGCGCATTCAAATGGCTATTCCTTAATTCGGAAGATTATTGAGCGAGCTGGCGCAAAACCCAGTGAGACCATTGAGGGTAAGACCTTGCAAGAATTAGTGATGGCACCCACTCAAATCTACGTTAAGCAACTTTTAAATGTGATGTCGCAACATCCTTTGAAGGGATTGGCGCATATTACGGGTGGCGGTTTAGTGGATAACATCCCACGGGTGTTACCAGAGAATACCCAAGCAGTGCTGCGTCGTGATTCATGGAGCCTGCCACCGCTGTTTCGTTGGTTGCAAATGAAAGGCGGCGTTGCTGATGCGGAGATGGTGCGTGTCTTCAATTGCGGCATTGGGATGGTGGTTGTCGTTGAACAGCAAGAAGCAAAAGCTGTGATTGCTAGTATTGAACAGCAAGGCCTAAATGCTTGGTTGTTAGGTGATATTGCTCAGCGTCCAGAGGGAGCGCCACAAACGATTCTTATTTAAAGGATCTTTGGAGGGTGACCATCGCCATTGATTTTGCGGCTTGAAGTTCTGCTGGGTTCAATGGGTCAAACGTATGCCGCTGCATCGCTCTTAGCCAAGTCATCTGACGTTTACTGAGCTGTCGTGTGGCAGCGTATGCTTTTTGTTTCATCGTCGAGTAATCTACCTTGCCCTCTAAGTATTCCCACACCTGGCGATAGCCCACCGAGCGAACCGCTGGCAAATTAGTATGCAAGTCGCCGCGCTCAAATAAAGAGCGCACCTCGTCCATGAAATTATTTTCAAGCATTTGATCAAAACGTTCTTCAAGACGGGTATGCAGAGATTGACGGTTACTCGGTTCTAAAGAAATCACTTCAACGGCATGCTCGGAGAGCTCTGAATCACGCCCAGTAGCGCTTGGTGACTCTTCAAACAACTGAGATATGGGTTGGCCCGTTAATGCATAGACCTCGAGCGCTCGCTGAATTCGTTGGCTATCGTTAGGCTGTAGTCGACCGGCAGTGACAGGGTCAATTTGAGCAAGCTTGGCATGCATGCCGGGCCAACCCAGTAAGGCAGCCTCATCATCGAGCTGTTTGCGGGTTTGTGGATCGGCAGGGGGTAATTTGGAGAACCCATAAACCCAGGCTCGCCAGTACAGCATGGTTCCCCCCACAATGAGTGGAATATGTCCCCGCGCCTGAATCTCTTCAATTAATTGTTTTGCATCGCTAGCAAAATGAGCCGCTGAATAACTCTCGCTCGGATCACGAATATCAATCAGATGATGCCTAACCTCAGCTTGTTCAGCAGCAGTGGGCTTTGCTGTCCCGATATCCATCCCACGATAAACTAGGGCGGAGTCCATGCTGATGATCTCGATATTCAGATGCTGTTGGCGGCATTGCCTGGCTAACTCAAGCGCTAAATTACTTTTGCCGACCCCGGTAGGGCCCACAATCGATAAAACCTTGGCCGACATCCGCTCTGTTGAAATTAATGTTGACGCACTTGATGCTCAAGCGTGGCGATATGCTCCCGGATCTCATCGGCATCTGTGGCATTAGGAACTTCAGTGAGGTATTGCTGCATATCGTCGATGGCGGGGCGCAAATACTCCAATTGCGCATAGATTAGGCCGCGATCCCGAATCTCTTCCACGGCATCAGGCAAGAGGATCACAAGTCGCTGTTGAACCCCCAACAAGCGCTCCCAACGCTCATGTTCGGTATAAATGAGTTTCAGGTTACGCAAAAAGCGCGAGATGATCTCGCGGCAGCTGGAGACTCGCAAAAATACGTTCAGTGGGAGTTGTAACTCGCCAACATAACCCTTTGCCTCCAAATACGGATCGAGCATCTCTTGAAGTTCGTGCTTCGATAGGGATGCACCAGTCAGCGGATCCATAATGATCTCGCCTTGGGGTAAGGAAACGCGCAGCATAAAGTGATTGGGAAAGGACACCCCACGGATTTTTAATCCAATCTGATTGCCAAGCTCCATCATTAAGATCGCCAATGAAATTGGAATGCCCCGACGACTTTGTAAAACATGATGCAGATAAGAGTTCTCGGGGGCATAAAAATCATTGGGATTGGGCCCAAATCCAAGTTCGGTATAAAAGAAATGTTTGAGCTGTTGGAGTCGCTGCACCGCAGAAGCATCGGCGGAGATTCGTTTTTTGAGTCGATCGCCTAGCTGATCAATCTCATCGAGGGTATGTTGGACATCTAAATCAGGAAATGCATGTTGGGCTACTGCAATGCATGCCTCCGTGAGGGGAAAATGCTCGTCCTCAGCAACCAAGGTGGCAAAGTAGTCAAGTTGTTGAGTTGGCATATTTCCTATTTTGCATGACGCAGAAAATTTTGCCAGCGTAAACCGACGATCCACAGGCTGGCAAAGTAAATGATTGCTGCTGCACCCAACCAAAGACCAAGAAGACCAATGCGAATCAAGGGGTTGACTTGTAAAGCGAGCCAATCGTGTGCCTGTGCACCATAAAAAAGCACCATGCTCAGTGGCAATAGCCCAACAAGCAGTTGACCGAAATATTTGAACCAGCCAACCGCGCTCGGAAGGGCCCCACGTCGACGTAGCCCTAGCCACAACAGGGCTGCGTTTAAACACGCCCCAAGACCAACGGATAGAGCAAGGCCAGCATGGGCAAACAGTGGCACGAGCCCGATATTGGCGAGCTGTGTAAAGACTAAGACCACCAATGCAATTTTGACGGGAGTACGGATATCCTGACGTGAGTAAAACCCTGGGGCTAAGATCTTGACCAAAATGAGACCAATCAGACCTACACCATAGGCAGCCAGTGCTTGCCGGGTCATTTCCACATCCATGGCATTAAATTGCCCGTAGTGGTACAAAACCGCTGAGATTGGGGTGCCAAACAGAAATAAGGCGATCGCGCAGGGCGCTGCCAGTAAAAAGGTGAGGCGCAATCCCCAAATCAACAACTCTCCAGCCTGCGCAGTATCTTGAGCGGCATTTGCTTTGCTAAGGCTTGGTAATAAAACAGTTCCAAGTGCAACCCCCAGCAAGGCGGTCGGAAACTCCATTAGACGATCCGCATACGAGAGCCAAGAGACGCTACCGGTTTGCAAATGCGAGGCAATATTGGTATTGATGATGAGGGAAATTTGCGCAACGGAGACTGCAAATACAGCCGGTACCATGAGTTTTAGGACACGGCGGGCATCTGGATTTTGCCAGGCCGATTTGATTTTTCTGGGGAGCAGGCCAATGCGAGGCAATAATCCGAGTCGCATTAAGGCCGGAATCTGAATCGCCAGCTGCAAGACACCACCGATTATGACCCCGATGCTTAAGGCGTAAATTGGTTGCTCTAAGGTGGGCGCAATATTAAGGGCGCCACCGATTAAGGAAAGATTGAGGAGTACAGGGGTGAAGGCAGGCACCGCAAAACGACCAAAGGTATTGAGGATTCCGGCCGATAAGGAAACCATGGAAATTAGACCAATGTAGGGAAACATGACCCGTGTCATAAAGACGGTCGTCTCAAAGACGGCCCCATCCTTGAGGCCCGCTGCAATAATAAAAACCAGGATTGGTGCCGCGACGACCCCAATCATGACCGTGAGACTGAGGGCCCAAAACAGAATAGTGGCAATCGCGTCGATGAGCGCTCGGGTCTGATCTTTTTCTCCCCGATTGGAGATTTCACCCAGGATTGGTACAAAAGCCTGGGAGAAAGCCCCCTCTGCGAAGAGCCGACGCAATAGATTGGGGAGTCTGAAGGCCACATTAAAGGCATCGGTCCACTCCGAAGCGCCAAAGCTTCTAGCGATCAAGGTTTCCCGAACCAATCCCGTAATGCGGGAAACCATGGTCAGGGAGCTTACCTTCGCTGCGGCGGAGAGGAGGTTCATGGCCTGATTTTCCCTGATTTGGGGGAGGGGGTGGGCATTTTGGGGTCTTTAAGGTAGAATGTCAGGTTTTCGAGATTGAATATTTGATCTCATGTAACGCAGATGAATTTTGCCCCATTTTCTTTAAGGGACTGATTTCATTCTAATTATTTGTTTAGATAGGTTAATTGAATGGCTAATACCGCACAAGCTCGCAAGCGCGCTCGTCAATCCGTGAAGCTCAATGCTCACAATTCTAGTTTGCGTTCCAAACTTCGCACGTCCATTAAGGCAGTTCGCAAAGCAATTGAAGCTGGCGATAAAGATGCTGCAAAGAAAGTATTTGTCGCTGCGCAATCGACCATCGATAAGATTACCGATAAAAAGATTGCCCATAAAAATACTGCTGCTCGCCAGAAGTCCCGACTATCTGCTGCGATTAAAGCAATGGCCTAATTTTTAGGCCTGTTGCGGGCCTAAGGAAGTACTGATTTTCTGACCCGCTCTCCTGTTGAGCGGGTTTTTGTTTAGTGGAGCGTTCTTTTGCACAATAAGCCGCATAACACTTCGATCGCATCATCAAGTGCTCAGTTTGCAGAGTTGGGTAATGGCCAATCTCTGGCGAAGCCACAATCTCCTGGCCAACTCAGGCATTACCTGCAATTTTCGGACTTTAGTCGTGATGAGTATGAGTACTTATTTAGCCGCGCCGCTTGGTTAAAGGAGCGGTTTAAGCGCTACGAGACCTGGCATCCATTGCACGATCGCACGCTAGCCATGATCTTCGAAAAACATTCGACCCGCACTCGCCTTTCTTTTGAGGCAGGCGTTCATCAGTTGGGTGGGCATGCGGTTTACATGAATACGCGCGATACCCAATTAGGACGGGGCGAGCCGATTGAGGATGCTGCGCAAGTCATCTCGCGGATGACTGACATCATCATGATTCGGACCTTTGAGCAACAGACGATTGAGCGCTTTGCTGCCAACTCGCGCGTTCCTGTCATGAATGGTTTGACCAATCAATATCACCCTTGCCAAGTATTAGCCGATGTATTTACCTATGTCGAGGCACGCGGACCGATTCAGGGGAAAACGGTGGCATGGGTTGGTGATGCAAACAATATGGCGTATACCTGGATTCAGGCGGCTGAGAAACTGGATTTTGAGTTTCGCTTCTCTGCCCCTGAGGGATATCAGTTGGAGCGCTCCCGCCTGCAACCATCTGCCTTTAACCATCTCGTCGTCTGCGCAGATCCAAAGGATGCGTGTAAGGGCGCTGATTTGGTCAGTACTGATGTATGGACCAGCATGGGATATGAGGCTGAGAACGCAACGCGGATGGCGGCATTCAAGAACTGGATGGTGACCGAGCAGTTAATGGCATTGGCTCATCCCGACGCACTCTTTATGCATTGTTTACCTGCACATCGTGGCGAGGAGGTTAGTGCTGGAGTGATTGATGGCCCCCAGAGTGTTGTTTGGGAGGAGGCTGAAAACCGGCTGCATGTCCAAAAGGCTTTAATGGAATTCTTACTCTGCGGGCGCTTATAAAATCAAACCTCATTACTGCAGTGATTGCTTAACTTATTGAGATCGTAAAAACACTATGTCTGAAATTAAAAAAGCCGTGCTGGCCTATTCGGGTGGCCTTGATACCAGCGTGATTCTGAAATGGCTTCAAGATACCTATGGCTGCGAGATCGTAACCTTCACCGCTGACTTGGGCCAAGGTGAGGAACTCGAACCTGCACGCGCCAAGGCGCTCAAATTCGGCATTAAGCCCGAGCACATCTTTATTGATGATCTGCGTGAAGAGTTTGTGCGTGACTTTGTGTTTCCAATGTTTCGGGCAAACACGATTTACGAGGGCGAATATTTACTGGGAACGTCGATCGCTCGCCCCCTAATTGCAAAACGTCAAATTGAGATCGCCCGGCAAGTAGGCGCAGATGCGGTATCCCACGGCGCTACCGGCAAAGGGAATGATCAAGTACGGTTTGAGCTTGGTTATTACGCGCTTGAACCTGGCATTAAGGTGATCGCTCCCTGGCGTGAGTGGGATTTACTTTCTAGGGAAAAACTTCTGGCATATGCAGAAAAACATGGCATTCCTGTAGAAATGAAGCATAAGCAAGGGGGCGCTCCTTATTCCATGGATGCCAATTTGTTACACATTAGTTTTGAGGGGCGGCATCTCGAGGATCCAAACGCAGAAGCAGAAGAGGCGATGTGGCGCTGGACCGTTTCCCCAGAGAAGGCCCCCGATCAAGCACAGGTGATTGAAATCGAATTTAAGCAAGGTGACCCAGTCGCGATCAATGGTAAGTCTTTAAAGCCTCATGAATTACTCGCCGAGTTAAATCGACTGGGCGGTGCGCATGGCATTGGCCGATTGGATCTGGTCGAGAATCGTTTCGTCGGGATGAAGAGCCGGGGTTGCTATGAGACCCCTGGTGGAACTATTTTGCTCAAAGCGCATCGTGCGATTGAAAGTATTACCTTAGATCGTGAAGTCGCTCATCTTAAGGATGACCTAATGCCGCGTTATGCAGCCTTGATCTATAACGGCTATTGGTGGTCGCCCGAGCGTCTGGCATTACAGACCTTAATTGACCATACTCAGAAAACTGTGAATGGGGTTGTGCGCCTCAAGTTATACAAAGGCTCAGTCTCTGTGTTAGCACGTGATTCAGCCAATACTTTATTTGATCAAACCATTGCAACCTTTGATGATGATGGCGGCGCATATAACCAAGCCGACGCCGGTGGCTTTATTAAACTCAATGCCTTGCGGATGCGAATTGCTGAAATCTCAAAACGCAAACGCACAAAATAATTACCAAACTAGGAAAGAGTTGATATGCAGTTCGATGGCGTTTCAGTTGGCAAAAAGGCAAATGTTTATTTTGATGGGAAGTGTGTATCACATACAGTCACACTACCCAATGGTGTCCGCAAATCAGTTGGGGTGATTTTGCCCAGTACCTTACGTTTTGACCTAAGCACCAAAGAGGTGATGGAAGTCATTGAAGGCACCGCATATGTCAGCATCAATGGTCAGACCGAACAGGCCTTTGCTGCTGGACAATCATGGACGGTTGAGGCTGGTGGATATTTTGTGATTCGTGCTGAGCAACCGGTGCATTACGTGTGCCACTTTGGTTAGTTGCTAGCGTTTTGGTAGGCCTGTAATCACCGTGCCGGGCCCAAGAGCCCGTTGCGCAAACCATTTCTGATTCATTTCGAGAGCGAACCGAACCGGCGCCCGGGGGCAATGGTTATTCTGGGTTTCGGGCTCCATATCGGAAAGATTCACAATCTTGCCATCATCATCAATAAACGCGATGGTTAGTGGCAACTTCGTATTGCGCATCCAAAAGCAATGAATGGCCTTTTCTGGAAAAACAAAGAGCATTCCAGCATTAGTAGGCATAAACGTTCGGTACATTAAGCCAGTTTGCCGTGCTGCTGGGTTGTCAGCGAGTTCGGCCTCAATTCGGTGCATTCCGGCCTTGAGCTCAATGATTGGCAGGGAGGAGCCTTGGGCAACGGAATTTTCTGTGAGGATGAAGAAAAAACAAGCCGCCAGAATGGTCAAGTATTTGCAGATCATAGGGCTAGGGGAATTAAAATAGTGCATTTTCAGGAATAGGCAGTTTTGCCTCATGCGAAAATACCATATTCGTTAAACGGAGAAAAGCATTATGTATAAGCACATTAAAGTCCCAGCTGGTGAAAAAATTACGGTTAATCCAGATTTTTCAATCAATGTTCCTAATAACCCCATTATTCCGTTTATCGAGGGGGATGGCACTGGGATGGACATCACTCCGGTGATGATTAAGGTGGTCGACGCCGCAGTTGAGAAGGCTTATGGCGGCAAGCGCAAGATTTCCTGGATGGAGGTCTATGCTGGAGAAAAATCTACTAAGGTTTATGGTCCAGATGTTTGGATGCCTGATGAGACCCTCGACGCGGTTAAAGAATACGTTGTATCCATTAAGGGACCGCTTACCACCCCCGTTGGCGGCGGTATTCGTTCTTTGAATGTTGCCTTACGTCAATCACTTGATTTGTATGTTTGCTTGCGCCCAGTGCGATATTTCAAAGGGGTGCCCTCTCCAGTGCGCGAGCCTGAGAAGACCGATATGGTGATCTTCCGCGAGAACTCTGAAGATATTTATGCGGGTATTGAGTGGGAAGCCGGTACTGAAGGCGCCAAAAAGATGGTTGATTTCTTGATTAAAGAAATGGGCGTGAAAAAGATTCGTTTTCCAGAGTCCTCCAGTATTGGTATCAAGCCCGTATCACGCGAGGGTACACAGCGTTTGGTGCGCAAAGCCTTCCAGTACGCAATCGATAATGACAAGCCTTCTGTCACCTTGGTTCACAAGGGCAATATCATGAAATTTACCGAAGGGGGTTTCCGTGATTGGGGCTATGAGTTAGCCATGAAAGAATTTGGAGCGCAACTGGTTGATGGTGGCCCATGGTGTAAGTTTAAGAATCCCAAAACCGGTAAAGACATCATTGTTAAGGATGTCATTGCCGATGCCTTCTTGCAGCAGATCTTATTGCGCCCCAATGAGTACAGTGTGATTGCAACCTTGAACCTCAATGGCGACTACATCTCGGACGCCCTCGCTGCCCAAGTTGGCGGAATTGGTATTGCGCCAGGCGCCAATATGTCTGACAGCATTGCAATGTTTGAGGCCACTCACGGTACCGCCCCCAAGTATGCTGGCAAAGATTACGTCAATCCTGGCTCTGAGATCTTATCTGCTGAGATGATGCTGCGTCATTTGGGCTGGACCGAAGCTGCTGATCTCATCATTTCCTCGATGGAAAAAGCGATTCTTTCGAAGAAGGTCACCTATGACTTTGCACGTTTATTACCAGGGTCGACCCAAGTTTCGTGCTCGGGATTTGGTCAAGTGATGATTGACAATATGTGATTCGTAAGAATCCCAAAAGAAAAACCCCAGGTTGAAGCCTGGGGTTTTTACTTGGGATCAGCTAGTGATCAGGCAGCTTGAATATTGGTTGCCTGTTTACCTTTTGGGCCTTGAGTAATGTCAAACGTTACTTTTTGACCTTCTTTGAGGGTTTTAAAGCCACTCATCGTGATTGCACTAAAGTGTGCAAACAACTCTTCTTCTCCGTCATCCGGTTTGATAAAACCGAAACCTTTTGCATCATTAAACCACTTAACAACTCCGGTCGCCATGCGAACTCCATTACAAAAATCTAAAGACAACCGTGAAGAGGGGAAATACCTTTTGATCAGTCTTACTCCGCAACACGCCTAATGCAGGTAAATCTCAAACGAGAAAAACACCACAGGATTGATTGTTTGCCCTTTTTGAGGGGGTGTCAAGGAAATATGACTCAATATCACTAGGAAAAACCCTTTTTTTTCATAAAAACGACCCAATATGACAAATATGCCTTGATTTTGAATGGTTTTCGTCAGATGAAAACTTGATTTGCGTGGATTTATTGCAGAGTTTTGTGGTGTGGTTAGAATGTTTCTCATGAGTCGTAATTCCAAAACACCCCCCGGAGGAAGCCCAGTCACCCCATTTAAGGAAGACACGGTTTTGTTGGAACGGCAGGCCGAAAAGGTCAAGGTGCCGGCCATGTACAAAGTGATGTTGTTAAACGACGACTACACACCGATGGAATTTGTGGTGATGGTGATTCAGGAATACTTTAATAAAGATCAAGAGACAGCAACTCGCATCATGTTGCAAGTGCATCTGGCAGGAAAAGGCGTCTGCGGTATCTATACCCGCGATGTGGCCTCGACCAAGGTCCATCAAGTCATAGAACGTTCCCGTGAAGCGGGTCACCCATTGCAGTGCACTATGGAGGAAGCATGATTGCTCAAGAACTGGAAGTAAGTTTGCATATGGCTTTTGTGGACGCTCGCGCAGCGCGCCACGAGTTCATTACGGTTGAGCACTTGCTGTCCGCATTATTGGATAACGCCACCTCGGTCGAGGTTCTGAAGGCCTGTGCGGTCAATATTGCAGAGTTGCGTTCCCAGCTGAAAAACTTTATTAACGACAACACCCCGGTGGTTCCTGGAACGGAAGAGGTCGATACTCAGCCAACGCTTGGATTCCAGAGGGTGATTCAGCGTGCCATCATGCATGTACAGTCGACCTCAAATGGCAAAAAAGAGGTGACTGGTGCTAATGTATTAGTGGCTATCTTTGGTGAGAAGGATTCGCATGCAGTGTATTTCTTGCAACAGCAAGGGGTAACCCGCTTGGACGTGGTGAACTTTATCAGTCACGGTGTTCGTAAAGACAACACGGAACCCGCAAAAGCAGCTGAGGCGAGCCCTGATACTGATGAGGCTGCAAGCAGCGGCAAAGAAAGTCCGCTTGATCAATTTACCCAAAACCTGAACGCGATGGCGCGTCAGGGCAAGATCGATCCATTAATTGGTCGTGAGGGCGAGGTCGAGCGAGTCATTCAGGTTTTATGTCGGCGACGTAAAAACAATCCTCTTTTGGTGGGTGAGGCTGGTGTTGGTAAGACCGCGATTGCGGAGGGCCTGGCCTGGAGAATCACAAAGGGTGAGGTTCCAGAGATTTTGGCAAATGCGACGGTTTACTCCTTGGATATGGGCGCATTGCTGGCGGGGACAAAATACCGCGGTGATTTTGAGCAGCGACTCAAAAGTGTCCTGAAGTCCTTAAAAGATAATCCCCATGGCATCCTCTTTATTGATGAGATTCATACCTTGATTGGTGCCGGTGCTGCCTCTGGCGGAACCTTGGATGCGAGCAATCTGTTAAAGCCAGCATTATCGAGTGGAACGCTTAAGTGTATTGGGGCAACCACCTTTACTGAGTACCGTGGCATCTTCGAAAAGGATGCAGCCCTATCGCGGCGCTTCCAAAAAGTCGACGTGGTAGAGCCGACCGTGGATCAAACCGTGCAAATTCTGCGTGGCTTGAAGTCACGCTTTGAGGAGCACCATGGTGTCAAGTATGCAGCTGCTGCACTTGTAGCCGCTGCTGAATTGTCATCGCGATATATTAATGATCGCCATTTGCCCGATAAGGCGATTGATGTGATTGATGAGGCAGGCGCTGCTCAGCGCATCCTTCCCAAATCAAAGCAGAAGAAAACCATTAACCGCCAAGAGATTGAAGAAATTGTGGCGAAGATTGCACGCATCCCACCGCAATCGGTATCGGTGGATGATCGCAGCAAGCTACAAACCTTGGATCGCGATATTAAGAGCGTCGTCTTTGGTCAAGATCCAGCAATTGAGGCGCTTGCTAGCGCCATTAAGATGACTCGTGCTGGCTTGGGTAAGGTTGATCGGCCAATCGGCTCCTTCCTATTTTCAGGTCCCACCGGAGTCGGTAAGACCGAGGTTGCGAAGCAGTTGGCCTTCATCATGGGTATTGAGCTGCTCCGTTTTGATATGTCGGAATACATGGAGCGCCATGCGGTAAGCCGTTTGATTGGAGCGCCTCCTGGCTATGTTGGTTTTGATCAAGGTGGATTATTAACCGAAGCCGTCTCAAAGAAACCGCATTGCGTTTTGTTGCTCGATGAAATTGAGAAGGCGCATCCAGACATTTTCAATATCCTCTTACAAGTGATGGATCACGGCACCTTAACTGATAACAACGGACGGAAGACGGATTTTCGTAATGTCATCATCATTATGACCACCAATGCGGGTGCAGAAGCGATGCAAAAGTCGACTATGGGCTTTACCAATGCGCGTGAGCAGGGTGATGAAATGGCAGACATCAAGAAGTTCTTCACCCCGGAGTTTAGAAACCGCTTAGATGCGATCGTGTCCTTTAAGGCTTTGGATGAGTCCATCATTATGCGTGTGGTGGATAAGTTCCTCATGCAGCTTGAAGAACAATTGCATGAGAAAAAAGTCGATGCGGTCTTTAGCCCCGCCTTACGTTCCTATTTGGCCAAGCATGGCTTTGATCCGCTTATGGGTGCGCGACCCATGCAGCGAATTATTCAGGATACAGTGCGTAAAGCCTTGGCCGACGAATTACTCTTTGGGCGCTTAGCCCATGGTGGTTCAGTGGTGGTGGATATTGATCAGGATGGCAAGGTGCAGCTTGAGATTCAATCCTCGAATCAGCCGCCGAGCAAATCAAGTAAGGCAAGCATCGAGCCAGTCGAAGAAATCTAAAGAAGTCTCTGGGCGCGGAGCTATCCGCGTCCAGTACTACCGAAGCCACCCGTACCCCGGGTACTACTCTCAAATTCAGTCACTACTTTCAGTTCCACTTGCTGTACTGGAACAATCACAAGTTGCGCTAATCGCTCCATCGGCTCCAACCGAAATGCAGTTGAGCCTCGGTTCCAAGCACTCACCATCAATTGACCTTGGTAATCCGAATCAATTAATCCAACGAGGTTACCCAACACAATTCCGTGTTTATGACCGAGTCCTGAGCGCGGCAGAATCATCGCGGCGTAACGAGGATCTTCAATATAAATTGCCAGACCTGTTGGAATGAGCTCTGTTTGACCAGGGGCAAGCTCAATTGCGTTGTCAATGCAGGCGCGTAAATCTAATCCAGCGCTTCCTGGGGTACCATAGCTAGGCATTTGCGAGCGCATCCGCTCATCGAGGATTTTGACTTGAAGAACTTGCACGATTGATAGTCCTCTTTAAGGTAAGCGGGTGCCAACGATTTCAATGAGTTTTCTGGCGAGCTCTAGCTTGCTGGCGTGCCCTAGGTTTTTACTGCCTTTGTCGTCCACCACGAGAATTTCATTAGTATCAAGACCAAAGGTGGTGGGACCGATATTTCCTACAATCATTGGGATACCCTTGCGAATCCGTTTCTCTTTAGAGTGTTTACCCAAACGATCGGTTTCAGCAGCAAAGCCAACGCAGTATGGTTTTGATTTGCGCTTAGCCAACTTAGCCATATCGAGCAAGATATCGGGGTTCGAACGAAACTCTAAATGAAGTCCAGACTGCTCTTGGCGCTTAATCTTCTGTGGGGCGCGATTGGCAATCGTCCAGTCTGCAACGGCAGCAACCGCAAAAAATACATCGCAATCGGCAGAGGCGAGCGTGGCCCGATGCATCTCTTCACCGGTGATCACATTTGTCCGCTTAATCCTACCGGTGCTTTGCAAAGGAGTGGGTAAATCACAAGGGCCAGCGATGAGGTGAACTTCTGCACCCGCTTCAACAGCCGCTTGGGCAATCGCAAATCCCATTTTCCCGGAACTCAGATTGGTAATGCCACGGACTGGGTCGATAGCCTCAAATGTTGGACCGGCTGTAATGAGTACCCGTTTCCCAGTTAAAACCTGCGGCTGAAAAAATGCAACTAGTTGCTCACATAGCTCAGAGGGCTCCAGCATCCGACCCATGCCAACTTCACCGCAGGCCTGGTTACCACTAGCAGGGCCAAGGATCGCGACACCATCGTCTTGAAGTCGCTGGAGGCTACGTTGGGTAGCAGGGTGAGCCCACATTTGCAGATTCATGGCGGGCGCAATCAAAAGAGGGCAGTCGCGCGCTAGGCACATCGTCGTTAGTAAATCATCCGCCAAACCAAGCGATAGTTTTGCCATGAGATCGGCGCTTGCAGGGGCAATCAAAATCGCATCGGCGTTACGGGATAGCTCAATGTGCGCCATATTATTACTAATCCTTGGATCCCATTGACTACTAAAGACTGGTTTGCCGCTAAGCGCTTGCATGGTGACCGGTGTAATGAATTGCATGGCAGACTCTGACATCACTACTTGAACCTCGGCTCCCTCTTGAATCAGGGCGCGGACCAATTCAGCGGATTTATAGGCGGCAATTCCGCCGGAGATTCCTAAAACAATTTTTTTGTTTGATAGTGAGGCCATGCACGGGTTCCAAATCGATTTGACTCTAGGGGCGGTCTTTAATGGCCCGTCGTATTTCGTTGATAACAATTAATGTAGCACCAATTGAGATGGCGCTATCGGCAATATTGAAGGCTGGCCAGTGCCAACCGTCATAGTGCACGTCAATAAAGTCAACTACAGCGCCATATAGCAAGCGATCGATGACGTTCCCGATGGCCCCACCAAGGATTAAGGAAAGGGCAAGACAAAACGGACGATCTTGGGTATTTTTCTGTAAGAGCCAAATAATCACAACGGCAGCAACAATCCCAATTACGGTAAAAAACCAGCGTTGCCAACCACCTGCCTGAGACAAAAAGGAGAAGGCGGCACCTGGGTTATAAATTAAGAACCAATTCAGAAAATCAGTAACCTTAATCGCCTGAGCCATCGGCAGACTCATTTGAGCCCACCACTTGGTGACTTGATCGGCAATCAATACTCCAAGGGCTAGCAGTAAATACCATTTGCTTGAGCTCTCTCGGTAAGATGGCTTGACCATATTTATGCGAACTGACGAAGTTCACCAGCGCCATCAAGATTACTAATGCAGCGCCCACAGAGATCGGGATGGTTTGGATGGGATCCAGTATCGGCTGTGTGATGCCAGCAACGCGCACATTTTTGGTAGGCGCTTGGCTTCACTGTGATCTGAGTATTGCCATCGGCTGATAGTGCAATTTCAGATTGAGAGGTAATCGTTACAAAGCGTAGATCCGGAGCAATCGATTGCAGTAGCTCATAATCAGTTGCACCCACTTGGATCAGCAACTCAGCTTGCAAGGAAGACCCAATCTTTCCGGCTTCACGTTCAAGCTCGATAGCTTTCGTAATGTCAGAGCGGATCTCACGAATGCGTTGCCATTTAGCAAGCAAGGATTGGGCGTCCTTGATTTCAGGAAAGGATCCAAATTCTTCGGTGAAGATCGATACGCTGTCGGCTGACTTGGCAAAGTGTGGGTAGCATTTCCAAGCCTCTTCAGCAGTGAAGCTGAGAAAGGGTGATAGCCATTTGAGTAAGTGTTGGCTAATATGAAATAAGGCGTTTTGAGCGGAGCGTCGACCCACTGAATTTGCGGGCATAGTGTAGAGACGATCTTTCAGAATATCTAAATAGAAGCCACCTAAGTCTTCAGAACAAAATGCCAATATTTTTGAGACCGCTGGATGAAATTCATAATCACGGTAGTGTGCCTCAATCGTGTTTTGTAAGTCAGCTGCCAGCGTAACGCTATAGCGATCAATCTCTAGCCAATCGGAGGTAGGTAGATGATTTGTTTGTGGATCAAAATCTGCGAGATTCGCTAAGAGAAAGCGTAGGGTATTGCGAATGCGTCGATAGCTTTCAACGACCCGCTTCAAAATCTCATCCGAGATTGACATCTCTCCCGAGTAGTCGGTCGAGGCAACCCACAAGCGAATAATTTCAGCACCCAGTTTGTCAGCCACTTCTTGAGGCGCAATTACATTGCCCACCGACTTACTCATTTTGCGACCTTGACCATCCACCGTAAAGCCATGGGTTAAGAGGGCACGATATGGGGGTTTACCATCGAGCATGGCACCCGTTAAGAGTGACGAATGAAACCAACCGCGATGTTGATCGGAGCCCTCTAAATAAAGATCAGCCCAACGACCTTCTGCACCCTCGGATTCCTGGCGATACAGAGTATTACGATGTGAACCACGCATCACATGCCAATGGGTGGTGCCCGAGTCAAACCACACATCAAGCGTGTCACGATTTTTCTCATAGGCGCTTGCCTCATCGCCAATCAAACTTTCAACCGTTAGACTCTGCCAAGCCTCAATACCATTTTTTTCAACCAACTGAGCGACTTGCTCAAGCAGTTCTGGTGTGCGTGGGTGGGGCTCGCCTGTTTCCTTATGGATCAAAAAGGCCATGGGTACACCCCATTGCCGTTGACGTGAAAGTGTCCAATCGGGACGGTTGGCGATCATGCTGTGTAAACGTTGTTTACCCCAAGCTGGATAGAAATTCGTACTCTCCACGCCAGCTAAAGCGGTTTCTCGCAATGAGGCCTTCTCACCAGCAGGTTTTTTATCCATGCTGGCAAACCATTGAGAGGTCGCACGGTAGACGATCGGAGTCTTATGTCGCCAGCAATGCATGTAGGAGTGCGTATAGGATTTATTCTTTAAAAGGCTGCCAGCCTCATCAAGCGCTTTCACAATGTTTGGATTGGCTTTCCAAATATGTTGACCAGCAAAGAGCGGCAGGGAGGAGGCATACACTCCATCACCCATGACCGGATTGATAATGTCGTGATCAGCTAAGCCATGAGCCTTGCAGGACTTGAAGTCATCCTCACCATAGGCGGGGGCGCAATGCACCAGGCCCGTACCAGTATCGAGCGTGACGTAATCAGCGCAGTAAATTGGAGCTAGGCGTTTGTAACCGGAGTCTAAATTGGCTAACGGATGCCAAAAGGAAATACCTTCAAGCGCTTTACCTTTACAACTTGCCAAAATCGTTCCCTCAAGACCATATTGCTCCAAACAGTCATTCACTCGATCTTTGGCCAGCAGTAGCAAGCGCTGATCGGTTTCAACTAGGGCATATTCAAGATCGGGGTGAACGTTTAAGGCTTGATTCGCTGGTAAGGTCCATGGGGTCGTGGTCCAAATCACCGCCATACCCGGTTTATTGGGCAGTTCTTTTAAGCCAAATGCTTTAGCAAGTTGCGCATTCTGGTTGGTATCAAAGGCAAAACCAACATCAACCGCCGGATCCGTTTTATCTTGATATTCCACTTCCGCTTCCGCTAGGGCAGAACCGCAATCGAAGCACCAGTTCACCGGTTTTAGTCCGCGAAAGACATAACCCTTTTTCCAGATCTCGCCAAGCGCACGAATTTCATCGGCCTCATTTTGAAAATCCATAGTGAGGTAGGGCTGATCCCACTCTCCAAGAACCCCTAAGCGTTGAAAATCTTTTTTCTGCTTTGCAACTTGAGCCTGCGCATATTCACGAGCTTTGGCTTGTACCTCAGCAGTGGGCAGGTTTTTGCCAAATTGTTTTTCAATTTGAATCTCAATGGGCATGCCATGGCAATCCCAGCCTGGCACATAGACGGCGTCAAAGCCCATTAACCAGCGGGACTTGACGATCATATCTTTCAGAATCTTGTTGACCGCATGACCAATATGAATATCACCGTTGGCATAGGGAGGACCATCGTGCAGGATAAAACTAGGCTGCCCAGTGTGAGCCTTGCGAATCGCCTCATAGACTTTATTGTGTTGCCACTCTTCTACCCATTTGGGTTCCCGCTTGGGTAAATCACCGCGCATGGGAAAGCTGGTCTCAAGTAAATTGACCGGGTAGTTTGAGGATTTATCAGACATACAAATTTTTCTTTAGAAAGTATTGACGAGCCTTTTGGGCATCGTCTTGAATAGCAGCTTGTAGGGTGGTTAGGTCAGGGTATTTTCGTTCTTCATGCAATCGAGCTAGTAATTCTACGCAAACCACTTCTCCATAGATGGATTGGTCAAAATCAAAGATGTGGGTTTCTAAAAGGACCTGGCCGGTGCTCTCGACGGAAGGTCGTACTCCTATGCTCGAGACCGCAGGCAAAGGTCTCTCGCCCAAGCCATGCACTTGACTCACAAAAATACCACTTGTCACCGGTTTGGCATGCGGATGACGTGCGCAAACCGCTAAATTGATGGTGGGGAATCCAAGAGTGCGCCCCAGTTGCTTTCCATACAACACATGACCCGAAATTGAAAAAGGGCGTCCGAGTAGTTGTGTGGCACGCTGCATATCACCCTGATCAAGAGCTTGTCTTAGTAGTGAAGACGAGATTCGCTCTTCGCTCTCGAGAATGCTTGGGATGCGACTAACTTCAAAACCATACTGCTTACCGGCGGCCACCAAACTGTCAAAATTCCCTGCGCGTTTGGCGCCATAGCAAAAGTCATCACCAATAAGTATCCATTTGGTATTGAGCTTCTCAATCAAGATGTTTTGTACAAACTCAGAGGGACTGAGTTGGGAGAAGGCTTGATTAAATTCTTCAATTGCAATCGTATCGACAGCGCATTGCTTTAAGGCCATTAACTTATCGCGTAGATTTTGAATCCGGGGTGGCGCATCGTGCGGTGAAAAAAATTCTCGAGGGTGGGGCTCAAAGGTGAGTACACAAGGGCTTAGATGACGCGCGCGCGCACCCTCCACTAACTGCTGAAGTAATGCTTGATGACCGCGATGCACACCATCAAAGTTACCAATGGTTAGGGCGCATGGCGCTTGGGTCAGGGCGGGCTTAAGTCTTCGAAATACCTTCACAATTCGCTTTCAGGCTAGCCTTGAATTATATTGTTGGTCATGCATTCAATCGTTTCTTTAATTTCAGGGCGCGGCTCTAATTTCGAGGCAATTTACAAGGCCGCAAAAGCAAAATCATGGGATGTACGATTTACGGGCTTAATTGCAAATCAGCCCGAGGCCAAGGGGCTCGAGTTTGCGAAGTCGGTTGGCATTCCTATCGCGGTGATTGATCACCGGGACTATCCAAGCCGGGAAGCCTTTGACGAGGCATTGATGCAGCAAATTGATGCCTTTGGTGCAGATC
Organism: Polynucleobacter sp. HIN7; assembly: GCF_030297595.1. Classification (NCBI taxonomy): domain Bacteria; kingdom Pseudomonadati; phylum Pseudomonadota; class Betaproteobacteria; order Burkholderiales; family Burkholderiaceae; genus Polynucleobacter; species Polynucleobacter sp. HIN7. The sequence goes on along the minus strand of NZ_AP028138.1, from coordinate 1,464,738 downwards.
TTGTGGTTTTGGCTGGCTTTATGAGAATCCTAACCCCAGGGTTCATTGAGCACTATGAGGGGCGCATGATGAATATTCACCCCTCCTTATTGCCACGTTTTCCTGGTTTGCATACCCATGAACGGGCCTTGGGGGCGGGAGATCGGGTGCATGGCGCCACAGTGCATTTTGTTAGCGCTGGCGTAGATGAGGGCCCGATTATTTGTCAAAGTGAGGTCCCTGTCCTACCCACCGATACCCCAAGTGATTTAGCTGCTCGGGTTTTAAAGACGGAGCATCAAATCTATCCATTAGCAGTTGAGTGGTTTATTAATGGGCGTTTACATCTTGCAGGTAATCGAGTGAGTGTTGACCCACCTGAGTTACAGTACATTCCTTTCCCATAAGAACGGCGAGTTCATGACGCGATCCTCCTCTACCGCTTCAAAGCGGATTTCCAAAGAAAAGAAGTATGCAAAGAGTAAGGATGCCAAAGCGCCTGTACTGATTAATCCCCAAGGGCAAAAAAATTATTCGCATGCGAAGGCGTTGCCGCAGCACGTTTTGCATCTTGAGCAGTTGCTTCCTGAGTTATTGCAATTTGACCAACCAGCCGATCGGGTTGTTAGTCGTTACTTTCGTGCGCATCCCAAATTGGGCAATCGAGATCGCGCCCTAATTGCTGAGGCTGCGTTTTCTGTATTGCGTCGCAAGCAGGAGTTTTCTCAATTTGCAGCCAGTGGCTCTGGCTCCCTAGCCCGCCGCTTGGCCTTGCTGGGCTTGGTTTCAGCCTTATCTGAAGGGGGGCTTGGGACCGCAAATCGACTAGAGAGCGCACTCGCTGATTTGGCCTTTGTTATACAAAAGGAGGAGTACGAGTGGCTAAGTCGTTTTGGCCAAGTTGATCGTGATGCGCTGGGGCGATTGGTAAAACATAATTTGCCGGAATGGCTTTGGAACACGATGGTTCAGTCTTTTGGTGAGGAAGAGGCTGGTCGTTTGGCTGAGTCTCTCATGAAGCCGGCACCATTGGATTTGCGTGCGAACACTTTAAAGACCTCGCGCGATCAATTACTGATGCAAATGAATCAAAGTGCGAATCGATTTGAGGCGCACCCAACGCCCTATTCCCAGGACGGAATCCGTATTTTTGGAAAACCCGCCCTACAAAGCTCGACCTGGATGAAGGATGGCTTGTTTGAGGTTCAGGATGAGGGTAGTCAAATCCTATGTCACTTGCTCGATCCCAAGCGTGGAGAAATGGTGGTTGATTTTTGTGCTGGAGCCGGCGGCAAGACTTTGGCCTTGGGTGCAATGATGCGTAATACCGGCCGCCTATATGCATTTGATACCTCTGAGCGACGCTTAGCCAACTTAAAACCACGTCTAGCTCGTAGTGGCCTATCCAATGTGCATCCTATGTGGATTGATAGTGAGAGAGACCCTAGAATCAAGCGTCTTGCAGGAAAAATTGACCGGGTCTTAGTGGATGCCCCCTGCAGCGGCTTAGGGACTTTGCGACGCAATCCCGACCTGAAGTGGCGCCAGACACCAGCTGAGATCGCTAAATTGGCCCCCACCCAACTAGCCATTTTGGAGTCGGCAGCTCGTTTGCTAAAACCAGGGGGTCGTCTGGTTTACGCCACCTGTAGCCTTTTAGATCAAGAAAATCAAGAGCTTGTAAACCTTTTCCTAGAAAAACACCCCGATTTTGAGCTTTTATCGGCTAAGGAGGCCCTAGGACATCATTTTTTACATGATGGAATTCCGATTGGCACCAGTAAGGACAAGCCTTGGTGGCAACTTTTACCCTCACAGCACGGAACCGATGGATTTTTTGGGGCAATTATGCAGCGAAAGCCTTAAAATAAGGGGTTAAGAGCATGATCGCAGTTAATGAGGGAGATTTGTTTGGAGATGAGCGCCATTTCTAGTTTGCATGATGGATTAATTCAGTGGTTGGCCCACGGTTACTTGGACTGGGCTTGGTGGCAGATCGTGATCTTTACCCTGGTCATGACCCACATTACGATTGCTAGTGTTACGATTTTTTTACATCGTTGTCAGGCGCATCGAGCACTCGACCTTCACGCTATTCCCTCTCATTTCTTCCGGTTTTGGTTATGGCTCACTACTGGAATGGTAACTAAGGAGTGGGCCTCGGTTCATCGTAAACATCATGCGAAATGCGAGTCCGTTGAAGATCCACATAGTCCGCAAGTTTTAGGAATCGACACAGTTCTTTTGCGCGGCGCAGAACTCTACAAGGTAGAAGCTGCAAAGAAAGAGACACTGGAAAAATTTGGTCACGGTACTCCCGATGACTGGATTGAGCACAATCTCTATTCGCGCTTTACATGGCAAGGCGTTGGTCTCATGCTTATCATCGACCTATTTTTGTTTGGTGCGATTGGCGCAACCGTTTGGGCTGTGCAAATGCTATGGATTCCGATTACCGCTGCAGGCGTCATTAATGGAATCGGCCACTATTGGGGATATCGGAACTACGACTGTGAAGATGCATCAACCAATATTGTGCCGTGGGGCATTTTGATTGGTGGAGAAGAGCTTCATAACAATCACCATACCTATGCAACGAGCGCCAAGTTATCAAACAAATGGTATGAGTTTGATATTGGCTGGGTTTACATTTGCGCTTTGCGCTCACTCGGTTTGGCAAAGGTCAAGAAAGTCCCGCCTAAGCCCGTTCTCGCAGAAGTTCGTCCCGCCGACGATCAAACTCTAGAAGCGATTATTGCCAATCGCTACGAGATCATGGCACGTTATAGCAAAACCCTAAAGCGCTGCATTGCAAATGAATTCCAGCACATGCAAGAATTTGCATCGCACCTGAAGGATGCGCGTGATTGGCTTTATAAGGATGAAGCTAAATTGACTGCCCTTGAGAAAGAAAAGCTTGAGGAGCTCATGAAAACGAATTCTCAGTTACGCAAGATGATTGAGATGCGTCGTGAGTTGCATGCAATTTGGGGTCGCTCCAACGCTACTCGTGAGCAATTACTGGGACAGCTGCGTTCATGGTGCAATCGAGCCGAAGAGGCTGGGCCACACTCCCTCAAGGAGTTTTCGCTTCGCCTGCGGCGCTACTCTAATCCAGCCTAATAAAAAACCCGTTCATATGAACGGGTTTTTAGTTTTGACGTTAAGACAAATTACTTAATCTTGGTTTCTTTATAAGCAACGTGCTTGCGAGCTTTTGGATCAAATTTCATGATCTCCATTTTCTCGGGTTTGGTGCGTTTGTTTTTAGTGGTGGTGTAAAAGTGACCAGTACCTGCAGTCGACTCTAACTTGATTTTCTCGCGTGCGCCTTTAGCCATGACTCAATCCTTAAACTTGACCACGGGCACGAAGATCTGCCAAAACAGAATCAATACCATTCTTGTCGATTAAACGAAGTCCAGCATTGGTTAAGCGAAGGCTAACCCAGCGATTTTCAGACTCAACCCAGAAACGACGATTTTGCAAATTAGGCAAAAAGCGACGCTTTGTTTTGTTATTTGCATGGGAAACATTGTTGCCGACCATCGGCTTTTTCCCAGTGACTTGGCAAACTTTTGCCATGACACACTCCTTCAGTACGAAAAACATCGATTGTAGCAGGCATCTGCTATTTGACGCTAGGGTTTCGTCAATATTCCAAATGGAACACGCTAATAAGTTAGTAAACACTCTCATTTAGGGGCTTTTCTATAAGGCCCGCATCCGAAAATGAGAAAAAACCATGCTTTGCCACGATGCAATGGTCGAGGAGTGCAATATTGACCCAGTGGAGTGCTTGCCTCAGTTCATGGGTAATGGCCTCATCATTGGGGCTGGGAAGTGGGTTGCCCCCCGGGTGATTGTGGGCAATCACCAAGGCGCTGGCATTGCGATTGAGGCATTCTTTAATGATTTCTCGGGGGTAAATGGCCGTTTGATCAATCGATCCCCGAAATAGCTCTTGGCACTCTATCAAACGATTACTGTTATCTAAGTACAGGCAAAGAAATACCTCGTGCTCCAGCCTGGCAATTTTGGTTTGCAAAAACTCCCTGACTTGGGTTGAGGATGAGAATATTGCTTGCTGAGAGAGGCTTTCATGAAGACAGCGTTTCACCAGCTCATAGGCAGCTTTGATTTGAGCCCATTTTGAAGGCCCTATTCCATGGCAGCGGTAAATATCAGAGACAGGCGCATTCACGAGGCCTTGCATCCCTCCAAATTGACTGAGCAGATCCTGGGCCAAAGAAACAGCGCTTTTACCTTTAACCCCAGAACGCAGAAAAATGGCTAAGAGCTCAGCATCGGATAGGGAGGCGGCGCCTTGGCGGATTAATTTCTCACGGGGCTGTTGTGCTTTTGGCCATTGCGAGATTGGGTGATTCTGTGTCTCTCTGGCTACAATGGCAGCATGAGTGAGCCTACCGTTTCCCCCGATTCTTTCTTGACCATCAACTATCGATTGACCCTCCCTGGCGGGGAGGATTACATCAACACCTTCGACGATCGGCCGGCGACGATGCAATTGGGTACGGGTCAATTCGCCCCCTGTTTTGAAAAGGTTTTGTTGGGAGCAAAAGTGGGTGAAAAGCGCTCAGCTGTTCTAAGCCCACAGGACGCGTTTGGGGAGCACAAGCCAGAGCTCATCCAGTGGGTGGGTATGGATGTATTGTTAGCCAATACCGATGAGGTTCCGGAATTTGCCCCGGGCGATATGATTGAATTTAATGCGCCTAGCGGTGCACAATATGCAGGCGTATTGCAATCCATTAATGAAGAGGGTGCGTGGTTTGATTTCAACCATCCCTTAGCAGGTAAACAGTTAAGTTTTGAAGCAGAAATTATTGCCATTTTGTAATCAAGATCTATGCAAAGCAATCCATTACCGTCTGAAAGTGATGAAATACTCTTGGCGCAGCCCAGGGGATTTTGTGCGGGCGTTGATCGAGCGATCAATATTGTGAATGAGGCGCTTAGTCGCTTTGGCGCCCCGATTTATGTGCGTCATGAAATCGTGCACAACAAATACGTGGTTGATGAGTTGCGCGCGAAAGGTGCTATCTTTGTGGACGAGATTGACGAAATTCCACGTGGAGCGATTGTGATCTACAGTGCTCATGGGGTTTCTCAGCAGGTTCGCCAAGACGCCGCCGAGCGCGGCTTGCAAGTCTATGACGCAACCTGTCCCTTGGTGACCAAAGTGCACGTTGAAGTGGTGAAGTTGTGCAAAGATGGGTTTACGGTATTCATGATCGGTCATGCTGGCCACCCAGAGGTTGAGGGAACCATGGGGCAGGTCGAGAGTGGCATCTTCCTGATTGAGAATTTGGAGGATGTGGAGAAACTCAATTTTTCAGCTGACGAGCGTTTGGCATTTGTAACCCAAACGACCCTATCGGTTGATGAGACCAAAGAAATTGTGAATGCGCTCACCAAAAAATTCCCTAAAATTATTCAACCGAAGAAGCAGGACATTTGTTACGCCACTCAAAATCGACAAGATGCAGTGAAATTTATGGCGCCCCAAGTTCAATTGGTGATTGTCGTGGGAAGTCAGGCGAGCTCGAACTCTAATCGTCTGCGCGAACTGGCTGAAAAATTAGGCGTACCGGCCTACATGGTCGATGCTCCCGATCAACTTCGCCCCGAATGGTTTGAGGGCAAGAAGCGAGTTGGTTTAACTGCAGGTGCGTCAGCGCCAGAGAGTCTTGCGCAAGCAATCGTGGCTCGAATTCAAGAGTTTGGCCCACGTCAAATTCGATCTTTAGATGGGGTTGTGGAGGATGTCACTTTCTCCTTACCAAAAAATCTGACGCATCCCGTTTAATTCTGATGACTGTTTAACTTGGAGGATTTGCTCATGAAACCATATCAAAAGGTGTTTTCATATAGCGTGCTTTCGCTTACGACGGTGGGCTTGTTAGTTGCCTGCGGCGGTAAGGCAAATGATGGTGAGGTGAAGATCGGTCATGTGGCTCCACTGACTGGATCGATTGCTCATATGGGTAAGCAAAATGAAAACGGTGCTGTTCTGGCAGTTGAGGAGCTCAATAAAGCTGGACTGATGATCAATGGTAAGAAGGTGGTGCTGAAGTTAGTGCCAGAAGATGATGCAGCAGACCCTAAAACAGCCACCCAAGTTGCTCAAAAATTAGTTGATGCAAAAGTCGTCGCAGTCGTAGGACACTTAAATTCGGGGACTACGATCCCAGCTTCGAAGATTTACCATGATGCTGGTATCACTCAAATTTCTCCATCGGCAACCAACCCTGAATACACCAAGCAGGGCTTTAAAACCGCCTATCGTTTAGTGGCGACCGATGCACAACAGGGCCCAGCTCTAGCTGATTATGTGGCCAAGAATTTAAAAGCAAAAGTGGTGGCAATCATTGATGACTCGACCCAATATGGCAAGGGTCTCGCAGATGAGTTTGAGAAAACAGTGAAAGCTGCTGGTATCAAGGTATTGCCACGTGAGGCAACCAATGACAAGGCAACTGACTTTAAGGCCATTCTCACCAAGGTGAAGGGGGGTAAGCCCGATGTCATCATGTATGGCGGAATGGATGCCACGGGCGGCCCTTTAGCCAAGCAAGCTAAGGAATTGGGAATCAAAGCGAAGATCGTGGGCGGCGATGGAATTTGTACTGATAAATTGGCTGAGTTAGCTGGCGATGCAATCAATAATGTGGTTTGTTCAGAAGCTGCGATGGCCCTCTCAAAAATGGAAGCAGGGCCCGAGTTCCAGAAAAAATATAAAGAGCGCTTCAATATTGATGTCGATATCTATGCTCCATTCTCATACGATGCAGTTTATGTGATTGTGGATGCGATGAAGCGTGCTAACTCAGTTGAGCCAGCCAAGATCTTAGCCGCGATGCCTCAAACACAGATGAAGGGTTTGATTGGCAATATTGCGTTTAATGATCAGGGTGATCTCAAGGAAAGCGTGATCACCTTATACGATTACAAGGATAAGAAGAAGTCAGTCCTCGAAATTATTAAGATGCAGTAATTTGATAAGCACCCAGCGCGGTGCTTATTTTTTATAGACTGATTGTCGATGGATATTCTGCTACAGCAGATTTTGAATGGCCTAGTGCTGGGTAGTATCTATGCCTTGATTGCATTGGGCTACACCATGGTCTATGGGATCTTAGGAATCATTAACTTTGCTCATGGCGAGGTTTTGATGATTGGCGCATTGGTATCCCTCACCCTCATCACATTCATTACGCAATTACCGCTGGGTTTACCACCATGGGTATTACTAGTTTTAGTTTTATTGATGACCATGGCAGTATGCGCGTTGGTTAGCTATTTGATTGAGCGTTTTGCTTATCGGCCTTTGCGTCAAGCACCACGTTTGGCACCATTGATTTCTGCGATTGGCGTCTCGGTCTTATTGCAAACCTTGGCCATGATGATCTGGTCTCGTAATCCCATGACCTATCCTCAGTTACTACCATCGACACCCATCGAGATCTTGGGTTCAGGAGCAACCATTACGGGTAAAGAAATTGTGATTATTGTCACGTCTTTTTTAGTTATGGCTTTATTGCTTCTGATTGTGCAAAAGACCAAGCTCGGACGGGCGATGCGCGCAACGGCTGAGCAGCCGAACGTGGCTGCGTTGATGGGTGTTAATCCCAATCGGGTCATTTCGATCACGTTTATGTTGGGAGGCGCGCTGGCAGCCCTTGCCGGGATCATGATGGCCACCAACTACGGTAATGTGCATTTCTCAATGGGATTTATTCCTGGATTAAAAGCTTTTACTGCTGCAGTACTGGGCGGTATCGGCAATATTCAGGGGGCGATGTTAGGTGGACTGTTGCTTGGTCTGATTGAGGCGATTGGGGCTGGTTACATCAGTGATTGGACTGGTGGTCTCTTAGGATCCAACTATCAAGATATCTTTGCCTTCATGGTCTTGATCTTAGTATTGGTATTTAGGCCTCGCGGCTTGCTGGGTGAGCGAGTATCGGATCGTGCTTAAACCATTTTTTCATCGCACGTCTCGTCGTGATCAACAACGATTTTGGATCGCGAGTACGATCGCATTACTAGCTCTACCTTGGATCATGGGCTCGGTTGGCGGTAACTACTGGGTTCGGGTATTGGATTTTGCCTTGCTATACGTTGTTCTCGCATTGGGCCTCAATGTGGTGATTGGTTTTGCGGGTTTACTTGATTTGGGCTATATCGCTTTTTATGCAGTGGGCGCCTATAGTTATGCTTTACTAGCTTCGCCCCATCTGACCACGCAATTTCCTGCCATTGCCGCTGTTTTTCCCACCGGAATTCATTTTCCACTGTGGGGCGCACTCATCCTCTCTTTTGGATTGGCCGCGATCTTTGGGGTGCTTCTTGGATTTCCAACCCTAAAGTTACGCGGCGATTATTTGGCGATTGTGACCTTGGGCTTTGGGGAAATTATTCGGATCTTCTTAAATAACCTTGATCGCCCCCTCAATCTAACAAATGGGCCTAAAGGGATTGGCAGTATTCAGCCAATCGAGCTCTTTGGCATCAATCTCTCAAAGCCAATGAATATCTGGGGTCTAGAGATTCCATCACTATATTTACTCTTCTATTTTTTCTTAATCCTTGCCGTTCTAGTTGCCATTGTCTGCTCGCGTTTAGAGCATTCTAGAATCGGTCGTGCCTGGGTGGCGATTCGGGAGGATGAGATCGCCGCGGAGGCGATGGGGATTGAAACTCGTAATATGAAGTTATTGGCGTTTGCGATTGGCGCAAGTTTTGCAGGTGCCGCAGGCGTATTATTTGCCGCCTTTCAAGGCTTTGTATCACCCGAGTCCTTTACTTTATGGGAATCGATTGTGGTTTTAGCCATGGTGGTAATGGGTGGGATGGGGCACATTCCAGGGGTGATTCTTGGGGCAATCTTGCTCGCTGTTTTTCCTGAGCTGTTACGAAGCATTGCAGCCCCGATTCAGCAATTTGTCTTTGGGTCGGTTCTTGTTGATACCGAAATTATTCGTCAGTTACTGTATGGCTTGGCGCTGATCCTCATCATGCTCTATCGACCCAATGGAATTTGGCAAAAACCCGATACTTTGAAAGCCACAAACGGATGAGTGATCTCTTAAGGATTTCAGGAGTATCGAAGCGCTTTGGAGGTATTCAGGCCCTTGATGATGTTGCTATTCGTGTTCGGGAGGGCGCAATCGCAGGGCTTATTGGGCCTAATGGCGCCGGCAAGACTACCTTCTTTAATGTGATTACTGGCTTATATCCAGCCGATCAGGGTTCGTTTGAGCTCCAGGGTCGCCTATATTCCCCTCATTCAGTATCTCAGGTCACCCAAGCGGGGATTGCTAGAACCTTTCAGAACATTCGCTTATTTAAAGAGATGACCGCCTTGGAGAACGTCATGGTGGGATGCCATTGCCGCTCATCCATTGGTATATGGGGCGCGGTCTTGGGCACACAATCCAATCGACGTGAAGAGCGCGACATCCGTGAAAAATCACTTGCCTTGCTCGCGTATGTTGGCTTGCAAGACTATGCACGACATAAGGCTAAAAATTTATCCTATGGGTATCAACGACGTCTTGAAATTGCCCGTGCTTTAGCTACTGAACCAATTCTATTGGCCCTTGATGAGCCAGCTGCTGGGATGAATGCCAGCGAGAAGCTGGAACTAAAAGAATTAATCCTAAAGATCCGAGCTGATGGCAAAACTATTTTGCTCATTGAGCACGATGTACATCTCGTAATGAGTCTTTGTGATCATTTGACGGTGCTTGATTATGGCAAGGTGATTGCCGATGGATTGCCCGATGCAGTACGCAGTCATCCAGAGGTGATTCGGGCTTATTTAGGCGGGGCGGCGGCATGAGTACGACACCTCTTTTGGAGATCAAGCATCTGAAGTTGTCGTATGGCGGAATTGCTGCCGTTAAAGGGATTGATTTTTATATCAACGCAGGAGAGTTGGTTACTTTGATCGGGGCAAATGGGGCGGGTAAAACGACGACGCTAAAAGTAATTGCCGGTCTTCTAAAGCCAAGCGCTGGATCGATTCAATTCTTAGGGCATGCGATTGGGGGCAAGCCGGCCTATGAGTTGGCTGAGCTTGGGATTGGATTGGTACCAGAAGGCCGGGGAGTATTTGCCAGGATGACCATTTTGGAGAACCTGCAAATGGGCGCATACATCCGCCAGGGTTCTCAGTCGTCGGAGAGTATTGATCAGGACCTTGAGATGGCGCTTACAACCTTTCCACGCTTGCGTGAACGTTTGTTCCAATTGGCCGGCACCCTCTCTGGTGGGGAGCAGCAAATGGTAGCGATTGCTCGGGCGATGATGGCTAAGCCAAAGCTTCTCTTACTCGATGAGCCCTCGATGGGTCTGGCACCGCTCATGGTAGAAACTATTTTTGAGGTGATTCAAAGCCTCAATCAACAGGGTATGACGATTTTGCTCGTCGAGCAAAATGCACGTTTGGCCTTATCCATGGCAGATCGTGCGTATGTGATGGAGAGTGGGGCGATTACCTTATCGGGATCGGCTGATCAGTTATTTAATGACGACCGGGTTCGCGAAGCGTATCTGGGGGCAGATGCAAAAATCAAAGAGACTAAAGAAACTTAAGTCAGTTTCTTCAGCAGAACCCGCAAGGTAGTGCACATTTTGAGGATTTCCTCTTGCGTGACATTGAGGGCGGGCATAAAGCGCAATAGATCAGGTCTAGGCGAATTAATCAGCAGGCCCTCAGGCTCATGCTCTCTAGCAAGCTCGACCAAGGAGGGGCCAATATCCTTACCCAACATGAGTGCCCGAAGCAGTCCTTTGCCACGTTCGCCTTTTAGCCCGAACTCAGAACAAAGTTTCAGCAATTCACTTTGCAAGAATGCTCCTTTTTGAATCACTGAGTCCAAAAAGCCAGGAGCTAAGAGTTGTTCAATCACACTAATCCCGACCGCAGTCATCAAAGCATTGCCATTGTAGGTACCCCCTTGATCCCCGGGTACAAAGCAGGCGACTGCATCGGTGCATAAAAGGGCCGCGAGTGGAACGCCTCCACCAATTCCTTTACCAAGGGTCATGATGTCGGGCTCAATCCCAAAGTGTTGGTAGGCAAACAATTTACCGGTTCTTCCAAAACCAGCCTGCACTTCATCAACGATGAGCAATAGATTGCGTTCTTTAGTGAGCTGGCGCAGTTCTTTCATGAAGGCATCATCAGCAGGAATGACGCCACCTTCACCCTGGACAGGCTCAAGCATGACGGCAACCGTTTGATCGGTGATGCAGCGCTTAACCGATTCAATATCATTGAGATCAGCCTTCGGAAAGCCTGGCACTTGGGGGGCAAAGAGAGTATCCCAGCCCGGCTTGCCCGATGCACTCATCGTTGCTAAGGTCCGCCCATGAAAACTATGATCGAAGGTAATAATTTCGTAAGCACCGCCTTTATGAATCTGCCCCCATTTACGAGCAAGCTTGATCGCGCCCTCGTTGGCTTCTGCCCCACTGTTAGCAAAAAACACTTTGTTAAAGCAGCTGTGGCTAGTTAGTAAATCGGATAACCGAATCATCGGTTCGTTATAAAAAGCAGGGCTAGGGTTAATCAATTTCTGGGCTTGAGCGTTTAACGCAGTAACAATGCCAGGATTACAGTGCCCCAAGCAATTCACGGCCCATCCTTGGAGGAAGTCCAAGTAGCGCTTGCCATTTTGATCGACCAACCACGAGCCTTTGCCCTCCATCATGATGATGTCCGGCCGCTTGGTGATATACATCACCGAATGGGCATCAACAGGACGAGGATCAGAAAGTTGATTCATAGCACAATCATACAAAAGATCGTTGTAAAAAGGGAATTTGCCTTCAGGTACAGAAAACTAGGCATATGCTAGATCAGCCTCGCTCGTGAATGAGTCGGCATAAAACTCATCCTCGGGCAGACCGCATTGCTTAACAAAGTCCGTTTGGGCTGATTGAATCACAATTGGGGCCCCACAAGCATAAACTTGGAATGCGCTGAGATCCGGAAAGTCTGCCATCACGGCACGGTGAACAAAGCCTATCCGGCCAGTCCAGTGATCTTCTGGTAGCGCGTCAGAAATAACCGGAATGTAATGGAAGCGAGGTAGGGTACTAGCAAACTCCTGACAAAGAGCATCCATGTAGAGATCTTTGGGGCGTCGGCCACCCCAGTAGAAATAGACCTCACGATCAATTTTCTTCTCACGCATATGCAACAGAATGGATTTGATCGGAGCAAAGCCTGTACCGGATGCTAAGAAAATAATGGGCTTCTGAGTATCCTCACGCAAGAAAAAACTTCCTTGGGGGCCTTCAAAACGCAAGATATCTTTTTCTTTGATTGCTTTACCATCAGCTCCTTGACCAAAGAGGGGGTCAGTAAAAAGACCGCCTGGCAGATGGCGAATGTGCAACTCAATGGGGCCCTCTTGATGTGGGGCGCTGGCAATCGAATACGCACGACGTTTATTGTCTTTAAGTAAAAACTCCAGATACTGACCGGCTAAAAATTGAAAACGTTCACTTGCAGGCAATTGCAGCTGAAGAATTGCAACATCGTTACTTGGATATGCAATTGTCTGAATCCGACAGGGTACTTTGCGCACTGGAATATCGCCACCGCCCTGGATTTCGCGAACGTCGATTAGAACATTGGATTTGGGGTGGGCGCAGCACAAAAGGGTCGCGCCCGCGGTTTCGTCGAGGGTGCTCAGGGCACTTTGGCTGTGGTCTCCATGCTCAATTCGGCCCTCGAGCACTTTGCCCTTGCATGATCCGCAAGCACCATTTTTGCAGCCATAGGGTAGTTGAATGCCCTGGCGAATAGCAGCTTCCAGAACGGTCTCATCTTCGTCCACTGTGAATGTTTTGCCGCTCTTTTTAAGTTCCACCTGGTACTGCAATTCCACTTCTCCCAATAAATCATTACGATGTTAATTCTATGATCTCCAAAACCAGCCTATTTCGTCGCCCCCGTATCCTCATTATTGGATGCGGTGATATCGGTATTCGGGTTGCGCAGCAGCTGCAAGGCAATGCACTCGCTCAATCGCAAGGCCGACCCAAGCTCTTCGCATTAAGCAGTAGCCCTGAGCGTTTTACCGAACTTCGAAAGCATGGCATCACACCCATTGAAGGTAATCTTGACCATCCTGAGACTTTATGGCGAATTGCCCATTTAGCAACAACAGTCATTCATCTAGCACCACCAGCACAAGATGGTGAGTACGATCAACGCACCCGCAATTTAGTACGAATTTTATCCCAGCAGGGACGATCTGTCAGACGCCTGGTTTACATCAGTACGACCGGGGTATACGGTAATCGCGATGGTGATTTTGTCGATGAGACCAGTCAATTACAACCCACCAGTCCGCGGGCGAAGAGGCGCGTGGATGCAGAACAAACACTTCGCTTTTGGGCGGCCTCACAAGGCGTTGCGTTAACTATTTTGCGTGTGCCCGGAATTTACGGACCTAATCGATTACCAATTGAGCGCTTAAAAAACAACACCCCTGCTTTGCAAGAGCCGTTTGATGCGTATTCGAACCATATTCATGCAGATGATCTTGCTCGGCTCATTTGTGCAGCATTGTTTATCGGCAAACCACAGCGCGTGATTAATGCATGCGATGGTAGTGAGCAAAAAATGGGCGATTACTTTGATGAGGTCGCTTGCGCACTGCATTTGCCGAAGCCCCTGCGATTGCCGCCGGATGAGGTGCGAGCTCAGGTGGGTCCCATGATGTGGTCATTCATGGCCGAATCAAGGCGAGTTCGCAATCAACGAATAGGTGAACTAAAACGTCCCCTGAAATATCCTCGGGTTAAAGACTATTTGAAAACTTTGTAATTATTTCCAGCCGTCTTTCAGACCAACGCTGCGATTAAAGACTAACTTTCCTGGGGCGCTATCTTTACGATCAACCACAAAGTAGCCGTGGCGCTCAAATTGAAAACGATCTTCTGGCTCGGCGCTCTGCATACTGGGTTCCACATAGGCTTGAATCACCTTTTTGGAATCCGGATTAATAAAGCTCAGAAAGTCATTGTCACCGCTATCCGGGTGTGGATCGGTAAATAAATGCTCATATAGACGAACCTCAACAGGTAAGGCTTCTGCAGCATTAATCCAGTGGATGTTGCCCTTTACCTTGTAATTGTTAGAGTCGGGTGTGCCACTTTTACTATCAGGAAAATAGCGCGCATGAACCTCAGTGACTTTGCCCTGGTCATCGAGTTTGACACCGGTGCACTCGATGACAAAGCCATGACGTAAGCGTACACGCCCACCGGCCCCTCCATCTTTGGGTGGGAACAGACGGAAAAATCCTTTTTCAGGATTCATCTGAAAATCATCGGCCTCAATCCAAAGCTCACGTCCAAAATGAAACTCGCGCTTGCCCCATTCCGGATGGTGCGGATGCTTGGGGGCAGAACACGGTTCTTTTGCACCAACTTCATAGTTTTCAATCACAAGCTTGAGCGGATCTAGTACTGCGCTGGCGCGAGGGGCGCGTGCATCCAAATCATCGCGTAGAGCTTGCTCAAGAACACTCATATCAATCCAGCTATCGGCTTTGGATACGCCAATCCGTTCACAAAATAAACGAATGCTCTCTGGTGTGTAACCACGGCGGCGGATTCCGGCGATGGTTGGCATACGAGGATCGTCCCAGCCGTCGACGCGTTGCTCCTCAACGAGTTGCAGGAGTTTGCGTTTACTCGTAATGGTGTAAGTGAGATTGAGTCTGGCAAATTCGTATTGATGGGGTAAAGGGCCTTTAAAAACCCCGCACTCTTTCAGACTGTTGAGAATCCAGTCATACAGCGGACGGTTGTTTTCAAACTCGAGGGTGCAAATCGAGTGCGATACGTTTTCAAGAGCATCTGAAATACAGTGGGTAAAGTCATATAAAGGATAAATACACCACTGATCGCCAGTGCGGTGATGATGAGCATGACGAATACGATAAATGACCGGATCACGCATCACGATATTGGGGTGAGTCATATCAATCTTTAGACGCACCACATGGCTACCATCGGGGAACTCGCCAGCACGCATTTTTTCCAAAAGTGCAATGTTCTCATCGGCCGATCGATCTCGATAGGGACTATTGACACCCGGTGTCGAAAAATTACCGCGATGACGATGAATTTCCTCCGCGCTTTGACTATCGACATAGGCTTTGCCATGACGCATCAAGATTTGCGCAAACTCATAGAGACGTTCAAAGTAATCGCTGGCGTAATACAAATGCTCATGGCCCTGATGGTGCCAATCAAATCCCAACCAACGCACTGCATCTAAAATGCTATCGACATATTCCACATCCTCTTTAGTTGGATTGGTATCGTCAAGTCGCATATGGCAACGACCACCTGAAGGCAGGGAATCATAGTCTTTCGCTAGGCCATAGTTGAGGCAAATACTTTTGGCATGGCCAATATGCAGGTACCCATTTGGCTCGGGCGGAAAGCGAGTGACAACAGCTGGCAAAGGCTTGCCATTTGCATCAACGCGATTGGCATAAATACCCTTAGCTAAATCATGATCAATGATTTGCCGTAAGAAATTAGATGGTTCGACTGGGTTTGCAGATGGCGTGGACATCCCACTATTGTAGAGAAGACCGCTAGGGTGGTTCTGAAAGCCAAAAAATAAGGCCCGCAACAGCGGGCCTTAGAGAATTGCGTCGATTTCTTATTGTTCGTCCACAAACACTTTTTCGCGACTCTTCTTCACGGCAGGCAAAGTAACCACAATCAGTAGTAGGAGCGCAGCAATGAGCAGACTCAAGGAGAGTGGGCGAGTGACAAAGGTTGTGAAATCACCCCTTGAGAGGAGGAGTGCACGACGGAAGTTTTCTTCCATCATTGGACCCAATACAAAGCCCAACAGTAATGGCGCTGGCTCGCAGCCAAACTTCACAAACATATAGCCAATCACACCGAATGCCGCAGTGACGTACACATCAAAAATAGAGTTGTTCACGCTATACACACCAATACAGCAGAACACCAAAATGGCGGGATACAGGAAGCGGTATGGAATCTTGAGGAGACTAACCCAAACGCTAATTAAGGGTAAGTTCAGCAAAATCAGCATCACGTTACCAATCCACATCGAGGCAATCAAGCCCCAGAATAGGGTGGGATTGCTTGCCATTACCTGGGGTCCAGGCTGAATATTGTGAATGGTCATCGCACCTACCATCAATGCCATCACTGCATTGGGCGGAATACCAAGGGTTAACAGGGGAATAAATGAGGTTTGCGAGGCCGCATTGTTTGCAGCTTCTGGACCAGCAACACCCTCAATGGCGCCTTTACCAAACTCTTCGGAATGTTTGGAGCTCTTTTTCTCGACTGAGTAGGCACCAAAAGCGGCAAGGGCAGCGCCGCCGCCTGGCAAGATTCCTAACATCGAACCAATCGTGGTTCCACGCAAAATAGACGGGGTCATCCGCTTCACGTCATTCCAACTTGGAATCAGCGAAGTGACCTTGTTAAGGAAGGACTCGCCGGCACCTTTACGCTCCAAGTTCACCATGATCTCAGCAAAGCCAAACACACCCATGGCGACTGACACAAACCCGATACCATCAGTCAATTGAGGGATGTCAAAAGAGTAACGGGCAACGCCTGAGTTCACGTCGGTACCGATGAGGCCGAGTAGTAGTCCCAGCAAAATCATGCCAACCGCTTTGATGAGTGACCCGGATGCCAAAACCACGGCACCAATCAAACCCAAGACCATCAGAGAAAAGTATTCGGCAGGACCAAACTTAAAGGCTACTTCAGCCAATGGGGCGGCAAAGCCTGCCAAAATTAAAGTTGCCACACAACCAGCAAAGAATGAGCCCATTCCGGCAGTAAATAATGCAACGCCTCCACGACCGCGTTTGGCCATTTGGTAGCCGTCAATTGCCGTTACCACCGAGGACGTTTCCCCGGGAATATTCAGTAAGATCGCCGTGGTCGAGCCCCCGTATTGAGAACCGTAGTAAATACCGGCCAACATAATGAGTGCGGGAGTGGGGGGAAGAGCGTATGTCGCTGGCAAGAGCATGGCAATCGTTGCCACGGGGCCCAAGCCTGGCAATACCCCAATTAAGGTTCCTAATAAACAGCCCAGAAAACAATAGAACAAATTCTGGACCGTAAATGCGGTCTCAAATCCTAAAGAAAGATTATTTAGTAATTCCATGTGATCGATTCCTGAGGATTATTCTAAAAATACCGGCATGATGGGAAACTGCAATCCAAGGCCGAAAATGAATGCAAGATAGCTAAAGGCTGCAAGCGCAACAGCATTTAGAACTGCACCTTTCCAGCCAAACTCATGGCTAACGCTTGCTGAAACAACCACCAAAATAATGATCGTAATTACAAAACCCAAGATAGGCAGTAACAAACCATATAAGACAACCGATCCGGTAATCCATAAAACAATCTTCCAGTTCCAGGGTGGCATCTCTTCAGGATCGGCCTTTTTGGAGAATGACCGAATTGTGATGAACAAACCGAGAGCGGTCATCAACACACCCAGCCAAAATGGAAAATAACCTGGACCCATCTTGGCAGCGGTGCCCATTTTGTAGCCAGTGGCAATAATGGTAAAGAATAGGCCGATGACCATATACATGATCCCAGCGCCAAAATCCTTTTTATTGCGAATGTTCAAAATCTGTCTCCTTTGTAGCGATTGCCGCCTTTTCGTAAAGGGCTATTTTTAGTCGATTTGTGATTGTAAGGGAATGAGCATGGGCATATTTAAGGGTTTGCCCTAATTCTGTGCCAATGCGATAATTCTGCGGATGAAAGTCTCCGAAATCCGCCAAGCCTTCCTTGATTATTTTGCCTCCAAGGGTCACCAAATCGTGGCTTCAAGCCCCGTGGTTCCTGGTGATGATCCCACCTTGCTATTTACGAATGCCGGGATGAATCAGTTTAAAGATGTCTTTTTGGGATTTGATAAGCGGCCATATCAACGCGCAACTACGGCTCAGAAATGCATTCGGGCTGGCGGTAAACATAATGACCTTGATAACGTTGGGTATACCGCTCGTCACCATACCTTCTTTGAGATGCTTGGTAATTTCTCGTTTGGGGATTACTTTAAAGAGGATGCAATTCAATTTGCTTGGGAGCTCCTAACCCAAGTTTTCAAATTACCCAAAGATAAGTTATGGGTCACCGTCTATGCCGAGGACGATGAAGCCTACGATATTTGGGAGAAAAAAATTGGTGTACCGAAAGAGCGTATTGTGCGCATTGGCGATAACAAGGGTGCGCGGTACGCCTCCGATAACTTTTGGATGATGGGTGACACCGGGCCCTGTGGACCGTGTACTGAAATCTTTTATGACCATGGTCCAGAAATTGCTGGCGGCCCTCCGGGCAGTCCCGATGAAGATGGTGATCGTTTCATTGAGATCTGGAATAACGTCTTCATGCAATTTAATCGCGATGAGGCTGGCGAGATGCATCCCTTGCCCAAGCCCAGCGTCGATACCGGTATGGGCTTGGAGCGAATTGCTGCTGTTTTGCAACACGTGCACTCCAACTATGAAATCGATTTATTTGTCCATCTTCTGCAAGCAGCAAAAGACGCGGTTGATCGTGCTGGGGCTAATGGTTGTGATTTAAACAGCCCATCGCTGAAAGTCATAGCGGATCATATTCGTGCCTGTAGTTTTATTGTGGTCGATGGAGTCATTCCTGGAAATGCAGGGCGCGGTTATGTATTGCGGCGCATTGCGCGACGCGCCATCCGTCATGGGTATAAGTTGGGTGCACGGCAGGCTTTCTTTCATCAGCTAGTGCCCGCCTTGGTCGCTGAAATGGGTGATGCATATCCTGAGCTGCGCCAAGCGCAAGCGCGGGTCATGGATGTGCTTAAGCAAGAAGAGGAACGTTTTTTCCAGACCATTGCCAATGGCATGGAGATCCTAGAATCTGCGCTTCAAAATAATCAATCTGTTCTAGATGGAGAAACCGCGTTTCGTCTGCATGATACGTTTGGATTCCCTCTCGATCTCACCGCCGATGTCTGTCGTGAGCGCGGAGTCAGTGTCGATTCAG
Source organism: Polynucleobacter sp. HIN7 (assembly GCF_030297595.1). NCBI lineage: Bacteria > Pseudomonadati > Pseudomonadota > Betaproteobacteria > Burkholderiales > Burkholderiaceae > Polynucleobacter > Polynucleobacter sp. HIN7. Next base: position 1,445,649 of record NZ_AP028138.1, on the reverse strand, counting down.
CTGGCTTTGAGGCGGCGATGCAACGCCAACGTGATCAAGCACGGGCTGCCGGTAAATTTAAGATGGCACAGGGCTTGGATTACCGGGGCGAGCCTACCCAGTTCTTAGGCTACGAGCAAGTGTTGATTGAGAATGCTCGCATCACCGCTTTGTATCGTGATGGCAGCCCCGTCGACTCGATTCGGCCCGGTGAAAGTGCAGTCGTGGTTCTGAATCGCACCCCGTTTTATGCAGAGTCTGGTGGTCAAGTCGGCGATCGTGGCGAGTTACGAACTGAGCAATCGCAATTCATCGTGGCGGACACTTTTAAGATTCAGGCCGATGTCTTTGGACATCAAGGTGAACTTCAAGAGGGCGAGTTAAGGGTTGGGGATATGGTTGAGGCGCGCGTGGATACAAGCTTGCGTGCTAAGACGATGCGCAATCATAGCGCCACGCATTTGCTACACAAAGCCTTGCGCGAAGTCCTTGGCGATCATGTGCAACAGAAGGGTTCCTTAGTCGATGCCGACAAGACTCGATTCGATTTCACCCACACTGCACCCTTGACGAAGGCTGAAATTACTCGGATTGAGCAAATGGTCAATCATGAGATTTTGACCAACACTGCAACTGCTGCCAATGTGATGGCTTTGGAGGATGCGCAAAAGACCGGAGCCATGATGCTATTTGGCGAGAAGTATGGTGAGCGTGTGCGTGTACTTGAAATTGGATCTTCTAAAGAGTTATGCGGTGGAACCCATGTCAAGCGAACGGGTGATATTGGTAGTTTTAAGATCGTCTCTGAGGGTGGAGTGGCTGCTGGTATTCGTCGGGTTGAAGCGGTGACCGGCACGAATGTGATGGATTTTGTTCAAGGGCTTGAGTCGAAGATCCAAGAGGCGGCCCAGTTGTTAAAGACGGCTCCTCATGATCTGCCGCAACGCGTTAGTCAATTGCAAGATCAACTCAGACATCTTGAGCGTGAGCTCGAGCGCGTAAATGCAAAATTAGCTGCGAGCCAAGGCGATGATTTAGTCAATCAAGCAAAAGATCTGCAAGGCATCAAAGTGTTGGCAGCTCAATTAGATTCGGCTGATACGAAAGTATTGCGAGACACGATGGATGCTCTGAAGGCCAAATTAAAGTCAGCCGCGATTGTTTTGGCATCCGTTCAAGACGGCAAGGTAAGTCTCATTGCTGGGGTGACCAGTGATGCGACCAATCGGATCAAAGCGGGTGAGCTCGTCAATTTTGTGGCTCAACAAGTGGGCGGCAAAGGTGGCGGCAAGCCCGAAATGGCGATGGCTGGTGGTAGCGATCCAAGCGGTTTAAGCAAAGCGCTCGCTGCCGTTGATGCTTGGGTTGCCGAGCGGATTTAGCAATTCGTCGCTAAAATGGCATTAAATAGGAGAATGAGATGAGTGAAGCAGGCTCGATTGTGGTTCATCGCGAAGTGGATGCCATTGGCATGAACTGCCCTTTGCCTATTCTGCGTACCAAGAAAACCCTCGCTGAAATGCAAACCGGTGAGGTCTTAAAACTCAAGGCAACCGATTCAGGCGCAACGCATGACATCCCCGCCTTTTGCAAACAAACTGGTAATGAACTGATCGCTACAGATAACGAGGGCGATACGATGGTGTTTTACGTCAAGCGCCGCTAGGATAATCTCGTACTTCGATCCAGCATTTTTTTAGTAGCTTCTAATACTTGACTGGGCTCTAGCAGGTCAAGGCACTCACTTTTGCTATTGGCGGTATCAAAGCAGCCCGCTTTTCGGCAAGGAACACAATCACCCGGGCCTTGCAAAATGCACACCTTACCGACGATTTGGGTTCGACCTCGAAGTTGATAAGGGCGCTCGCCAATGAAACCATTGGGCCAGGGCCCAAAATTGGTAGGTGGTGTAGGTCCAAACAAAGCAATGGTTGGGATTTCGCAGGCGGCAGCAAGATGCGTTACTGATGTATCAACACCAATATATAAAGCCGCACCATCTAACAAGGTTTTGACTTGGGGTAAGTTGAGCTGCCCCTTAGTGTCAATGACCAATTGGGTGACCTCGTGATCGAGCAAGGACAGAATATCTCGGTTAAGGGAGAGATCCTGCTCTGCAGGCGATGCACTTAAGACCACTTGATACTTTAAGGCCACAAGATCTTTAATTAATTGAGCCCAATACCCTAAAGGCCAGCGCTTATAGCCATTGAGCGGACCCGGATGTAAAACAATATACGGTTGACGAAGTTGGCTTTGTAACACCGGGGTAAGGGCTTCGCCGCTTGGAGGAGTCACCGAGATTGGATTTGCAAAAAGGTCGAGACCCTTAGCGCGGTAGAAAGGTTCGAGAAGCTTGAGTTTTTCAACGATGACGTGTTGCTCAAAATAATCGACTGGAACCCAATGCATACAGATGGAGCGTTTCCATGCACTTTTCTGCCGACTCTTTGGGGTATCTTGTACCACTACACCAACACGGCGAAGCGCAGCAAGGGAACCAAAAAAATAGGCTCGATCGCTAGGTTGGGTGATGATGGCTAAATCGTAACGTTGGAATAGGCGATTAAACAGTTTGAGGTATTCCCAAAGATTGGGATGTTCGGAGGTTTCAAGCAGCTCATGAACTTCTGGATTACCCTTGAGCATATCGAGCTTGCCGCGGTAACCTAAGAAATCAAATTGCGCCTTGGGCCAAATGCGACGAGCTGCTTCAATTAAAGGTGTGGTGACCAGCACATCGCCAATTTGTCGTGTGGCGATGAAGAGAACTCGGGTAGGATCGTTCATATCTGTATACCAGCCTTGGCCATAATTTTTTCGCGGACTCGCTTTGCATTCTCAGCCGCCTTGGACTGGTCGGAGATTCGATGAAATAGATGAAATACTTCGGTTGACCATGCACCAGATTGACGTCGAATACCAGCGTGTTGTAGTCGAAAGACAAAATCAGCATCTTCGTGACCCCAGCCAGTCATAGACTCATCAAAACCACTAATCGTCAGCGCATCCTCTTTCCAGCAAGCCATATTGCAACCTTTAATACGGCGCCAAACAAATTTTTGATAAACGCGCCACGCCCCCGGACCCAGCTTCAGTACGATGGGCCAGAACTTATTAATTCCACCATTTAAGCGATAGCTAATTAAATTGCTTTTGAAAGCTGCGAAGTTCCACCGCGGCCAACTTAGGATCTTTTGGGTTAATGATTCGCTTAGAAGTACGCGACTGCCGGTCACCATCATTTGAGGCTTAGCAAGCTGACGGTGGCGCTTCACAAAATCAGGTTGCACAATACAGTCCCCGTCTAAGAATATGAGGTATTCGCCCTGGGCAGCCAAAATGGCCTGATTGAGAATAATGGTTTTCCGAAACCCTTGATCCTCTTGCCATAAGTGTTGGATCGAGTGCTTGGAGCGCTCCTTCATGGAGCGTATGAGTGTTGCGGTTTCTGGTTTAGAGCCGTCATCAGCAATGATGATTTCAAAGTTTCGATCAGTTTGAGTTTCTAGTGATTCGAGGCAAAAGCGCAGGGCTTCTGGCCAGTTATAGGTCGCAAGTAGGATCGAGATTTTGAACATAAGCGATCCTAACCCTTTTGATTCTGAGCGCGTGCCATTTGCTGGAGTCGCCAAAGCTTCATATATCGATAATACGTACCTTGTGCATTGGAGCATGCCAGGGAAAAGCCTTGAGGACCATCTAGAAATCCAGCTCGCAAAAAATAAGTTCGAATGAATGACCAGGCTCCGTGCAAGATGGCTTTGATTGGACTGCCGGTTTTACCTTTGGCGAATGCCTGTTGAGCGGAGTCGGTAGAGTAGCGCTCCATTTTTGCCCTGACTTGCTCTGGGTTCATGAAGCTGTAATGCAGCATCTGATGCTTTAGTTTGAGAACGGGTCCCTGTGGGATTAAACGTTCATGTACTAAATCAGAGGAAAATCGTGCAGTGCCCCGCTTAAAAAGGCGATCCACATAATCAGGCGTCCAGCCAGAATGACGCATAAAACGTCCGCAGTACCAGGATAAGCGTGGGATGGCATAGCAATCGGCATGCGGTTGACTAAGAACTGTTTTGATCTCTGCACGCAGTTCGGGGGTCAGGCGCTCGTCGGCATCAAGCGATAAGACCCAATCGCAGTTTGCTAAGTCAAGAGCCCGGTTCTTTTGGGGCCCAAAGCCGGGCCAATCGTCGGGGGAGCTTATTAGCGCCCCATGGGCTTTGGCAATCTCAAGGGTTTTGTCAGTGCTTTGGGTGTCTACCACTACAATTTGGTCAGCCAGCCCGTCTAAGGAGGTTAAACAATCCCCAAGATTGGCTTCCTCGTTCCGAGTGATGAGTATGACTGATAAGGTGGGCATAATTCATTATATGAATGCTTCAGACCGTCAAGCCCTAAATCGATTAATTGGCTATTTGCGCCCCCATATCCGCCTAATTGTTGGCTCATTAGTGGCTATGGCCTTTGTGGCGGCGTCGGAGACCTCTATTCCCGCTCTCATGAAGCCCCTTTTGGATGATGGCTTTTCGGGGAAGATGAATGATCAGCTATGGTTAGTCCCAGTCTTTCTTGTCGGTCTGGCTATTGTGCGTAGCGGAGCTCAATTTCTCTCGAACTATTTGCTAACCAAAGTCATTAGTAATATTTTGTTGAAGCTGCGCGAACAAATGTTTGCCAGACTCTTACGTGCCAAGACCGAGTATTACCAAAAAACCACGGCCTCGAACTTAATTAATGCAGTGGTCTTCGAGGTCAATAATGTCCTATCGATTATGGGCGGTATGTTGATCAGTCTGGTGCGTGATCTGCTAACCGTGATTGGTTTGATGGGGTATTTGTTGTATTTGAACTGGCGCTTAACCTTGGTGGTCTTTGTGATTTTCCCGATCATTGCCTATGTGATGAGCAAGATCAATAAACGCTTGCGTAGCCTCAATCGCCAGCAGCAGAGCATGACCAGTGAGTTAGCCTATGTAGTTGAGGAGGCCGCAGCCGGTCATAAGATAGTGAAAGTGCATGGCGGTGAAGACTATGAGATGCGTCGTTTTATGGAAAAAGCCGAGCAATTACGCAAGTTTACACTGAAGGCAGCGGTTGCCGGCGGATTAAATCAGCCGATCACTCAATTAGTTGCCTCGATGGCTTTATCGGTCGTCCTAGTCATTGCCATCATGCAATCGGCTAGCCAAGGCGTCACAGTTGGGAGCTTTGCAGCCTTTATTACCGCGATGCTGTTAATCGTATCTCCGCTCAAGCACTTAGCTGATATTAATCAGCCTTTGCAGCGGGGGCTCACCGCTGCTGAGATGATCTTTCAGTTAATTGATCAGCCGGTTGAGGAGGAGAAGGCGCAAACATCGAATCTCAAGCGGCTTGAGAAGGCTCAAGGTGAAATTAGGTTTGAAGACCTTTCTTTCTCATACAACCAAGATGAGGGTCGAAAAGATGCCTTACGTAACATCAATCTCACGGTTAAGCCGGGCGAGGTGATTGCTTTTGTGGGGCCATCCGGTGGAGGTAAATCAACGCTAGTTAATTTGTTACCACGTTTTTATCAGCCCAAATCCGGTCGGATTTTGCTCGATCAAATCCCAATTGAGGAGATTGTTTTAACAGATTTACGTAAACAAATCGCTTTTGTGAGTCAAGATGTGATTCTGTTTAATGACACGATTGCAGCTAATGTCGCGTATGGCTCGAGCACTGGTGATGATATTGATCGCGGTCGTGTGATTGAAGCGCTAGAGGCAGCTAATTTGTCCAACTTGCTCTCTGAATTACCCGATGGAATTGATACGCCAATTGGGGATAACGGCAATCGTTTATCGGGTGGTCAACGACAACGCCTTGCGATTGCGCGCGCAATCTATAAAGATGCACCTATTCTGATTCTGGATGAGGCAACCTCTGCCCTGGACTCAGAGTCTGAGCGCCAAGTGCAAGAGGCGCTCGATCGGCTGATGGCCGGTAGAACCACTTTAGTAATTGCGCATCGCTTATCAACCATCGAGCATGCTGATAATATTGCCGTACTCGACCATGGTGAGATTGTGGAATACGGCCCCCATCGGGAGCTCATTGCCAAAAACGGTTTATATGCCGGTTTGCATCGCCTGCAGTTTAGCGAAGCAAGCTAAGCAATCGAATCAATTTAAGACAATATCGTATTGTTCTTGCCTAAAGCCAGCCTCAGCCTGGAGCCGAATTGGTTTTTGAATAAAGTCGCCCAGCATGGCTAAGAATTGATTCTCTTCCTCAAGGAATAAATCAATGACATCGGGTGAGGCAACAATGCGGAACTCTTTGGGATTAAATTGGCGATGCTCACGCACAATCTCACGCAAGATTTCATAGCAAATCGTCTGCGGTGTTTTCGTTTCCCCTTTGCCATTGCAAGACGAGCAGGGTTCACACAAAATATGAGATAGGGACTCGCGCGTTCGCTTGCGTGTCATCTCAATCAGTCCCAATGAGGAAAAATCGTTCACATTGGTGCGCACATGATCACGCGCTAAATTCTTCTTCAGCTCGCCAAGCACTGCTTCTTGATGGTCGCTCTGCGTCATGTCAATAAAATCAATGATGATGATGCCGCCCAGATTGCGCAAACGTAATTGACGGGCAATCGCTTGGGCAGCCTCTAGATTGGTTTTAAACACGGTGTCGTCTAAATTACGAGCCCCAACAAAACTCCCGGTATTGACATCAATAGTGGTCATCGATTCGGTTTGATCGATCATCAGATAGCCGCCTGACTTAAGATCGACACGCCGTCCCAAGGCTTTATTGATTTCAGAATCAATATCAAAGAGATCAAAGAGGGCGCGCTCACCACGGTAGAGAGTCAGCTTGGAATTCAGTTGTGGCATAAACATCTGTGCAAACTGAGTCAGACGTTCAAAGTTTTCAGCCGAATCAATCCGAATCTGACTAGTCTCAGGGCCAGCCATGTCTCGTAATACCCGCTCGGCTAAATTGAGGTCTTGATGAAGAAGCGCGGGGGCCGCTTTTTCTTTGGCGCGTTGCGCAATTTGTTGCCAGGTGGTGCGAAGGTACTTCAGGTCAGAAATCAAGGTTTCATCGCTCACATGTTCGGCACTGGTGCGAACAATGATGTCGCCGGATTCATCTGCAGGAATCAGACCTTTCAGACGGTTTTTGAGTGCTTCGCGTTCCTCGGGATTTTCAATCTTTTGTGAGATGCCAATATGAATCTCTTGACCTAATGGCCGATGAATTTGTGGCAAATAGACCAAATTACGTCCCGCAATACTAATTTGGCGGGTGAGTCTGGCTCCTTTTGTTCCGAGGGGGTCTTTAAGTACTTGCACCAAGAGTGTCTGTCCTTCGAACAAAACTTTTTCAATCTGACCACCAGTTTGCTGTTCGCCCAAATCATTAAAGTGAATGAATGCAGCACGTTCTAAACCAATATCAATAAAGGCTGATTGCATCCCAGGTAAGACCCGGGCCACCTTCGCCAAATAAATATTGCCCACAATTCCACGCTGGCGCGTACGTTCAATATGGAGTTCTTGAACGGCATTTTGCTCAATTAAAGCAACGCGTGTTTCTTGTGGGGTGATATTGATGAGGATTTCTTGAGTCATGATTGGGTTAAACCAAAACGTACATCTGCTACTCGTAGTAGTTGGGCAGTTTCAAATAAGGGAAGCCCCATGATACCGCTATAGCTTCCAGAAATCTCCTCAATAAACGTAGCGGCCATCCCCTGAATGCCATAGGCACCCGCCTTCCCAAATGCTTCACCGCTGCTGACATAGCGTTCAATTTGCTCATGGCTTAATGTCGTAAACCGTATCCTTGACTTTTGTAATACGCAGACCGGGATGCTTGTGGGCTCAGGGGTGATGGCAAGGGCTGTGTAAACCCAATGCGTCTGACCGCTCAAGATGTGCAATATCCGCATCGCGTCTTCTTGATCGTGCGGCTTTCCAAGGATTTCGTGATCGGGCGAGCCTGGAAGGCTCACGGTGGTGTCGGCGCAAAGTATTGGCGCCCAGGGAAGCTCGAGACTTACTTGGCGGCGCTGATGCCAACGCTTGAGAGCTGCGATACTTTTAGCAATGGTTACGCGTTGCGTGTAGTCTGCAGCACTTTCGTTTGCAAGAGCGAGCTCTAGAGACTCGGCATCCTCATCAGGCCCTGGCAGGAGTAGCTCGAAGCGTACTCCAATCTGCGAGAGTAACTCCCGGCGACGCGGGCTTTGCGAGGCGAGGTAAATAAAGTCATACTTCATGTTAAAAGATTTCCCATTTACTCACGATGATAGGGGTGGCCTTGCAGGATGGTCCAGGCACGATAGAGTTGTTCGATCAGCACTAGGCGAGCAAACGCATGTGGCAGGGTGAGGCTTGATAGTTTCCAGATGAGACCGCCATTTGCTTTGAGGCTTGGGTCAAGCCCATTTGCTCCGCCGATCAAGAACGCAATATCTTGACCATTTGCCCGCCAATTCTTGAGATGATCCGCAATCGCTTGAGTTCGCAGATCGATGCCATGCTCATCTAATGCAATGACGACCGCACCTTTTGGAATCGCTGCAATGATTTTGCTCGCTTCTTTAGCAGGATTAATATCCGGCTTTAGTTCTTTAAGCTCAATAACGCAGTCGCTGGGCATGCGTTTTTGGTATTCCTGGCATGCTCTAGATACCCAGTCTGGCATTTTGTGACCAACCGCAATAATCCAAAGACGCATGGTTTATTCGTCGCCAGCTTCTTCACTGGCTTTGACGAGCTTCTTGGTGCCGGACAATTTGACCCGAACCGGTTTGTCACCCCAGATTCCTTCGAGTTGGTAGTAGGCTCTAAGCATGGGCTGCAGGATATGAACCACAATATCGCCGCAATCCACTAGAACCCATTCACCCGTCTCCAGGCCCTCGATTGAGATCACTTCGCCCCCTTTTTCAAGAACCTTTTCTTTGACCGAGAGAGCCAAAGAACGGGTCTGGCGATTGCTGCTGCCGGTGGCAATGATCACGCGATCAAACAGTTCGCTAAGCTTGCTGCTATCGTAGACACGAATGTCTTGTGCTTTGACATCCTCGAGGGCGTCGATGATGGTGCGCTGTAGTTTTTTAATATCCATATGGCTTTTTGCTCATCTTACCTTGGATTGATAAAGGCCTTTTTCTAAAATAATGTTCCAGACCGATTCTGGCAACCATTGTTGAATGGCATCAGCGCTGGGGTGATGTGCCAGTAAAGGTCGAAGACTGCTCGATGCCAGATCAATGGAGAGTTCTTCATCTAAATAAATCAGGCCGCAGGGGCGTTGACAAAGCTCCTGAGTACTTGTGGTTTGATGATCTTGATAATGGGCCAATAGGGGTGGATGGTCTTGAAGTTGGATCGCAATCCGATAGGGAGGGCGACTTGCTACTGCCAGATGAATGTAATGCATTAAGTCGCGCCAATCATTCCAGGTGTAGAGCTGCAAAAAGCTATCGGCACCCATGAGCCAAATTAAAGCCGTTTGCTCACCATGAAGCCGTCGCAGAGCTTTGGCACTATCAA